>CAVBWE010000170.1:0-2726 GCA_963598715.1 Sphaerochaetaceae bacterium | reverse complement strand
AGATGCAAAAGTTCAGGTTGCACTTCTCACAGCAAGAATCAATGACCTTCAGGGACATTTCAAGCTCAACCCGAAGGATCATGCATCACGCCGCGGACTGCTGATGCTTGTCGGACAGAGAAGAAGGCTTCTTGCATACATCAAGAGACGCAACATCGATGAATACAGGTCTCTTATTGCAGAACTCGGAATCAGAAAATAAAAGAAATAAGTACAAGCCAGAGCACTCTCTGGCTTTACATATCAAGAACAAAGAACAGAAAAAGAAAGAAAGAAGGTTTTTAAATGTCACAGGTAACAACGGTAAAAGTTAATGTCGGCGGTACTGACCTCGTGTTCGAAACGGGCAGAATCGGAAAGCAGGCCAACGGCTGTGTGTTTGCACGTTATGCAGGAAGTGTGGTCATCGCAACTGTATGCTGCGGAGAGGAGCCGAGTGAACCGATCGACTACGTACCGGTTTCAGTTGAGTACAATGAGAAATACTACGCTGCGGGAAAGATTCCCGGAGGATTCCTGAAGAGGGAAAGCAAACCCAAGGACAAGGAGATTCTTGTCTCGCGTCTTATCGACAGACCCATGAGGCCTCTCTTCGACAAGGCATTCGGAAGGGAGATACAGATTGTTCCGACAGTTGTATCGTCCGATATGATTCATACTCCCGATATCGTAGCAATCAATGCGGCATCATGTGCCGTAACGCTTTCGGACATCCCGTTCTACGGACCGATTGCAGCTGTCAGGGTTGCAAAAATCGGAGACAGGTTCGTAATAAATCCCACATTCCAGGAAATTCCGACGGCAGACCTCGACATAGTGGTTGCAGGAACGCATGACGGCATCACGATGGTTGAAGGCGGTGCACATGAAGTGAGCGAAGACGATATGCTCGGTGCAATCGCTGCGGCTCAGCCTGTCATACGCGAAATCTGCGAAGCACAGACAAGAATGCGTGAGATGTGCGGAAAGGAAAAGCTTCCCCTCATGACAATTGAGGAGAAGGATGAAAAGTGGATGGAAAGCATAAAGGAATTTGCATATCCGCTTGAAAAGGAAGCTTCATTCGTAAAGGGAAAGATGAACAGGGGCAACGCATTGAGTGCCGTTCATGCCCAGGTGAGGGAGAAGTTTGCATCCCTCATTGCAGAGGAAGAAGGAAGGGACGAGCAGATAACAAAGATGTTCGACGATATGGAGTACAATATTCTCCGCGCCTCAATCCTCAACGATGGTGTCAGAACTGACGGACGCAAGGTCACGGAAATCAGGCCCATCACATGTGAGGTATCCGTACTTCCATGCACACACGGTTCCGCACTCTTTACACGTGGTGAAACACAGTCACTTGCCGTAACGACACTCGGTACGGTCAATGACGAGCAGCTTTTTGACAATATCGACGGCGAAAAGTCATATTCCAATTTCATGCTTCACTACAACTTCCCGCCGTATTCCGTCGGAGAATGCGGACGCCTTACGACAGGAAGACGTGAAATCGGTCACGGCCATCTTGCTCAGAGGGCACTTGAGGCTGTCGTACCGAAGAAGGAGAACTTCCCGTATACAGTCAGGGTTGTCTCTGAAATCATGGAATCTAACGGTTCCTCTTCAATGGCCAGCGTCTGCGGAGGATGTCTTTCCCTCATGGATGCGGGTGTGCCGATTTCAAAGCCTGTAGCAGGTATTGCAATGGGACTCATCACTGAAGGTGCAGACTATTCCAGATATGTCATTCTTTCGGATATCCTGGGAGAGGAAGACCATCTTGGAGACATGGATTTCAAGGTTGCGGGAACGAAGGACGGAATCACGGCATTCCAGATGGATATCAAGATTGCAGGAGTAACACCCGAAATAATGAGGAAGGCACTTCTGCAGGCAAAGGAAGGAAGAATGCATATTCTCGGCATCATGGCCGATACACTTCCTTCCCCGAGAAGCGAGATCAGTGAACTTGCTCCGAAGATTCTTACGCTCAAGGTTCCTGCTGACAAGATCGGTGCCGTAATCGGTACAGGCGGAAAGACAATCAGAAGCGTTGCCGAGCAGTCTGGAGCAGAGATCAACATCGATGACGACGGTACCGTCATGATCTACGGAAAGAACAATCAGTGTGCGCAGGAAGCGAAGAAGCTCGTTCTTTCGATTGTGGAAGAGCCGGAAGAAGGCAAGATCTACCATGGAAAGGTCCAGAGAATCGTAGATTTCGGTGCATTCATCGAGATACTTCCCGGAAAGGAGGGTCTGTGTCACATTTCAAAGCTTTCAAGAGGCAGGGTGAAGAATGTCTCTGATGTCCTCTCGGTGGGCCAGGAAGTTGATGTAAAGCTCATTGAAATCGACAGGATGGGAAGACTCAACCTTTCCTATATCGATGCAGTCGATCCGTCTCCGGATGAAGAAAAAAGCGAAGACGGAGAGAAAAGTGACGACCGCGGCGAAAGAAGAGACCGCCGTCCGCGTGACAGAAAGAGCTTCTCAAGGGACCGCCAGAACGGCCCGAGGCGCCCGGAAAGAAAGGATAACAGAGAAAACTGATGTCCGTTCAGGTGTTTTTCAAAAAGAAAGATGACAGTGTGAGCCTTCCCCTCTATGAGACGGAAGGCTCTGCCGGTGCCGATATCAGGGCTCATCTTTCTTCTCCTGTAACAATCGGAAAAGGTGAGCATGTGCTTATACCCACAGGTCTCTTTCCCGAGATACCCGAAGGCTACGAGATACAGGTC
>CAVBWE010000169.1:0-2733 GCA_963598715.1 Sphaerochaetaceae bacterium | reverse complement strand
GCTGTGAGAATGACATTCTATCCCGGATGGAGAAAAAAACAATCACAGGCCGGATGAAAGTACAGGAATCACATCCGCCGCCAAAGCTTCCCTTCCCTCCGGATATGAAAAGATGCGATAGAAGTACCCGTTTCAGGCTTGTCTCCTTTCCTTTCTGCGAAGTCCCGGCTCTCATTGTACTTTAGAACGTCGCAGAACTATTTCGACCTGTGCGGATGGACCGCCCAGCCGTTTAAACCGAATCCACACATAGCCATGCCGGTAATTCTCCGGAATTCGGCATGGTTTTTCATTGAGGTATTGTGTAGGCCGGTTATGTTCGTTAAGGCAGTCAAGGATAACAAGGGAGGCAAAGACGGTTGTTACTGCTCTCTCGTCGAAGCGAGGAGAGAGAAAGGAAAACCGGGGCGCAGACTCATCCTCTCCTTCGGGTATGTACCGAAGGAAAGGATGCGCGTACCTCAGGGCTGCGTTCAATGAGGGAGATCCTGCTGAAATACTCGAACGTGAACCGGCTAAAGCAGAGGAGAAGGACAGATGAGAAAAGTAAAATACACAATTGATGTACTGCATTGCCCCTTTTACATCAGCCTGACAAGCTTCCCGAGTGCATCCTCCCTCAGTGTGTATCCTGATTTCACGACCATGATGGAACTGCCCTTTCTCATGAGACAGGAAGAGCCTGAAAGATAAGCTGCATCTGCTCCCGGAACGGTGATTTCTGCCTTATCGCTGACGGAATAGATTTCATCTTCAACGATGCGTCTGAGGACATCAGAAGAAGATGTGTAGATCGAGTAGGAGATGTAAGAAACGCCGCTCATCGTTGCTTCATCATATATGCTCTCTCCTTCCTCAAGGCCGAAGCTCTCGTCAAAATATGTCGAATACGACGAAAGTATCGAAGCCGATTCTGTCTTCATTGACGTTCTGTATGCTCCGTCGGTTCTTCCTCCGAGATCCTCGAGAGTGAGCGGCAGCTCATCCGAATAGAGTTTATAGGACGACGAACCTATCCTGACACTCTCAAAACTCTTCTTCCCGCTGAGAAAACCGTCAAGGAGAAGAAAAACGGCAAATGCAAGAAGGAACCGGAAGACAAGCCGCGTTGAAATATCGAGAAAAGGCTTCTTTATCTTATTCGAAAATCTTTCGATGAAGGCAAGAGTTGAATAAACAGTACAGACAGAAAGAAAGACAAGGAGAAGTGCGAAGGAAAATATATATGAGTTCGACGACGTCACCTTCGCCATGCTGTGTGATATCAGCAGGAAGAATGCTGCAATGTAGAAAATGCAGAGGAGAAGATTCGATACGGCCTTCCGCTTTCCCCTCCGGGCTGCCTTCTTCTCGCTTTCCTCATCAGGGATGAGAGAATCGGGATTATCGGCTTCGGCTCTGAGATATACATGACGGCGCCTGTCGTCCATCGTTTCAGGGCGCCCCACACATATCGCGTTCCAGCCCTTCTCTCTCAGAAAGACAAGTTCTTCCCTTACCTGAAGCTCTGTGGAAACATCCCTTCCGTGCGCATAGAGAGAGAGCGCACAGACGGGGTGACTGTCGTTTCTCTTCTCAAAGTGGAAATGATTTCCGGCTACTTTCACAAGGAAATTGCCTTCCTTCCTGTTTTCTTCAAGGAAGGAGGTGATTTCGCTGTCGGTATGCCTCGTTATCTGGAAGAACTTCTTTGTCATGCATTTCAGTCTAAATTAAAGGGACTCTTTTTACGAGTCCCAGCTGTCAAAAACCCAGTTCCTTCTGTTTTAACGGACATGCCACAAAGTGACTGGGCTTTACCTCCATGAGTTTCGGAACGGAGGATTTGCATATCCCGTCCTGACATTCGAGGCAGCGCTTTGCGAAGCGGCACTCCGCAGGAGGCTCTATCGGGGATGTGATTTCACCCTTGAGCTTGACTCTCTCTCTTCTGTGTCCGAGTTCCGGAATGGGAATTGCGGAGAGAAGCGCCTGAGTGTACGGATGGATGGGATTCTCGAAGAGCTCCTCTGCCGGTGCCTTCTCGACAATCTGCCCCAGGTACATGACGGCTATGTCATCCGAGAAGTGGTTGACGACAGAAAGGTCGTGTGTGATGAAGATGTAAGTCAGTCCCAGTTTTTCCTGCAGTTCCTTCAGAAGGTTCAGTATCTGGGCCTGGATGGATACATCCAGTGCAGATACGGGCTCGTCACAGATGATGAGCTTGGGCTCCATCGCAAGCGCTCTTGCAATTCCTATACGCTGTCTTCTTCCGCCGTCGAGCTCATGCGGATATGTATTGATGTATCTTTCAGCCAGTCCTACCGTGTCCATGAGTTCGAGAACCCTGTCTTCGATTGCATGCTTTCCTGTAAGAATCCTGTTCTCCCTGATAGGTTCCGCAATGATCTGACTGACAGTCTTCTTCGGATCAAGCGAGGAGTACGGATCCTGGAAGATGATCTGCATGTCCTTCCTCATGTGGCGCATCTCACTCCTGCTGAGCTTCGTGACATCCTTTCCCTCGAAGAGCACTTCACCGCCTGTCGGCTCGATAAGGCGGAGAATTACTCTTCCTGTCGTGCTCTTTCCGCAGCCTGACTCTCCGACAAGGCCCAGTGTCTTTCCTCTCTCTATCGTGAAGTTGATATCATCGACGGCATGGAGCATTCCGCGTGAGGTTTTGAAATACTTCCTAAGGTTTCTTACTTCTAGAATGTTGTCACTCATTTTCTGTTCCTTTCGAGAGTG
>CAVBWE010000168.1:0-6758 GCA_963598715.1 Sphaerochaetaceae bacterium | reverse complement strand
GTGCTTGGACACCTTTCATCTGGTTGGAGCGGAAAGACTGGGATTTGAACTACCCGGGGGTGGAAACCGGCGGCAGACGTCATCTTCCTTCAGAGGAGAGCGTGGCTCCGACAATCCTCTTCGACGACGGCAACGACATTTCTTCGGTTCTTTCGCTCAGGCATGAGTTCTTCGTTGATGAAAAGGAGCTTTCGGGAAGGATTGATGCCTTCTTCAGGGAGACGGGGCGGGAAAGCTTCACACTGGGGGAGCTCCTCGGAAGGTATCCCGCACTCAAGGGACTTGAGGAGATAGTCACATACATCACCATTGCAGAGAAAAGAGAATCCGGTGCCGTCAATTCCGGCAGCGAAGAGACGGTTCTCTACTCCTGGAACGGAAAAGAATACTCGGTGAGACTGCCGGAGGTCAGATTCTATGCCAAATGAACAACCGTGG
This sequence comes from Sphaerochaetaceae bacterium, assembly GCA_963598715.1. Classification (GTDB taxonomy): domain Bacteria; phylum Spirochaetota; class Spirochaetia; order Sphaerochaetales; family Sphaerochaetaceae; genus Ornithospirochaeta. The sequence goes on along the minus strand of CAVBWE010000168.1, from coordinate 6,320 downwards.
AGCGCTTGTGCCATCAAACTGCTGAAGGGACCTGTTTACAGAAGACAGGAGAAGAAGGAAACATGGGACCGTTTAGTCACATACAGGACATCCCTTGACGAATATTTCGGGGTGCTCGGACTCAGAGTCTTTCTCGAGACAACGGACGGCTATGCATTCCTGGAGGAAATCTCAGAGAGGATGGAAAAGGGAATGGAGAGTGAGCAGGAAGAGGAGGAGGAAAGCCGGACTTCAGCGCTTCCTCATCTTATCAGTAGGACACCTCTTTCATATCCGGCAAGCATGCTGTGCGTTCTCCTGAGATACGAAATCGAGAAGTTCGAAACAAGCTCGTCCGAAGCCGACGCCGCCGTAATGCGAAAAAGCGCGATTGCGGCTCTGTACCGCAGCTTTACAAAGGACAGGGCCGACGAAGTGAGACAGATGAAGAATCTTGATTCGACAATAAGGACTCTCTGCCGTCTTACATACCTCTTCGCATCCTCCGATGTGCTTCTTCAGAGCGAGATAAGCGATGATGCGGAATTCGAACTGAGTCCGATTCTGAAGGCCAGGATCGACACCGGATTCATGAAGGAACTACTGGCGAAAATGAAAGGGAGCACTTCCGGCCTCCATGAAGGAGAAAACACAAGATGAGGGACCTCTTTTCCGACAACAGCTCGGGCTACAGACTCAGGACACTGCAGCTTTACAACTGGGGGATTTTTGACAGGAAGACTGTCACCTTCTCGTTTGATGACAAATCTACAATACTCACCGGACTCAACGGTTCCGGAAAGACGACGACAGTCGATGCCATCCTGACTCTTCTCGTTCCTCCTCAGAAGCGTTTCTACAATCTCTCCTCCGAGAGCATGAAAAAGAGGGAGAGGGACGAGAAGAACTACACTCTCGGAGCATATGGGGCCAAGGCAGATGAGGATGGCGGCGGTGTTACGCAGTACCTCAGAAAGAAGAATGAAGTCATTTCGATACTGAACGGCATCTTCCACGAAGAGGTGAGCGACAGATATCTTTCGCTTCTTCAGGTAAGGTACTTCTCGGGAGAAGAACTCAAGTGCCTCAAGATCATTACGGAAAAGGAACTCAGGATTGAAGATATCACACTGCTCTTGAGAAAGAACAATACCCAGATAGCCCAGAACAGCAGGTGGGTCTCCGTCCTTAAGGACAATGTCGGGTCCAGACTCTTCGAATCATTTTCCCAGTATCAGAACTTCTTCTCCGACAGGTTCGGCTTCCGCAGCGACAACGCACTCAAGCTCTTCAGCCAGACTGTCGGCATGAAGGTCCTGTGTGACATAACCTCTTTCATCCGGACATACATGCTTGAGGACAGAAGTCCGCTGAAGGAATATGAACAGCTTAACGAGGACTTTGCCCACATAACGAAGATAGAACTCGAGATGAGGAAGACGGAGAAGCAGATTGAGCTTCTTTCCCGTACTGTCAGGCTTGGGGACAGCTTCGTGCAGGAACGGAGCGGGAAGGACAGCCTTGAGGAGAGCCTCGATGGTCTGGAGTGCTGGTTTATACTCCATGCACTCAGGCTCTGTGAGAATGAAGTAAGAAAGAAGAGAGAGCAGATCGGGGAGATCGAAAGGAAAATCGAGACCAACGACAGGGAAACGGAGGCTAATGACAGTCTTCTTCTCTCTCTTCAGGGTGATGATACCGCCAGAACCATCAGAGAGATGCAGAAGGCAGTCAGTGAGGCCGAAAGGAATGAGAACGGCAAAAGAGTGCGCCTTGCGGAGTACAATGAGATAATATCGGCACTGAGAAAACTCGGCGTAACGCTGAAAGCAGTGGAAGGTGGAGAGGATTACTCTGAAAATCTTGACAAGATTGCTCTCTCTATTTCGGATGCCTCTTCAGAGAAAGAAAGACTTGAGGAAGAGAAAAGCAGCCTCCTTGTTGAGACGAGAGCACTCGAAGACGAGATAAACAAGGTCGAGGAGGAAATAGAGAGTCTTGGAAAGAGGGATAACAACATCCCCTCATACCTCATTGACATCAGGAAGAGAATGTCGTCTGCACTTTCACTTCCAGAGTCGGAACTCCCGTTCCTGGGCGAACTCGTCAGAGTCAGGGACGAGGAGAGGAAGTGGCATGAGAGTATCGAGAAGCTCCTCTGCGAAGAGGCGCGGATGATCATCGTTTCCCCTGAAGAGGAGGCAGCCGTCACTTCATTTCTCGAGGACAATGACCTCGGAAACAGAGTCGGAATCATCAGACGCGAGGAGATACTGCGGACAGGAAATGAGCCGGAACTCCTTTCGAAAATCGAGATAAGGGAGAAGGACAATCCCCTGAGAGGGTGGCTTGAAGATTATCTCTGGCAGAATTACCCGCATGTATTCGTCACTGAAACGGAAGATCTTCTGAGGAATGAGTACGCAGTTCTTCCTTCAGGCCTCATAAGGACAGGCGACAGGATAGTCAAGGATGACAGTACAGATCCGTTCACGAAGAAGACTCCTCTCTATCTCGGATGGTCCAACAGACAGAGAATCGGTGAACTTACGGGATATCTCTATGATATGACGAATGAACGGGATTCCTTCAGGATGAAGACTGATATGATTGTGAGGAACATCAGGGACAGGGAACTCATCCTGAAGAAGCTGGAAGCTCTTCTGCAGTTCCGCACCTATGATGAAATCGACAGGCCGGGAGCATTGAGGATACTTGAAGAAAAGAGAAGGGAGCTCGATGCCTTCCTGACATCCCATTCAGATTACAGGGAAATCGAAAGGAAGATAAAGCAGGCAGAGGAGAAGAAGAGGAGACTCAAAAGCGAGTATGGTATCCTCTCGTCCGATAAGGGAGCCGGAAAGCTGGAGCTGCAGAAGCTTGAGGAGAATATGGCGGCTCTGAGAAAAAATGAGGAGAAGGCCGGGGAAACGGAGAAGATAGCAGCCTTCGTTTCTTCCCGTACGAACGAACTCAGCTACGACAGCCTCGATTCACTCATGAATCTTCATGATTCCCTTTTCGGGAAAATCAGGCTTGAGAGAGATGAAAAGGAGAAGAAGTGTTCTGAGCTGGAACACCGGCTTGTTACCAGCATGAACTCGTTTCTGAATCCGCCGCTTTCCCTTGTCGCAAGTGATATAAACTGGAGCGGAGAGTTCAGTTCTCTCGTTGCAGAGGCCGTTTATTATCCTGACTATAAGGAACTTTACGAAAGAAAGAAGGATGAGGACATCTCCTCTCTCAGGGATGATTTCAATTCCTTCCTCGAAAAGACCCTCTCCAACGTCATAGGAACACTCAGCGAGGCTCTCAACAGCTGGGAGAAGGAGATACATGAAGCTGTCAGGATTCTCAACCGCAATCTCATGAGAATACCTTTCAACAGGGAAGTCAGGTCCCATCTGCGTCTCGAGGAGAGAAGAACGGGCGACAGGGACTACAGGACATTCAGGAAGATGCTTTCCCAGGCGATTCCCGACAGGCTTGTTCTTCTCGGTGCCGACACCGAGGGACGAAGGAACATCTACGGAGAAATAAGGAAATTCCTCGAGAAGTATAATGCTGACGAGAAGCTGAAGCGCCGCGTTCTTGATATAAGGAATATCTACACATTCACCGTTTATGAGGACAATGCGGACGGTAACGTGGCGACATATTCCGACACTGCAGCGCTCTCCGGGGGCGAGAAGGCCAAGCTGACATACACGATTCTTGCTTCGGCACTCTGCTATCAGTACAACCTCGACAACGAGGACGAAACGAGGAAGGGACCTTTCAGGTTCGTCATCCTCGACGAAGCCTTCTCCAGGAGTGATGCCAACAACAGTATCTATGCGCTTGAGCTTTTCAGGCAGCTTGATCTCCAGCTCATGGTTGTAACGCCGCGCAACGGAATCAATCTTGTTGAGGGGTACGTCAATTCCCTTCATCTGATAGAGAAGAAGAGCAGTACAGGCACTTCGGGAGTAAGCAGCATGACGATAGAGGAGTACCGGAAAGAGCAATGACAGCCGTATCAGACATCAGACGGAGTGCACTTCTGAGATACAGGGAGTTCCTGCGCTCTGTTTCCTCATCCGTCCTCCTTTCCGTTCCTTCTCCGTTCTTTCCCTGGAAAAGCAGGGGAAACAAGGGAAGAAAAGGGGATGACTACGGCTCGATGCTTGCCCTCTATTCGGATCTTTATTCTTTTTCAAAGGATAAGACAGGCTACGGCTACCGTCTTGTCACCGAAACTGTCAATACCCGGTCCTACGGTGAACAGACCGTCATCAGGGAGATAGTCATCGAGAGTGAGGAAGACTACATTTCATTCATCGGAAAGGAAAAGGAGTACATGTCCTTCCGCTCGGCCCTGGAGACTCTCAGAATCTGTTTTCTGAAAAGCGGACTTTCCCTTTCCGCCCTCGATTCCTGGGTAAAGGGCAATCTTGATTTTCTCCAGGAAAAGAAGGAGGAGAACTACTACATTTCGCTTTTCTCCGTCCTGGAGTGGTTCCTTGCCAATCCCTCAAGCGGCCTCTACATAAGGGAAATACCTCTTCCTGTTCATACGAAATTCATTGAGGATAACTCAAAGCCCATTCTTTCCCTTTACTCCTGTCTTACCGGAAAGGATGCACTGACGTCGCTTGAGGATACATTCGGACTGAGAAGGAAGGAACCTCTGATCCGTTACAGAATGACCAACGGAAGGGAGGAGACCGGAGTGAGATGCCGTGATTTCATCACGCTGGCGGAAAGTGAGGATATACAGGATGTTGAAAATGTCTTTGTCATAGAAAACGAGATTGTATATCTGACATTTCCGCTTCTGACGGGAATGATGTGCATTTACGGCGGAGGCTTTGCCGTCTCAAGACTCAGGGATTCATCATGGCTGAAGCGGAAAAAACTCTATTACTTCGGAGATGAGGACGAGCACGGCTTTGAAATACTTGCCCTGGTCCGTTCCTTCTTTCCCCATACCCGCTCATTCCTCATGGATATGACGACATATCTCGACCACAGGGAATATGCGGTAAGAGGCAAAAGTGCATCTTCCGTCTATGACAGTTTTCTCACTCCGGAGGAGATGGAAGTTCTTTCCTTTCTCAGGAATAATCCTTCCTCAGGACGCCTCGAACAGGAGAGAATCAGCATCGGCTATATAACGAAGAGACTTAAAGAGGATGTTCCTTCCTTACCTGAGAGATGAACGAAAAGCAGCTTTCCGGAGAAAGTCCCTCTTTGTGATATGAAAGAGTTTGTTCAGCGTCAGTTTCCGCATTAGAATGGAAAACCGAAGATGAAACGAAGTCTGCGGAAGCAGAATGTCTTTTGGGATATACTCTGCACGATGAAGAATCCGGTCTTTCAAGAGCAGGACACTCCGTATGACTTATCCTTTTTCATCTCAGGGGGCAGGGTCATGATGAAGTGCAGTTTCTGCGACGGATGGGAATTCACTCCCCGGTGGACGGAAGATTTTGCCAGGGGGCTTTATGTTGAGGAAGCGGAAGATGTGCGGCTTCCGCATAATCCGATAGAGCTGCCGCTGCACTATGCCGGAAAAGAGGACTATGAGATGCTCTGCGGTTACCGCAAGCGTTTTTACGTGCCTGAAGCGGACAAGGCTCCCAGGCTCTTTCTGCGTTTTGATGCAGCGGCGCATCAGGCGGTGGTTTATGTCAACGGAAAGATGGCGGGAGAGCATTACGGCGGCTACACGGGATTTGAAATCGAGATTACGGATTTCGTGGAGAGAGAAGGGGAGAATCTTCTCACTCTCCGTCTTGACAGCCGCGAGGACCCGTCCGTTCCTCCATTCGGATTCGTCATCGACTACCTCACCTATGGCGGACTCTACCGTGAAGTCTGGCTTGAGACTTCTTCTGTGAGCCGTCTCACGGACCTCTTTGTCTACACTCCGACTCTGAAGACGGCGAAGGTTCAGTGGAAAGCGGAGCATATGGAGAACGTTGCCTCAATCCGGATTCTCGTGGAAACGGAAGACGGCGTAATTCTTGCCGAAGAGAAGACAGCGGCAGCGGAAAAGGGGGATATTGAGCTTTCGGTTCCGGATGCACTTCCATGGGACACGGAAAATCCGGTTCTTCATCGGGCTGCGGCAGAGCTGCTGAATACAGAGGGGAAGGCCGTTGACAGAAAGAGTGTGACCTTCGGCTTCCGTACGGCCTCTTTCAATGCGGACGGCTTCTTTCTCAACGGCAGGAAGACCTTTCTCAGAGGACTCAACCGGCACCAGAGTTATCCCTATATCGGATATGCGGCTCCGGAAAGCCTTGAAAGGGAGGATGTGCGTATTCTGAAGGAAGAGCTGCAGTGTACGGCAGTAC
>CAVBWE010000167.1:0-19420 GCA_963598715.1 Sphaerochaetaceae bacterium | reverse complement strand
CATATCGAGGAAGCAGATAGCGTCGTTGTAGTCAGCGAGCCAGCCGTTTCTTGCAATCGAGTAGTCACCGTTCTTTCTCGTGTTGAGGAAGGTGTTCCATTCCTGGTTCTCGAGTGTAACGTTGATGCCTACAGCAGCAAATGCGCTCTGGAGATACTCACCGATTGCCTTGTGGCCCGATGAAGTGTTGTAGAGATATGTGAGGGCCGGGAAGTTCGTGAACTTTCCGCTCTTCTCATCATAGTCATAGTACTTCTTGAGGGTCTCGACAGCTGATGCGAAGTTGCTTTCGAATGCATCTTCACTTACGTCATAGTAGCCGTAGTATTTCTTGTCCTTGCCGCCTGCTGTCTGATAGAACTGGCTGCCGTCAGCATTTGTGATACCCATTGCAACGAAGGAAGAAGCGGGTTCCTGACCGGCCTGACCGATTTCCTCACAGATGTAGTTTCTGTCGAAGAGAAGGGCTGTTGCACGCCTGATTTCAGCTTCAGCCTCAGCCTTTGCCTTTCCGGTAAGTGTAGATGATGCAGGAAGGAGAGGCTGGTTGATGTTCCAGCAGACATAGTATGTACCGATCTGACCGGCAACGACGAACTCCTCAGGATACTTGTCCTTGAGTGACGGGATTTCCTCTGTCGGAACATCGTCAATCAGCTGCCATGCACCTGTCTCAAAGTTAGAGAGCATGTTGTTTGTATCATCCGAGAGATAGAACTTGACTTCGTTCATCTTGACCTTATCGGCATCGGGATGGTGAGCGTTCTTGGTGAGAGTGATGACGGAGTTGTGTGCCCAGTCGGTAAGTGCATACATACCGTTCGAAACATATGTTGCAGGATCTGTAGCCCAGCTTTCATCAGCAACGACATCCTCTCTTACGGGGAAGTATGTCGGGAAAGCGAGAAGCTCGTTCCAGTAAGCGATGAAGGATGATGTAGTGACGGAGAGTGTCCTGTCATCGACTGCCTCAACCGCAAGGTCATCAGGATAGCCCTTTACGACTTCAAACATGTAACCGTAGTCGGCACCGAGAGCTGTTGATGCTGCCCTCTTCCATGCAAAGACGAAATCGGAAGCCTTGACATCCTTACCGTCCGACCACTTCATGGGGCGGATTGTGTATGTATAGGTTACACTGCCGTCCTCATTGACAACACCGTCGACAAGCTTTTCTGCAGCGTCCGGAACAATGACGAGATTACCCTTCTCATCCTGTCCCCATTTTGCAAGTCCGCTGAAGAGATGTGCGCAGAGTGTTGCACCGTCGACCGAGCTGTTGAGAGCAGGGTCAATCGTGTCAGGCTCGGAAGCGATACATACCGAAATCGATGACGGACCGGCTTTTGTTTCCGATGAACCCGAAGCAAAGACGGAGGAAACCATGATCAATGCAAGTAAAACAACCAGTGTCTTCTTCATATTTTATTTCTCCTTAAAGGAATTTAGCTGAAATTATAGCAAACTCAGGATTCTTGACAAGCTTTACGCACGGAAAAAAGCATAACTCTGCATATTTATGCATTCATTATTCCATATCCTGCTCATATGCTGTCCCGGATCCCTGTATAATCCGTAAGGTCAAAGCCTACACGAAATGGCATGCCACATAGTGTCCGGAGCTGACCTCCCTGAAGTCGGGCATGCTCTCACTGCAAACGGACGAGGCATAGCGGCAGCGGGTACGGAACGGACAGCCGGAAGGCGCATTGAGCGGGGAGGGAATGTCTCCGGAAAGCACTATCCTCTTATTCGCCCTCGCCTTCTTCGGATCCGGAACAGGAACAGCCGACAGGAGCGACTGCGAGTACGGATGAAGGGGATGCGAGTAGATTTCCCCCGCATCTGCAAGTTCGACCATCTTTCCGAGATACATGACCGCGATCCTGTTGGAAATATGCCTCACGACCAGCAGATCATGTGCTATGAAGAGATATGTCAGCCCGAGCTTTTCCTGAAGGGAGACGAACATGTTGATGACCTGTGCCTGAATCGAGACGTCAAGGGCACTCACCGGTTCGTCGCACACTATGAATTCGGGATTCACCGCAAGGGCACGTGCTATGCCGATACGCTGTCTCTGCCCGCCCGAGAACTCGTGAGAGTAACGGGAAGCGTGTTCACTGTTGAGGCCGACATAGTTCATCAGCTCCAGCACACGTTCCCTTCTTTCCTCCCTGCGTGAGTACATCTTATGTATGTCGAGAGGCTCTGCGATGATATCTTCAACCGTCATGCGGGGATTGAGCGATGAATACGGATCCTGGAAGACCATCGTAGCCTTCTTCCTGTACTCATTCATCGTGTCCTTACCCACCTTCATGCCGTCGTAGATGATTTCCCCGGAAGTAGGCTTGTAGAGATGCAGTATCGAGCGTCCGGCAGTTGTCTTGCCGCATCCGGATTCCCCGACAAGCCCGAGCGTCTCGCCTTTCCTTATGGTAAAGGATATGTCATCGACGGCCTTGAGCGGACGAGTCCTGAACATTCCCATGTTTATATCGAAATACTGCTTGAGATGTCTTACTTCGACAAGAGTCCTGTCCTCCATCACTGAGCCTCCTTCCCCAGAAGTGTCGCCGTTCCGTCTTCCACGGCGTCCCTGACATTCACCCAGCATGCGGATGCATGCTCGTCATTGATGAGCATCTTTTCTGCGCGCTCTGTCAGACATATCTTCATTGCATTGTCACAGCGCGGTGCAAAAGGGCACCCCTTGGGCATGTTGAGAAGGTCTATCGGAGTACCGGTTATCGGCTGAAGGGCATGGCCGGCAGTATCTGCCGTGGGAATGCTCCTCATGAGGCCTTTCGTATATTCATGCCGGGGATTATAGAAGATTTCATCGGCCGTTCCCTGCTCGCAGATGGATCCGGCATACATGACGATGACTTCATCGCACATCTGGGCAACGACGCCGAGGTCATGCGTGATGAGGATTATGGCCATTCCGAGTTTCTTCTGAAGGTCCCTCATAAGATCGAGTATCTGTGCCTGGATGGTAACATCAAGCGCCGTCGTCGGCTCATCGGCGATCAGTATGTCCGGCTCGCATGCAAGTGCCATTGCAATCATGACACGCTGCCTCATGCCGCCGGAGAACTCGTACGGATACTGCTTCATCCTCTTTTCCGGCTCATTGACATTCACAAGGCGCAGCATCTCGACTGCCCTGTCCCATGCCTCCTTCTTCGTGCGCTCGCTATGCAGCAGTATGGCTTCGACGAGCTGATGCCCTATTGTGTACGTCGGATTGAGGGAAGTCATGGGGTCCTGGAAGATGATTGAAATCTTTCCTCCCCTGATATGGCGCATTGCCTTCTCGGTTTTTCCCACAAGCTCCTCTCCGTCGAACTTTATCGAGGAGCCTTCCTTTATGACGGCCGTGGACGCAAGAATCTGCATTATGGAATACGCCGTGACGCTTTTCCCGCTTCCGCTCTCCCCGACTATGCCCAGGACCTTTCCCCTTTCGAGACTGAAGGATATGCCGTTGACGGCCCTCACTTCCCCGTTATCCGTAAAGAAGGATGTCTGCAGGTTATTCACTTCAAGTAATGCCATCTTTCCACCTCCTTCAGCTGTTGAGTTTCGGGTCGAACGCATCCCTGAGTCCGTCACCGAAAAGGTTCAGGGACAATACGATGAGGGATATGATTACTGCAGGAATAACGAGCCTGTAGGGATATGAATACATGCCGTTAAGGGCGTCGGAGGCCAGGGAACCCAGGCTCGGCATCGGAGCGTTAACTCCAAGTCCGAGAAACGAGAGATAGCTTTCGGTGAAGATTGCCGACGGTATCTGAAGCGCAGTGGAGATGATGATGACGGAGATGCAGTTGGGAAGAAGATGCCTGGTGATGATCCATTTTCCCCCGGCTCCCGCAGTACGTGAGGCAAGAACATATTCCTGCTCCCTGAGAGAGAGTATCTGTCCCCTTATCTGACGCGACATGCTGACCCAGTAAAGAAGTCCGAATACGATGAAAAGCGAAATGATGTTGGACCCTATCTTTTCCAGCACGGTTCCTTCCAGTGCACTCGAGAGAGGCTCCCTTATCACCGACGCAAGAAGAATTATCATGAGCATGTCGGGAAGAGAGTATATGATATCGACGATACGCATGATGACGAGGTCGACCTTTCCGCCGAAGTAGCCGGAAATGCTTCCGACCGTAAGTCCTATCACAAGGACGATCAGAGAGGCAAAGAACCCGACTGCAAGCGATATCCTCGTGCCGTAGATGATGCGGATGAAGTAGTCACGCCCCGCGCTGTCGGTGCCGAAGACGTGAGGAAAGATCTTCTCGCCGGCATCTATTCTCTTCTGTTCGGTCTTCCCGTAATGGAACGGCGAGATGTTCTTGAAGGACGAATCGACGGGCTTGCCGGGGGTTATTCCAAGCTGCTCCTCATATGAATACGGCCAGAAAAACGGAATGAAGATACAGGAGAGGGTAATAACGACTATCACAAAAAAGCTCACCATCGCAACCTTGTTCTTCCTGAACCTCCTGAGTCCGTCCCGGAAGAAAGTCGATGACGGCCTCATCTGGACCATGTACTGCTTTTCCTCTTCACTTGCCTTCCCGAATGCTCCGAGATCCTGCTGGATACTGAATGGTTTATGTCTGTTAAGCACTTCTCTCCTCCTCCTCAGCTGAAATCGATTCTCGGGTCGACAACCTTGTAAAGGATGTCCGAAAGAAGATTCATTATCACGATAAGGGATGCAAGCACGATTGTCGTGCCCATGATGAGCGGATAGTCACGGTTGATTATCGACTGTACGAAGCTTCTGCCGATTCCGGGTACGGCAAAGATCTGCTCGACGACAAGCGAACCCGTAACGATATATGCAAGCATCGGTCCGACATAGGTTATTACCGGAATGAGGGCATTCTTCAGCGAATGGCAGAAGATTATCTTTGCGGGAGATACTCCCTTCGCCTTTGCCGTCCTGACGTAGTCCTGGCCGAGGACGTCCAGCATGCTCGAACGCGTCAGCCTGATGATGTGAGCCATCGGACTCAGACCAAGCGTGATGACGGGAAGAATCAGGCCTTTTGCCGTCTCGCCGTTCGCAGGCACCCACTTGAGCGTCACGGCAAACACAAGAAGAAGCAGCGAGCCCATGATGAAGGACGGCATGCTGACGAATGCCGTGGATATCACCATTATGATCCTGTCGAAGACCGTATTGCGGTTAAGCGCGGCAACTGCTCCGAGAATGACACCGACAACCGTTGCCCACAGTGCAGCCTTCAGGCCCAGTCCTGCGCTTGTCCTGAGACCGTCGGTCATGACATCGATCACTGCCCTGCCCCTGAGCTTGAGTGACGGTCCGAAGTCGAACTTAGTGACAACATCCACCAGATATGACCAGTACTGCTCCATGAGGGGCTTGTCCAGTCCGTATTTCGCCTCCAGGGCAGCCTGAACGGCGGGAGAAACAGCCTTCTCGCTTGCAAAAGGTCCGCCCGGAACGAAATGCATGACGAAAAAAGTTATCGTCAGTACAATCCATACCGTAAGAACCGCAAGAAGAACTCTCTTGATTATATAACCTAAAGTTTTAGGATTCATCCATCATCCCTCACTGCTTTATTTCACTGATTAACGGTAAATCGTAACAGATGAACCGGAATAGTTCAACAATTGAACGGACAATGATTTGCAGTACAGTGTTTTCTCTTTTCCGTGAGACTGCTTTCCATTATAATCGGCGCATGAACATCCGAAGAGCAGAATACAGGGGCACGGTCACCGTACCCGCATCAAAGAGTCAGACGATAAGGGCACTTCTCATAGCCTACATGGCCGGCGGAAAATCGGTAATCCGTCACCCGCTTCATTCAAGCGATACCCTTTCATGCATCAACGCCCTTAAAACGCTGGGGGCAAAAGTGGAGGAAGACGAAAACGGCACGCTGAATGTTGATTCCTCATCCCTTCCGGTCCTTCAGGGCCCGGTCACACTCGACTGCGGAAACAGCGGGACGACGACGGCGCTTCTTGTTCCGATCCTGGCTCTGTCTTCCGTTCCGTTTACGGTCACGGGAGACAGTCAGCTCAAGAAGCGGCCGTTCATGCCGCTTCTGAAGGCACTTGAAGACCTCGGCGCCTCCGCATCATCCGAAAACGGATGCCCTCCGATAAGAATATGCGGCCCTGTAAAGGGTGGAAGCACAACCATTGAATGCCGTTCAAGCCAGTACCTTTCGGGACTCCTTCTTGCCCTCCCGCTTGCGGAATGCGACTCCACGGTTACCTGTTCCCTCCTCTACGAGAAGCCCTATGTGAAAATGACTGAGGAATGGCTGAGGAAGGAGGACATCAGGTTTTCCATATCGCAGGACATGATGGTCTCGCACATAAAGGGCGGACAGAAATACAGGACAATCGACGAATATGTGGAAGGAGACTTCTCGTCCGCATCATTCTTCTTTGTCCTCGCCGCAATACAGAAGACGAAAATAACGGTATCGGGACTGAAAAGAGATACGACACAGGGTGACAGGCGTATCCTGGAAGTCCTGGAGAAGATGGGATGCAGAGCAGAATGGAACGGCAACAGTGTCACCGTTACCGGCCCGGAAATGCTCTCCGGCGGAGACTATGACATAAACGACATTCCGGATGCACTGCCCTCTCTTGCCGTTGCAGCATGTTTTTCCCGGGAGAAAACCATCTTGAGGAACGTCGCACAGGCAAGAATCAAGGAAACTGACCGAATCAGCGTAATGAAGACGGAACTGGAAAAGCTCGGAGCCCGGATAGATGAAACGGATGACGGCCTCGTGATATACGGTCGCGGATTTCTCCGCGGAGGCTCCGTCTGCGGACATGGTGACCACCGTGTCATAATGGCTCTTTCAGTTGCAGGAACGGCAACGGAGGAGGACACCGTAATAGACAGCACGGAGAGTGTCAGCGTGACGTTCCCCACATTCTATGAACTTCTGGAGGAGCTCAGGCAATGAAAACGGCAGCTGTCTTCTACTCGGCGACGGGGAACACCCTGTATGCGGCATCCGCATTCAAAAGCGACTGCATCTATGACATAAAGGATCTCATTGACGGCACAGAAAGCCTTCCTCAGGACATCGAACGCCTCGGAATCTTTTCTCCGGTATACTACGGAGGCCTGCCGGTCAGAATGAAGGAATTCATCGGCACTGTTCTCAGGAACAGGGACAACGGCAGCCTGAAGTATGTCTATGGCGTCCTCACGAGAGGCTCTTACGGCAGGATGGGAGAACAGGCCCTGGAAAGAGAGCTTCTGAAGGCGTCGCTCACGCTCTCATACTCGGCCTCAATTGTTTTTCCCGACTATTACCTCCCCATGATGAAGAAAGAAACCTGTGAGGATCCCTTCCTGAAGATGAAGGAGAAAATCGACAGGGACATCGAAAGGATAAAGGCAGAAACGGACGAAGAAAGAATATCCCTTCCGCCTTTTCTCCCGTTTTCCCGTCTCACGGCTTTTGTTTCGGAGCATCTCCAGAAAAAAAGAAGAAAAAACGGTATCACCGCAGACGACAGATGCACTTCCTGTTCGCTCTGCGTCTCCGTATGCCCCGTGAATGCGGTTTCAGTCAGCGGGGGAAAGGTGAAGGCCGGAGAAGAGTGCATCCTCTGCTCGGCGTGCATTCTATGCTGTCCCGAAAGGGCCCTTTCATACAAGGGATTAAAGCCGAAGTTTGCACTAGCGGCAAAAAGCGGAGACTGAAACCTCATTGGACAGTTCCGGCATAAAGTTCTAGGATGGTATACATGACACAGTTTGACAGGGTTCCCGACAGAAAAGCTACCAACAGCGTTAAATGGAATAAGGCTTCAATAGCCGCAATCGCATCAAACGGGAACGCAGTCCCGTTCTGGGTTGCGGACATGGATTTCTATGCATCTTCCCCGATCATCCAGAAGGCGGAGGAAATCGCATCAGGCGGAGTCTACGGCTACCCGGTCTTCTCCGACCTCGAGGAAATCTTTTCCTCATGGCTCGAAAGAAAGCACGGCTGGAAATGTGACACGGACATGATCACATATTCGATGGGACTTCTTCACGGCATAGCGCTGGCCATCGAGTGCTTCACGAAGAAAGGCGACAGGATCGTAATCCCGTCCCCGACGTACAGGCCGTTCAGGGAGCTCTGTTCCCTTTCGGGAAGAATCATGGAGGAGCTTGAGCTGGACTACACTGACTGCCGCTACTCCCTCGACATGGAGAAACTGGAGGAGAAGGCAAAGGGCGCATCGATGATTCTCTTCTGCTCTCCCCATAACCCCTCCGGAATAGTCTTCTCGCCCGGCGAGCTGGAAACGGTTCTGAAAATCGGAAAGAAGTATGATATTCCCGTACTTTCGGATGAGATACATGCCGACCTCGTCCATCCGGGAAAGGTACACACGCCGATGGGAAAGGCAAACGGGAACATCGGGGCGAAGACCATAACGTTCATGGCCCCATCAAAGACATTCAATCTTGCAGGAGAGCACTCGGCTTTCCTTATCTTCTCCGACAGACAAATGATGAAGCAGTGGAAAGACCGGCAGAGCGCCCTGTGGCTGACGACTCCGGGCTATTTCATCGGGGAGCTCTCACGAACTGCATATACCGAGTGTGACGGATACAACAGCGAGCTGTGTGCATATCTGAAGAAGAATTCGGACATAATCGATGAGTATTTCATGAAAAATGACATCGGAATAAGGAAGGTGAAGGGTGACTCGTCCTTCGTCACATTCCTCGACTGCTCGGGAATCTATGAAAAAGTGAAGGAGAAGGTGCTGGCAAATCCTGACCGCTACAGGGGAGGAGAGAACGGCGGCATACTCTCGCGCTTCTTCGGAGTGGAGGCCGCAGTGTGCTGCAACGACGGCACATGGTTCGGTGAACAGTACTGCCGGTTCATCCGCTTCAACTTTGCAGTAAGCACGGAAGAAATTATGAAGGCACTTGAGAGGATGAAGGAAGCTGTTGAAAACCTCTGACGGAAAAAAAGGACGGGTAATGTATGTGCTTATTCTCGTCTTCTCGCTCTTCATGTGGATATCTGCGGGAGGGATGCTTACTTTTCTTCTCTCCCGCATTCCCTTTTTTTCATCCACGGCAGAAGGGGCATTCATCCTGGTCTTCATCCCCCACCTCGTTTCAGCACTGACACTCTCCTTTCTCCTGAAATTCTTCACCGGAAGAAGTGCACTCTTTTTTATCAGGGGAGAGAAAAGGGACGTCAGGGCATTTCTCTCTGCCGCTTTCATTACATTCACAATATATTTCCTCTTTCAGCTTCCCGAGGCCGGGAACCTTGTCTGCAACAAGGAGGATTCATGGTGCGACAAAGCCGTTTTCCTTCTTCTTTCGCTTCTTCTCTTTCTTCCGCAGACATTTCATGAGGAGCTGGTATTCAGGGTACTTCCGGAGAGGATAGCTTTCCCGGAAGGAGGGAAAAAAACCAGGACGAAGAGGCTTGTCCTTGCTTTCCTTTCGGCACTCTTCTTCCTTCTTCCACACCTTCTCAACAGGGAAGTCATCGCCTCTCCAGTCCCCGTCATTCCCGTTCTCGTCTATTTTTCATGGGGTTTCCTTTCGTCCTTCCTCTCTTCATCCACAGGCTCCTACCGCAGTGCGTGGGCGATGCACTACATGAACAACATCTTCTCCACCGTATTCGTATCGGGAAGAAAGACGACGCTCTCCGGTGCACCTCTCTTTTATGAGGAAAAGGAGGGTTACTCTCCCCTTCTCATCGTTCTTGTATACGTTCTCTTCCTCTGCGTTTATATCATGGAAAGGATTGCAGGAAGGAAAAGGGAAGAAGACGACTGTAATTCAATCCCGTGCTGAATTGCATTTTTCCCGGGTATTAATAAAATGGAGCCGGATATGGCACAAAAGAGAAAAAAGAAGGGAAAAGCAGCCGGAAAGAGGAAAACATCCGGAAAAAAGAAGAGAGCATGGCTGAAAATAGCCTTCCTCACCGTCTCGCTCTGTCTCATCTTCCTTCTTCTCTGCTACATGACACCGTCGGAAGAAGAGGCGGAAATCAGGAGTCAGGGCAGGATAAAGGGACTGGAGATTCCCTTTTCGGAGAAGGACACGACTGTCGTAAGCCATACCGGCTACACCCTTTCATATGCCGAAGACTATGAAGTACCCTACTGGGTCGCATATCCGCTTACAAGGGAAATGGTTTCTTCCCAGGCTGTTGAAAGAAACGACAGCTTCAGGGAGGACAAGGCCATCCCGACAGGATCCGCTTCTCTTTCCGACTACAGGAAAAGCGGTTATGACCGGGGACATATGGCACCCGCTGCAGATTTCAGATGGTCCGAAGAGGCCATGAGTGACACGTTCCTGCTCTCGAACATGTGTCCGCAGAAGCATTCCTTCAACGCGGGAATATGGAGCGACATTGAGTCTGCAGTACGGAGCATCGCATACACGGACGAAGAGATATACGTCGTAACGGGTCCGGTCCTCACTGACGGCCCCTATGAGACAATAGGAGAAAACAGGGTCGCTGTCCCCAGGCTTTTCTACAAGGTGATTCTCGACTACAGGGATCCTGAAATAAAGGCGATAGGGTTCCTCATCCCGGCTGAAAACTCATCGGAGCCGTTGAGCTATTATGCCGTGAGCGTCGATGAAGTGGAGAAGGTTACAGGCATAGACTTCTTCCCCCTGCTCCCGGATGAAATCGAAGACACGGTGGAAAGAAGCTGCCAGCCTTCCCTCTGGGCGCTGAGGCCGTTCTCCCTCTCAAGCGAAAGCGTAAACAGGGATGCCCTAATGTATACGTCCGGAAAAACGGAGCAGAAGAATGACAGGAAAGCCATTCTCATAGACCTTTTCAACAGAAAATTCTACCTTCTGAAGAAAGAGGTCTTCTCGGCCCTCAGAGTGAAGGACCATATGCACCGTTACGGATTCATCTGACCTGTGGCCTGATGAAGAAAAACGGCTCCGTCAGTCAAAGGCGTCCCATAAGCTCCGCAAGATATTCGTCAGCCCTGACTGCGCTGATGTTTTCCTCTTTTCCGCTTGTTATGTAGAAGCGGGCGTCGGAGCCCTTATGAATTATCGTCTCACCGCCGTTTCTTCTTGTCCCCATATCGGCCCAGAGTGCCGCATTTATGTGAGGAGCCAGTTCGCAGTCAATGAAGAGTGCCATCGGATTGCGGTTTTCGCTTCCAGACGGGAACCAGGGTCTTGCAAGGTAAACCGAAGCATCATCGACCACATCGGCATGGCTGAAAACGCAGTCATGGAAAACAAAACCCAGTCTGTCGGTGCCGAATGTGGACGGAGCCGCAACAAAGCCCTTCTCCTTCGATATTATCTCGCACCCCTGAAAGAGTGCAGTACCGGCACCGAAGATGAAATCGACCGCCCCCTCTATCGTGCAGTCCTCGAAGAATGAGATTCCGTAATCCATGTAGAGGGTATCCTGCCAGGATGAGAATGTGCATGAACGGAAAGTCGAGCGCCCGGCTCCGAATGTCGTTCTGAGGGCCACAGCCTGAAGGTCCTTCTTCCCTTCCTCGTGTTCCCTGTTCCAGTTCACTGCCTCAACCCAGTTGAATGAATTGACAAATGTTATTCCGACAGCCTGGAAGGAAGGAGCGGCAACAGTGAATGTCGCACTTTCTCCCGTATTCAGGACATGACCGTTCCTCTCTGTTCCATGTCTGTCGCAATAGGTGATGACGGCCCCGCGCTCACTGATGAATGTGACGTCACTCCTGTTAACACAAATCTTTTCCTCCCAGGTTCCTTCATCAAGGATGATGGTGAGAGGTCCGTCGGGAGAGGAGATGAGGGCATCCTGAATGGACTCGCCTTCCCTTAGTTCAATTGTCGTCATAGTCCGATTATAAATCTTTAACGGGCGTCTTGCTAGACATTACTGCATTGCATCGTTTCCACCCTCTTTCTCAGGAGAGAGACAAACTCGTCCGTTCCCCTGACACGGGGACGCAAGCCGTTCGTGAGTATGTATACAGGGTTGGTTTCCTCAAGGTGCCTTATGGGAAAGGCAAATAGCACGGAGGAAGAATATCTGTTCATTTCATAAAGATGAGGAAGATACATGGAAAGGCTGAAGCACAGCGCGATGTTCTCGCGTGCCATATCCTGATGGAGATCGAAGTGTCCCGAAGTGTGTACGAAGTTCAGCTTTATGCCTTCCCTTTCCAGAAGTGAATCCAGTATCTGCATGCAGTGCAGACCGTCAAGGCTTCTCGAGAACGGGAGATCCCTGAAAAGGGAAATATCCACACCGTTTTCAAATTCTTCCAGACATTCCGGATATCTTCCGGGGAAATGCCTCTCCAGCATATCCCGGCTTATGACAAGATAGAGCCTCTCCTGAAAAAGAAGTTCCTTCCTTATGCATTCGGGGGTGGACGCCGTTATTCCGCTGAAGGCCATGTCGATTTCCCCCTTTTCAAGCATAGTCCGCAGCTCGACGGCATTTCCTATCACGCCCCTTATATCGTATTCGCCGTACTTATCCCTGAACTCCCTCATAAGGGACGGCATTACCATACGGAAGCGGCCCTCCGTCGTTCCAACCCTGATGACTGTCATTTCTCATCTCCTTCCGGGAGGCAGTATACCTCATGCTGAAACGGCTTTCCATAAAGATGCGGAGGCTTTCTCCCGCCATTTGAGGATGACGGCCTTAAATTTGAGAGAGGCAATACCATCTTCCCTGTCCTTTCTGCTGCCGATGAGTTTTTCTGCCAGACAATAGATGGCCTTGCCTGTCATCAATCAACGAAACGACTTTCCTGAGCCCTCCTTCTCCTGCAATGACTTTAGCCTGACGCAGAGACGGAAGCCTGAGCAGGTCAGATACGGTTACACTCACACTTATACCTCCAGAATCATCTCCCGTTCCAATACCGGTAACGGTGCATTCATTTATGAAAGAGCATCCGGTATGAATGATAGCACCCGAGCCGTTCTTATTCTTCCTTCAAGCCCCTAAAAGATAACTTTCCGTGTTCTTTATCGACATGACGATATATTTTATTCCTTTATGAGAATATTACATATCTGATATAGGAATAATGATTACTGCATCTAAGGAGTACCTTCCCGGACTCAGGACGAATCATCTGCTTCTTTCCGCCTTCCCTCTCTGATGCTTATTTTCCTGAAGAAGCAGAGTATCCGGTTTTTCCTCCTATGTTCACTTCAAAATGCGTTTGCCTTCCAGAAAGCGTCCGGCGCATTCATTCATGCCGGTCATCCTTCAGGAAAGAGATATCCTTCCGGAAAGTCCTCCTCGGAGGACGGAATAATAAAACCGCCGGTCCACCTTTCTCAAGGGGAACAGCGGTTTCATTCATTGACTCAGCTGCCGCAGCACACCGGCCGGCAGGACTCTGCCGACGCTGATTACGGCCCTGTTACTTATTCAGATATGTTGTCAGACCATCCTTTATGGTCTGGGCAATCTTGACATCATGTATCTCTTCGGGGTCTATCTCGAAGAGGTTCCTCTCAAATACGGTGAGGTCTGCATACTTTCCGACTTCAATCGAACCGAGCACATCCTCCTTACGCATCTGATAGGCGTTGTTGATGGTATATCCTTTGATTACGTCCTCCATACTTATGCACTCAGCCGGGTCATTTACGAATGCATCCTTATCTCCCGCATGATGTCTCGTGACAAGAGTCTCCATGTTCGGCATGACAGGGAAGGTTGTGGGATCCGTCGGGAAGTCAGAACCGAATCCTGTTCTGGCACCGCTCATCATGATCGACCTGACAGGATAGGACTTGGCCAGGGTGAGCTCCTCGATAAGCTCCTCGCCTTTCTTGTCTGTAGCTCCGATCCAGCATCCTGTAGTATTCGAAAATACATCATACTTTCCAAAGAGTTCAATGTCCTCGGGATATACGTTTGCAGAGTGCGAGCAGATGATTCTTATATCCTTATAGCCCTTGCTGCGTATGATGCCTGCAGCCTTGAGAAGAGTTCTGACTGCATCAGAGCCGATGGCATGAACGTTGACATCAATTCCGGCCCTGGCACACTTTTCGAATTCCTCAACCATGAAGTCAACCGACATGATCGGCTTGACGATGCTGCCGTTGGGATACGGTTTTGGAATTGCTGCCGAGGTATTCTCCAGTGTTCCGTCATTCAAAAGCTTGAGGAAGGTACAGAAGAAGCGGTCGTTATGATACTTTCTGCTGAATTCAAGAGCATCATTGAAAGCGCTCTCGTAGAGACCGGCACAGCCTGCATAGCCGCAGAAATTAAGTCTCACGGGTGTTTCATCCTTATCGAACAATGCATTCAGCTTATCACTCATGAGGTGCTTCATGAAGCTCAGGGCACTGCAGTCGACCATTGCAGTTATGCCGTTTGCAGCACTCTTATCAAAGAAACCTCCGAAAGCCCTGATTATGCGCTCGTCATCAAAATACTTCGCTCCGCGCATAACCGCATTGAGAGAAGCCAGTTCCTTTGCATAGCCCGTCAGCTCACCATTTTCGTCACGCTGATAAATAATGCCGCCCGCAGGATTGATATCCGGTGTATCACGTGTGATGCCTGCCGCTTCAAGTGCCTTGGAGTTGCACCATACCGTATGCAGACTTGCGGAAAGCAGGGCAACCGGCTTATCACTGCAGATTGCATCAAGAACCTTCTTGTGCGGACCGACCTCGCCGAAAAGCATATCACCCCAGCCGATACCGGTATATGCCGGCAAATCCGGATTTTCAGCAATGAACTTACGGACGGCTTCACATATCTCATCAACGGACATGCCGTTCAGTATAAGCAGGCCGTCGAACATGCTTACTGCAAAGAAATGAAGATGACCGTCGATGATGCCGGGAGTAACAAGCCTGCCGCCGAGATCCTCGGGTGTTGTTCCTGCCGCATTGCGCAGTGCCTCCTCATTGCTGCCTACATAGGCAATCCTGTTGCCCCTGATCACAACGGCCTCAGCCCATGGCTGTCTGTCATTTGATGTAAAAATCCTACCGTTTACAAGTACTCTTACCCTTTCACTCATTTCCATTCTCCTGATACTGCGATTAACGTATCGGCAGTATTCTAACATGAGTGAAAACAAACATGCAAATCAAAAAAAGCCGAAAAAAAACCGTCATGGAAACACGGTACGTCGCACATCATTTTCCTGAGAATTCAGAGTAATTTCCCTGCCCGGAAGCATTAAGCGCAACCGGAAGCCGAAAGATGCGGGGAGCCCGTATTCTCATACAAGAGGGAAGAACATCGGAACGGAAACAAGAATGCCGGCAAGAAAGACCAGTGACATAAGCCATCCGTATTTAAGGTAGTCGGAGAACCGGTATCCCGCAATCTGCGTCATTGCAATCTGCGCTGCAGCAAGAGGCGTGCAGAAGGCAACACTTGCCGCAAGTGTTATTCCCACGCAGTAAGGCATTGCCGATATTCCTGCAACGGAGCAATACGAGACAGCAACAGGCAGAACAATGATGATTGCCGTCGAGTTGGTGATGAACTGGCTGATGAAGAGGGAAAGCGTGACAAGTACGGCAAATACCGTATATGGCGATGCATTCTCCCCCATGACGGATATTATGCCCCTGCTTATGAGTTCCCCGGATCCGGAGATGGTGAGCACATTCGCAAGACCGAGGCATGAAGAAAGGAAAATAACGGACTCCCAGTTCAGTTCACGTACGACATCGCCTACACTGCAGCAGCCGAAGATGATGCACAAAGCTGCCGCGCAGAGCGCCGTCATGTGGGTCGGAAGAAGCTTGAATACATAGGACATGACCATGAGAATGAGTATGGAAAACATCACGACAAGCTTCTTCCTGTCGTAAACCTTCTCCAGTACATTCCGGCTCTCCTCCTCGTCTATTGCGATTTTCTCCTCCGGACGGTTTCCCCATATGCTCATGCCGTGCCTGAGGCCGAAAAAGAGAATGTAAATGAGGAACAGGGCAAAGAGAACGAGTCCGGGCCCGGTGAGTGTCCACATATCCATCTCCATTCCCGCAAGTTTCTCCAGAAGGGCATTGGCAGTAAGCTGAGGCGTGCAGCCGATAAGCGTGCAGCAGCCGCCGACCATCACGGCACAGCCGAGGGGAAGGATGAGATTGCGTCTCTTCATGTCCGACTGACTGCATACGCTGTCGACTATCGCGATGAATGCTGCCAGCGTTGCAGTATTTGCAAGAAACATCGAAAGCATCCCGGCAACAAGGCAGCTTACAAAAAGAAACAGCCTTTCGCTTCCCCTGGACCAGCGTATCACCATACGGCCGATAATCTGTGCCGCACCGGTTTTGAACATGGCAATTCCGACTATCATGCTGGACGCCATGAGAAGCACGATGCTGCTCGAAAAACCGGAGAACGCCTCTTCAAATGTACATATCTTCAGAAGCACCGCAAGAATGAGTGCAATAACACCCACTGCAGCGGACGGAAGCCATGAAGTCAGAAAGAAGAAGACACATACTCCAAGAAGAATTATTCCTGCCAAATCTGTTTGCATTCCCTGTTTTTCTCCCATAGAGAAAGGCCCCGCCCGGATGGGAAAGGCCTTTCACTCATGAATTCGGTGACCGTTTTCCCGGTATGTCCGTCAGACGATTGTCCATCCGCCGTCAACAAGGACAAGCTGTCCTGTTACATAGCTTGAAGCATCGCTTGCGAGGAAGAGCATTGCTCCGTTGAGCTCGCCCGGCTTGCCCCTTCTTCCCATCGGGCAGTTGTTGCGGATACCGTCTTCATAAGCCTGGTTCGCAACCTTTGCGGACATCTCGCTCTCGAAGTATCCGGGTCCGAGCGTATTGACGGTGATGCCGTTCTTTGCCCACTCTGCCGCAAGAGCCTTCGTCATCATGAGGACGGCACCCTTTGCAGTCGAGTATCCGGAACGGGGAACACCGTTCATCGTCACCATGCAGTGGAATGAACCGATGTTGATGATTCTTCCGTAGTTCTGGCTGAGCATGACCTTTCCCACTTCCCTTGCAACATAGAAGACACCGTTGACGTTGGTGTTGATTACTCTCTGCCATGTCTCATCGTCAGTATCGACAACGGGAGTTGCAAAACCTGCAGCGGCATTATTGATGAGAATGTCGATACGGCCGAATTCGCTGACGATCTTCTCGACGGCAGACCTTATCTGCTGACTGTCGGTGACATCGCAGGGAACAACGAGACACTTCACACCGTAAGCCTCGACTTCCTTCTTCACTTCCTCGAGTTTTTCGACACGGCGTGCTGCGATTGCAACATTGGCACCCTGCTCTGCAAGGCACACTGCAAACTGGCGTCCCAGTCCCGATGACGCACCTGTGACAAATGCATATTTTCCGGAAACATCAAAATAGTTTTTCATGATAATAAACTCCTTATATATTACTCTCTGTCCGCTTCTCAGTCCGGTACCTTGTAGCCCATGGCTTCAATCTGCTTTGTGCTTGCATGGTTGGAGAGGAAATAGAGAAGACCTACAACAATCATGAGGCAGGAGAAAATGATCCAGGCAAGGTTATAGGTTCCGGTGACGTCAAATATGAATGCCGCGACTGTCGGTCCGATGATCTGTCCGACATTTCCGGCCATGTTCATCCAGCCGCTCATGACACCGTATTCCTTGTCACCGAAGTTGCGCGCCGTGATGAGGAAAGGAATGGTCGAAGGAACTGCACCGCCGATCATGTAGAGGGGAACGAGAACCTTGGAGAACACCATGTTCTTCGAGGAAAGTGCCATACATGCGAAGACACCAGCGTAGAAGAACGGAGCAATGACCGATGTGCGCTTGATGTGAAGCACGTCGGAAAGAATGCCGAGAAGGAACTTTCCGAGAATCATCGTTCCGAGGGCACCTGCATAGAGGGCAGCAGCCTGCTTGGCGTCTCCGGTCACTTCAGTAAAGTATGCAACGAACTGCGCACTGAAAGCCGAAGCACCGATCATGGTCGTAAGACCTGCAAACCACTGAAGCCACCATCTTGCAGTCTTGAGGGCCTGCTGTCCGGTAATACCCGTCTTCTGTATCGATACGCCGCCAAGAGCCTTCACCTCTTCCGGAGAAGGATCCCCGACACGGGTCTCGAATTTCTTGTCACTGGGCATGCTGACAACAAGGATAAGTGCAATGGGAATCATTATCGCGTTGATTCCGGCCATTGCAAGATATGCAGTTCTCCATCCTGATGAAGCAATGATCGAGTTGACGATCTTGACCCAGACGAGGGCACCCGCTCCGCTTCCGAGCATGCCGATGGACATTGCCGTACCCTTGATTTTCGGTCCGAACCAGTTACTTACCATGATTGTTACAGGAAGGTTCGTGGCACCGCTCCAGCCGATGCCCTGGATACCTGCCAGGATATAAAGCTGCCAGAGGGAAGTCGCACGTGACATCAGAAGGTAACAGATGCTTGTAAGAGTAACACAGGCTGTCAGCATGTACTTCACTGGGAACTTCTTGTAGAGCTTTCCGATGAATGCGGAAGAGAAGAGCATGGTGAGGGTCATAATCGTGTTTGTCTGAATGTACGCAGTACGCGTTACACCGAGTTCATTGCAGATAGGGTTGTAGAAGAGGGATGAACAGTTCACCTTTATGACATAGCAGATGAACATGCTCATGAAGCCGCAGAACAGCATAACCCAGCCGTAATAGAACCTGCCGTCGATTTTGAACAGATTGTTGCGTTTCAAAGTATGTCTCCTTGATTAGGGTTCCTTGTGTTTTTTTTACGCATGAACCGAATATGTAATAAAATAAAGCCGCGATATTAGTCAATATACTTTTTTATCGATTTATTTTTATACACTCAGTATTCCGGAAAAAATCCCCCTTTACCTGCGTTGCACAGCCGGCTAAGATTGGCGCATGAAGAAGAAAACCAGTCTTCTTGAAGGCGGAATCATCTCATCGATGCTCGTCTTCTCGTTTCCGATAATCCTGGGCAACATATTCCAGCAGGCATACAATCTTGCCGACACGCTCATCGTCGGACGTTTTCTCGGGCCGGGAGCTCTTGCCTCCGTGGGGAGTGCATATGCCCTGATGACATTCATCAACTCCCTTCTCATCGGACTGAGCATGGGAACCGGAGCCATCCTTTCCCATTCCTACGGAAAAGGTGACATGAAACAGATGAGGGAGGACATATTCAACAGCGCCGTCCCCTTCTCGCTTTCTGCCGTCGTCATCACTGCTGTCTGCTTTCTGCTAACGGACCCCATTCTCAGGGTTCTCCGGACCCCGGAGGAGATCTACAGCGACGAAAGGGCCTACATCAGCGTCATATTTCTCGGTATCTTCTTCGTCTTCCTCTACAATTACGTATCATACCTTTTCAGAAGCACGGGAGACAGCGCACCTCCCCTCATCCATCTCACGGTGGGTGCAC
>CAVBWE010000166.1:0-4405 GCA_963598715.1 Sphaerochaetaceae bacterium | reverse complement strand
TACGACCTCCGGGTTATGAGCCCGACGAGCTGCCAACTGCTCTACCCTGCGTCGACTTACAGCAAAACCATATCCTATCGGAAAAAATAAGTCAATACCCCCTGAAAACCTGATGAGGGAAAGGGAAAATTCATGATATTCCTCTCTCCTGGGGTTAGCGTAAGGCCGTGAAGATGATGGCGCTGCAGGGAAGACGGAAACGGAATGTTTCTCATCCCTCTTTTTCTGTAGTACAATATCCCAGGAGGAAATAAAAATGGACGCAAACAAAAAAAGAGCTCAGCACTCAAGGATAAGGACACTCCTGGATAATTTTGAAAAGAACAACATCAATGCGGCTTTCGTGGATACAAAAGAGGAAGCCCTCACACTTATAAAGTCGATGATTCCGAAAGGCTCCTGGACTGCAGGCGGCGGCTCCATGACGCTCTCCGAATGCGGAATAACGGATTATCTGAAATCCGAGACCGACTGGCACGAAGACAGAAGGGATGCATACAGGGCCGCATTCTATCTTGCATCAGCCAATGCAGTGACAGACAGGGGCGAGATATATGAAGTCGACGGCAGGGGAAACAGGATCAGCGCCATCGCGTTCGGCCCCGAGAAAGTCATACTCGTCGTCGGAATCAACAAGCTTGTTCCATCGCTGAAGGATGCAGTTGAACGCGTGAAGAACACCGCAGCTCCCGCCAACTGCATCAGGCTCGCAAAGGACACTCCGTGTGCAAAGCTTGGAAGATGCATCTCTCCCCTTTTCAGTGAGGACAACATATATGGCGAAGGCTGCAGTTCATCCGATTCGATCTGTGCCCAGGCTCTCATAATCAGGCGACAGACGGACAGGGAAAGAATGACAGTGATAATGGTTGGAGAGGAACTTGGTTACTGACAGCCTCTACAGGCCCTATGCCGATGAAGAATACAGGAAATTTGCATATAGCCTGTCACCCACTGATACGCTCGAAAGAAAGGGAATCAGAATACCGGTACTGCGACGTCTCAGCCGTCTCGTCAATCCTGACGACATCGAGATAAGATACCATGAGGATGTAATTCTCTCCGCTCTCGCCATAGGATACTCAAAAAAGCCGGCAGAGGAGAAACTGGAGAAGCTCAGAAAGCTCCTTCCGTTTCTCTCCTCCTGGGACCAGACGGATACCATAGTCAGTGCCTTCAGGCCCGATAAGGATGAAGAAGAGGCATATCTTTCATTCTTCACTTCGCTGCTTGAAGAAAGAGAAGTCTTTTCGAGAAGGCTCGCCATCGTCTGGCTTATGACAATGCGGAAAATCTACGACAGGAATATGCTATTCCCGCTCATCATATCCTGCGATGATGAGAAAGAGTATTACATATCAATGGCTGTAGCCTGGGCTGTATCCGAATTCATCATCGAGGACAAACTGCTTCTGACAGGACTCGATGAACTGAGCCCGGTCACAAGAAGAAGGGCTGAGCAGAAACTCAGGGATTCCCTGCGCTTCAATCCTCGACGCTCGTCTGGTCAGCGGCGCGCCTCAGCGGAGTAAAGCCCTTTCCCATTACGGAGTAGGCCTCGTTGACGAAGACGAAGGCCTTCGGATCGCAGCGGTTGATTATTCTCAGCAGCCTCTGATACTGATGGTTCTGGACAAGAACGAGAAGCATCTTGTGCTTCTGATTCGTATATACGCCTGTTCCGTTGAGTACCGTTCCGGTCTTGTTGAGCTCGTTCACGACTGCTTTCACGACCTCTTCAAGAGCATCGGAGACTATATAGACTGCCTTGCTCTGCTTTGTTCCGAAGCCTGTAAGAACATAGTTTACCGTATATGACGAACAGGCCATGCCGATGATTGAAAAAAGCATGGGTTCGAGACCTATGAAATATCCGGAGGAGCCGACCACAAGGACATTGAAGCAGAAAGATACCGTACCGACGGCAACAGGCGTGAAGTGTGCAACTGTCTGTGCCACGATATCTGTTCCGCCGGTATTGCATCCTGCCTTCATCGTTATTCCGATACCGCATCCGAGAAGAACTCCTCCAAAAAGGGCCGACAGAAGGACATATACCGGAAGGGAGACATCAAGAATGCTCCTGTAGCCTGTGATACGGCCTATCGCTGTCATCCAGAAAGAAAGAAGCGACGAGCCGATGAGGGTCTTTATGCCGTACTTTACACCGAAGACGCACATGCCGATTACAATAAGGGGTATATTTACACAAAGTGATGTGACGCCGATATCGAAGGAAAAGAGATTATAGAGGATGTTTGCAACACCTGCGGCGCCGCCGCTGGTGATTTTTGCCGGAGTATAGAATACCGTTATGCCGAATGCCGCAATGAACGGACCGCATATGAGATAGAGTACATCGTAGGCATTATGAACAAGATGGAAGTTTTTTTTCATAGCCTCAGATAATACAGGCTCCTCTGCTTTTGTTGAAGTCTGGAATGCTGTTTCATCCAAGTGCACTTTTTTGTGTTCCCGGAGACAGAAGCTCTTCAGTGAACACTGACACCCTGTAGAGCGCCTCGTCTGTTGCATGCGTATAGCGGTCATTCACACGCTCGCTTCTGTGTCCCAGCACAAGCATCCTGTCTTCCTTTGAAATATCACAGTCACGGCCGAGAGTCGAGAAGGTATGACGGAGGGAATGGAACGAGAGATTCCTTTTCCTTCTTTCTTCATTTGAGATCCCGATTTTCTCAAGAACCGCATAGAAGGCATTACGGAGTGTCGGCATCGAAATATAGCCTTCCGAGCTTTGCGGTGACGCAATGAGAATACCGGACGGAGAGGCATTGCCTTTCAGAAGGGACGCAAACGAATCGGTAATGAGCAGCGCCCGCTCATACTTTCCCTTTGTACTCTTGAGACCTGTCAGGTGTGCAACAGAATACCTGATGATGATCTTCGAATAGCCGGGAAGCGAGGATGATACGATATCAAGGACATTGAGAGCCCTTATTTCCGACATCCTCATGCCGGTAACAAGAGCAAGAAGAATTCCGTAATAGACGGAAGACGGCAACGTATTCCTCTCATTCTCGAGTTCCACCCGCAGCTTTTTCACTTCATCCTTTGTGAATGCTCCCCGGCTCTTCTCGCTTCGTGATACCTTCAGCAGTCTCTCTGCAGGGTTCAATGCTATGTAGCCGAGTCTCATGGCTTCCTTCAGTGGCAGTGAGAAGGAATAGATGATTATGGATACCGTACCCGTCGCCTTACCTGATTTATAGAGAGCCTTTACAACCCGGTCAAGAATCGGAACCGTAACACAGGACAGTTTAAGTCCCTGCGGGAGAAGAGGCTTTACGTTCTTTTCAAAATTCTTCTTCATGTTGTATGCGTACTCGCGTCCGATGGCTCCGGGCTTAAGTCTGTTCTTAAGCAGAATATACTCCGATTTGTCCCAGTCCCAGAAATCAGAGCACCAGGACGCAAAGAGTTCGTCCCCTCCCCGTCTTTCCAGAAGTCCCTTCTCCAGGGCCTTATGTGCAATAACCGCTGCATCCTCCTTTCTCCTGACGGAGCTGAAGTCCATCATCCCGAGCCTTTCCTTGAGCACATCGATACTCCTGGCAGTTCCCGCCTTACCCGTCTCCCTGTCAAGAAAACAGACATACCAGTAATCACCTTTCTTCTTGTGTCTCCTGTAGAGATAAAACTCACTTCTGTGTGCCATATATATCCTCCTTTTTTCTGCACCATTCTCTGCACTCTCCCCGTTTCAGGAGATCCTTGCGGCAGGACAATCCGGCTTCCGTCAGCTCTTACTCTACCTGGTACAGAGAATTATCTGCAGGCATAAAAATACTACCCGGAGAAAGTCGATTCATAGAGGAAATAATGAAAAAAATCCTTACAGTTGCAATCGTTGCTCTCCTGGCAACAGCATCCCTTTTCGCTGGTGTAAAGTTCTCCGGCAGATTCAGACAGGGCTATGTCTTCTCTTTTGGCGAGAAGGAAACCACTGTTTCCGAATGGAAGTCAGAAGAAGCTAAGCTCGCCATGAAGTTCTCTGATGATGACGGCGTATGGACAGTCGGTCTCAAGAAAGTTGGTGATCTCGACTCAAACGACAAATGGGCTGCAAATGCTACAGTTGATGTGAAGAAGCTCCTTGCTGCAGCAGATGTTGACACAGGTGACTTCGGCCTCAAGCTCAGCCTCGGTAATAACGGCAAGATGACAGCTCTCTCTGCTTATGATGATGCAGTAACAGGAAACGAATACTGGAAGCTGAAGAGTAACGGAAAGGCTTCTTTCCAGCTTGCAGCTACATATGACATGGTCAAGTTCAATGTTGCAGTTGACCCGACAACAGATGGCAAGACTGCATCCGTCGTAAGTGTTCTTGTTGCTCCTGTTGACGGTGTTTCCGTCGGTGCAGCTTATGCTTACAAGGCTTGGA
>CAVBWE010000165.1:0-5999 GCA_963598715.1 Sphaerochaetaceae bacterium | reverse complement strand
TCCATACCGTTCATGAAGTTCCATGTGTAGCCCTGGTCAGATTCATCGTTGATTACAACGAAACCGATCTTGGTTGCCTTCGGGCCGGTTGATGACTCTGATGCTTCCGTCGTTCCGCCTGCGAACAGTGACAGACACATTAAGAGGGCAAGAGCTGAAGCCAGTATCTTTTTCATATAATTCTCCTCTGGGGCATTTCATACAACACCCCATAATTCCTATGTTATTATGTCGTATTCATTAAGTAAAGAAAAAAATTATTTTCAGAAGATATTTTTTCTAATAGCTTAAAATTAATACTAAAAAAACAGGATATCCTCAAAAAAGATATCCTGAATTCAGCAAAAAGTAAATATATTATCTTTCTTCCCTGAAGTAGTTGATACCGAGGGACTGAGGCGGCTGCTTGTCCCTGATGTTCCTCATGCTCGTGATGACCAGAACGATCACGGTTACGACATACGGCAGAATCTTGTACAGTTCCGTCGGGAACAACGGGATGATTATTCTCAGATACATTATCATGAGAGCTCCGAAGAGGAGAGAACTCCAGGTTGCCTTGAGAGGTCTCCAGGTCGAGAAGATTACAAGTGCGACTGCAAGCCAGCCCGTTCCTGAAAGAGAAGCCTCAATCCAGACACATCCGGCCGTCGTCATCGTGTAAACCATACCTCCGATTGCCGAAATACCGCCACCTATCATTGTAGCGAGATATTTGTACCGTGTAATGTTGATACCTGCAGCATCCGCAGTAACGGGTGACTCTCCGACACTTCTGAGATAGAGACCTGTCTTCGTACGGGTGAGGAAGAAGTGCATCGCGACTGCAAGGATAATCGCAATATAGAAGAACTCGGACTGATTGAAGAGTATCTTTCCGATTACCGGAATATTCTTAAGGAAATCCGGCATGAACTTATTGTCGAATGCAAACTTCAGGTCGTTCGAAACCGTGACATAATTTCCGCCTGCACCCGCCACTGCAACCTTTGCAAGCTGTATTCTTCTCAGTTCACCGGCAAACTTTGCCACACCCGTTCCGAAAGTCGTCATTGCAAGTCCTGTGACATTCTGGTTTGCACGGAGGGTGACGGTAAGAAACGAAAAGATCCAGCCGGCAATGGCACCTGCTGCAAATGAGGCGAGAACAGCCAGCAGAATCGCAACAAAGGGGCTTGCATTACCCTCACCGACCGCCTTTTCATAAAGATGCGGTGCAATGAGGCCGAAAATGCCTCCCATGTACATGATGCCTTCGACGCCGAGGTTAAGGTTACCCGACTTCTCAGTCAGTATTTCGCCGAGAGTTCCGAACATCAATGCCGTACCATATGCTCCGGCTGCCGCTAAAAGAAGTACTACGTCGTTCATACCCTTGCCTCCCTGTTTTTGCCGTTTCTGAATATGAGCCGGTAATTGATGAAGAATTCACATCCGAGCATACAGAAGAGAAGTATGCCGGAAACAATCTGCGCAACAGATGCAGGTATCTCGAGTTCTGTCTGGAGAGTTGATGATCCCTTCTCAATGACCGCAAGAATCGCAGCTATGACAATCATCGCAAAGGAATTGAGCTGGCTCAGCCATGCAACGGTGATTGAGGTGAAGCCGACGCCTCCTGCAACATCGCTGTTGAGTGTTCCGTTGGCTCCGCTGACAAGCATCCAGCCGACAATGCCGGAGATGGCGCCGGAGAAGAGCATCGTCCTCATCATGACCCAGCCGACATCCATACCTGCATACCGTGCAGTGTTGAGTGAATCTCCTATGACCGCAACTTCGTATCCGTGCTTTGTGAAGTTCATGTAAATATGAACGACAACCACGAGGACAAGAACGATGATCCAGCCGCAGTATACCCCGAAAACGGACGGGAGACGTGCATGGTCAGGGAACATCGGAATCATCTGGGTTCCCTTTCTTCCTTCCCACGGTCCACCCTGCAGCCACCTTACGATACCTATTGCTATGTAGTTCATCATGAGGGTGAAGAGAGTCTCATTCGTATTGTACTTCGCCTTGAAATAACCCGGAATGAAAGCCCATACGGCACCGCCGATTGCACCTGCAACCATCATGATGAAAAGCATCACGAAGGGAGACCGGATATGTTGCGAGAAGTTGATTGAACAGAAGCAGGCAAACAGGGCCCCCATCGTAATCTGACCTTCAGCTCCGATATTCCAGAACTTCATCTTGAAACATGGCGCAATTGCAAGCGCACAGCCGAGAAGAGGAATTGCCTTCTTGACGGTCTGACGTATATAGGCCTTGCCGAGCGAGCCCGAAATCATTATGCCGTATGCCTCGAACGGGTTTTCCCCTGCAAGCAGAATCGGAATCATGCCGAGAATCAGGGCGACAACGATGGAACCCACTCTTATGAGCCAGGCCTTCCGTGGATCCATGTTCTCCCTTTTTGCGAGACGGACTAAAGGCGTTTTTCCAGTTTCCATCACTTTGCCTCCTTGTAATTGACGCTTGTCATCATAAGACCTATCTCTTCCTTTGTGGCAGTGCGGGCATCCACGATACCGCTCACCTCTCCTCCGCAAAGCACAAGGATTTTGTCACACAGTTCAAGAAGAACATCCAGCTCCTCACCGACGTAGACAACGGCGACACCCTTCATCTTCTGCTCTGTCAGGAGATTATAGATTGCGTATGAAGTGTTGATATCCAGGCCGCGTACCGCATATGCAGTCAGGAGGACATTCGGCTCAGATGCGATTTCACGTCCCACCAGGACCTTCTGAATATTGCCACCGCTCATGCGCCTGACGGGGAACTCCGTCGAAGGAGTTACAACCTCAAGGTCCTTCCATATTCTGTCTGCCGTAGCCTGAGGAGCCTTCTTGTTGAAGAAAATCGACTTTCCGACCCTCCAGGTGCGCAGCATCATGTTATTGGTCATGCCCATCGAGCCGACAAGGCCCATGCCGAGCCTGTCCTCAGGTACGAATGCCATACCGACGCCGATTTCCCTGATTTTCCGGGGAGGAAGCCCCACAAGCTCCTTCTGCTGATTGCTTTCCGGATCAAGATACTTAATCGAACCTTCCGTCATCGGATAAAGTCCGGTGAGGCACTCCAGGAGTTCCTTCTGTCCGGATCCTGCAACACCTGCAACACCGAGTATTTCACCGCCGTAGGCAGTAAACGAGACCTTCTTGAGTTTGTCTATGCCTTCGTTGTCACGGCAGGATATACCGGAAACGACAAGACGGGGAACAGGATTGTCATATTGCGGTCTTTCTATATTAAGGACAACCGCACGACCGACCATCATGTCCGTAAGACTCTGCGGACTGGACTGACTTGTTTCGACTGTACCTATGTACTTTCCCTTTCTGAGAACGGCGACCTTGTCGGAGATGGCCATGACTTCGGCAAGTTTATGGGTGATGATTACTATGGCCTTTCCGTCATCCTTCATATTGCGGAGCACCGCAAAGAGCTTGTCCGTCTCCTGCGGGGTAAGGACGGCTGTCGGCTCGTCGAGAATCAGAATCTCGGCGCCTCTGTAGAGGACCTTGACTATCTCGACAGTCTGCTTCTGCGAGACAGACATGTCATAGACCTTCATTTCAGGGTTGATGTCGAAGCCGTAACGGTCACAGATCTGCTTTACCTTGGAGTTGGTTGTCTTTATATCCAGGTCTTCATCAAGGCCGAGTACGATGTTCTGGGCTGCCGTGAACACATCAACAAGATGATAATGCTGATGGATCATTCCTATATGCAGGTTAAAGGCATCACGCGGAGAACGGATCGACACCTGTCTGCCGTCTGCATAGATTTTTCCCCCGTCGGGC
Source organism: Sphaerochaetaceae bacterium (assembly GCA_963598715.1). GTDB lineage: Bacteria > Spirochaetota > Spirochaetia > Sphaerochaetales > Sphaerochaetaceae > Ornithospirochaeta. The sequence goes on along the minus strand of CAVBWE010000165.1, from coordinate 2,184 downwards.
TGATATATACCGGAAATCATGTTCATCAGTGTCGTCTTGCCGCTTCCGTTTTCCCCCAGGAGGGAGAGAATTTCTCCTCTTCTGATTTCCAGGTTGATTCCGTCATTGGCAACAACACTGCCGAATCTCTTGGTAATACCTTCAAGTTTTATTGCACAGTTATTCTGCATCATGTCTCCTGATGAAACCGCCTCACGGCAGCTTCCACTGGTCTGTTGGGTTTTATGATACCACCCGATTTTTCAAGCCTGCAACAAAAAACAACAATTAAAAAAAGCAGGATAATCCTGCCTTTTCAGAGAGCAACCGTAAACTCGATTTCGACCTTGCCGCCCTTCGGAAGCTTTGCCACCTGGAAGGCACAGCGTGAAGGAAGCACAGCAGCATCCCTGAAAGCCTCCGCATAAACTTCATTGACGGCTGCAAAATCCGCAATATCCTCAAGATACACGACTGCCTTGACCGTGTTTTCAAGCTTAGCCCCGCCTTCACTTATGATTGCCCTTGCATTCCTGAAAATCTGCTCTGCCTGCTCTGCGGCAGTATTTCCGACAAGAGCTCCCGTTTCCGGATCAAGAGCAAGAATTCCCGATACGAAAAGGAAACCGTTAGCCTTTACGGCCTGAGAGTACGGGCCTACAGCCTTCGGCCCGAGTGGTGTGTCAACTTTCTCAATCATTTTTTTCTCCTTGTTATTTTTTTCCATGACATATTTCAGTATCTCGAAAGGCTCTTCCACAAGAGGCAGATTCTCCGGGTTCGAAACAGAGAATCCGAAACCCCATTTCACTGCAAGGAAAGGAACACCTGCTTCTTCAGCGCCCCTCTCATCATTCACAGTGTCACCGACCATGATTGCCTCGTCAGCTTCCGTCTTCACTCTGGAAAGGGCATTCCTGATAACCTGGGCCTTCGTTATTCCTCCGTCAGTCTCAGGGCCGCAGACTGCATCAAAACAGTCATCCATCCCCAGTGAATGTATGCACCTGACAGCCAGTTCCTGCATCTTGTTCGTTGCGACTGCTGTCTTTATGCCGAGGGAACGGAGGGCATTGAGAAGCTCCTTGATTCCTCTGTAGGGATGCATCATGAACATTCCGCTCTCATTGTAGAAACGGCGGTAAGTCTCGACACAGTATTCTATTTTGTCCTCATCCACTCCGAACGTGACACGGAAACAGTCTCTCAAGGGAGGACCTATGAACCTCTTGAGGTAATCCGATGTATAGGCATGAGGATCATAGCCTATCGTTTCCACTGTACGAAGGGCACAGTCCATTATGCCTTCACTGCTGTCGCTGACTGTTCCGTCGAAGTCAAACAAAACTGCCTTTATCATCTACTAACTCCAGACCCGTTTCATGCACAGAGGAAGCGGAAGCAACTATCGAAATATCATCCCCGTCCGTTTTCAGGGATACCCTTCCTCCCGCCTCACGGACTATGACGACGCCTGCTGCAATGTCATACAGATGAAGGAACTCCTCATAGTAGATGCTTGAGCGGCCGCATGCGACATAGCAGAGCGAGAGGGCAGCACTCCCGATATTCCTCACATCCGTGAAATGGTCATAAAACCGTCTCATCCGTACCATGTATTCATCAAGATGGATATGGTGCCTGTGGGGAGGAACAAGTATCGCAAGGCTTTTCCTGCTGTCAATATCTTCCATAGTCCATATTCTCTTTCCGTTCAGGTACGCCCCGTTTCCCCTGGAAGCATAGAAGACTTCCTTCTGCCTGGGGACAATTATTACACCGAGAGCCGGACCTTCTTCATCCTCAAAGGCAATCGACACCGTATAGAGCGGAAACGACCACATGAAATCAACTGTTCCGTCAATCGGGTCAACAATCCACCGCCTCTTCTCGGATCCGCTTTTTCCGGTCTCCTCTCCGTACCAGCCATCCGAAGGGAACTCTTTCCTTATTTCCGAGTAAATGAGTTCCTCAGAAGCCTTATCTGCACTTGTGACAAAATCGTTTTCAGCCTTTGAGTCTACCGAAAAACGCATAGCCTCATGACTGAGAAGAAATGAGGAAGCCTTCTCTGCCACACGGAGCGCCACCTGAAGCCGTTTTTCTATCTCTTCACGCGTCATTTCTCACCTCTTTCTCATCTGCTCACCGATGAATGTGACTCTCTTCCAGTCTGCAGCATTGAAGGATGCACGGTTTATTGTC
>CAVBWE010000164.1:0-7563 GCA_963598715.1 Sphaerochaetaceae bacterium | reverse complement strand
ATGTTGTATGCATCGGCGCCCGATGCGGCAATTCCCGCAAGGAGGGCATACTCGAGCATATAGCAGCTCAGTCTCGTATCCTTTCCCACAAGGATCTTTGAAGAATGTGCGTCCCGGTCCTTCGAGAAGTACCAGCCCAGATATCGTCCTATCCTGTATGCATGATTGAATGTGAGAAGAACGTTCGCTTCTCCCCTGAAGCCGTCGGTACCGAAGTATTTAGGCATTCCTTTCCTCCCTGACCACTATGTCATCCTCACTCTTGAAAATGCTCCTTTCGGGCACGACTCCCCTTACACGCGAAAGCGGATAGATTATACTGTCGCGTCCGATGACGGTTCCGGGGCAGAGAACGCTGTTGCATCCGACTTCAACCCTGTCGCCGAGAAATGCACCGACTTTCTTCCGTCCGGTTCTGATCTCATTGCCATCCCTGTCCCTGATTATGACAGGGGTCCTGTCGGATTTGACATTGCTCGTAAGGCTTCCTGCCCCCATGTGGCTTCTGTAGCCCAGAATAGAATCCCCGACATAGTTATAGTGCGGAACCTGGACTGAATCACTGATTATGACATTCTTGAGTTCCACCGAGTTTCCGATGACACAGCCGTCCCCTATAAGTGCAGCGGTACGGATGAATGCGCAGTGCCTCACTTCGCTCTCACGTCCGATTATGCACGGTCCGCTGATTGATGCACTCGGGAAAACCCTTGCCGTTTCATGTATCCAGACATTCTCTCCGCATTTTCTGTACTCCGGGGGAAGGCTCCCTGCGAGCTTTATTATCATATCGCTGAGTCCCTCGAGAGCCTGCCAGGGATAATCGAAGGAAAGAATGTAAGAAGCCAGAAGCGAGTGACCGTCTTCAAATAAGTCTGCTGTCCTGTACATTTCCTGTCTCCCTGGAAGAATTTAACACAACGGGAAAGGATAAACAATGACTTTATGGCGCGGAAGCGTCCCCCGGGGCTCTGCAGGCGTAGAGCTACGGAGAGCGTTGAAATTCCGTCCGGAGTGCCGAAAAAAAAGACGCATTGATGCCATAACCGCCCTGCTTCATTCCGGAATGCTTGAAACATTTCCGCTTTGGAACGAATATTCAGCCATGTCCCGTATTCAGCCCAGGGCGATAGATTTCACAAGCGGAAATCTCCGCCATGAAATCGTAATGTTCTCCCTTCCCCTTTTTCTGGGGAATCTCTTCCAGCAGCTCTATACTGCTGCCGATTCGCTTATAGTCGGCAACACCCTCGGCCCTCTTGCCCTGGCAAGCGTTTCCTCCTCCGGTCCGCTGATCTTCATGATGACGGGCTTCTTCAACGGAGTAGCGACAGGAGCCGGAGTCGTAATTGCAAAATACATAGGGGCAAGAGACAAAGCGAAGGTACGGGATGCAGTGAATACCGACTTCTGCTTCGGCCTTGTCTCGGGAGCGGCCCTGACGGTGCTGGGAGTGGTTTTTACACCGTCCATTCTCTCCCTCATGAAAACACCCGAAGACATAATGGAGCAGAGCGTCACATATTTCCGCATCTATTCAGCCGGTATAATCTTCTCGATCATGTACAACATAACGATGGGAATAATGAATGCTGAGGGTGATTCTGCGCATCCGCTCGAATATCTTCTCATATCATCGGCGGCGAATGTCATACTCGACATTTTCTTCATCAGGGTGCTCCACACGGGTGTCGGAGGAGCCGCCTTTGCAACGGTGCTCTCTCAGGCACTGTCGTTCTTCCTTTCCCTCATACGTCTCTCGACCGGAGACGCAGTCTGCCGCCTGGATCTCAGGAAGCCGGGATTCAGCCGCCCGATTCTGAGGGAGATAATCCGATACGGCCTTCCCTCCGGAATCCAGAACTCCGTCATAGCCATAGCAAATCTCGTCGTTCAGTCAAACATAAACACATTCTCGTCCGTTGCCGTCGCGGCAAGCGGTGCATATTCAAAGATCGAAGGTTTTGCGTTCATACCCATTACGTCATTTTCAATGGCCCTGACGACACTTATAAGCCAGAACCTGGGAGCAGGAAACCATGAGAGGGCAAAAAAGGGCGCAGCAATCGGAATTGCATACTGTCTTGTACTCTCGGAGCTTATAGGGCTCGGCGTCTTCGTCTTTGCACCTTTTCTCATCAGTGCATTCAACTCAAGTTCCGCCGTAGTTTCGATAGGCGTCCGGCAGTGCCGTATAGAAAGCCTCTTCTACTGTCTTCTTGCGCTCTCCCACTCAATAGCAGGCGTAATGCGCGGAGCCGGAAAGGCAAAGGTTCCGATGTTCGTCATGCTCTCGATATGGTGCATACTCCGTGTAACATACATAACGGCGGCGCTCACCTTCTCACACACGATAGAACTCGTCTATATGGCCTACCCGCTCACCTGGACGCTCTCGTCCGTGATATTCGTGATTTACATGAAATCATCAGACTGGGTGCATGGTCTTGAAGGCGGCAGTCAGCTCCGGAGAGTTTCAAGAAAACGTTCTATCTCATCCGGATCATGATGAAACACAAGTCCCTTCATGCCTTCCCTTACGGCTGCTGCAACATTAATCGGCAGGTCATCCGTAAAGAGGCACTCTCCGGCCTCAAGTGAATATCTCCCGAGAAGAAGGCGGTATATCTCCGGCATCGGTTTCACCATTGCCACTTCGCCGGAGAAGATGATGCCGTCAAAGAAAGCGGAGCCCGGGATGCGTGAAAAATACCTTCTGACAAGTGCGGGGGCGTTCGAAAGAAGATAAACCGAGTATCCCTGGCTTTTCTTTTGTGCGATATATTCGCCCATCCCGTCAACAGGGTGAATCATGTCATACCAGTAAAGTGAGGAATGCACGGCACTGTGCAGACGCTCCGGAAGGCGTGAGGAGAATATCCTCTCGGCCTCCTCCTCAACAATATCTCCCCAGTCAAGAAGCGGCCATTCATAGGATGAGAACATCTTCTCCTTCAGAAGAATCCTGTCCTCTTCATCCGTTATTCCCATCCAGTCCATGAGAAGGTCGCCTTTCCAGTGGATAAGTACATTGCCCATATCAAAAACAAGATTCTTTATCATCTGTATTTTCCTGTTTTCAGAGATTTCATTATTATCTGATTTTTATCGAAAGGCAATTCTTCTTTTGCCCCGTTTGTGAGAGAATCCGGATATGAAGATTCTTGTAATAAATCCGGGGTCCACCTCGACAAAAATCAGTGTTTTCAACAACAGGGAATGTCTCTTCACGCGCTCGGAGTTTCATGACGCACCTCTTCTGATGTCTTTTCCCACCACAAACGATCAGCTTCCCTTCAGAAAGCGCGTCACGCTTGAAATACTGGAAGAAAACGGAATCAGAATGAGCGACATCGACGTCTATGTCGGACGCGGAGGCTCAGCGCACTCGATGAAAAGCGGGCTCACGCTGATTGACGAAAGGCTTTACGAGGACACGAAGAATGAAGTTGCTCAGACGGACCATCCTGCAAAGCTGGGAGTCATGGCAGCCTATGAATTTTCGCGGGAATACGGAAAGGAGGCATTCACTCTTAATCCGACCAACATGGATGAACTCGAGGACGAAGCAAGGATCACGGGAATCAGAGGGATATACAGAAGGGCGCAGTCACATGCCCTCAACCAGAAGGCTGTTGCCGCCCTTCATGCTGAAAGAATCGGGAAGAAAGCTGAGGAATGCTCTTTCGTCATAGCCCACATCGACGGGGGCATTACTGTCGGTGCACACAGAAACGGGCGGATGATTGACTCTACCGAGGGAGCCGGCGGCGATGGTCCGTTCTCCCCTACCCGCACGGGAAGCGTACCTGTGCTGGGAATTCTGAATTATCTTGAAAACGGTCACAGCGTGGAGCAGGCAAAGGCCCTGTGCTCACGCTCAGGGGGATTTGTGTCATACTTCGGCACATCCGATGCCTCCTCAGTCTACAGTCTCATGAAGAAAGGAGACAGCAGGGCCGCACTCATATGGAACGCAATGCTCTATCAGACAGTGAAGGCAATCGGCGAGATGGCCTGTGTCCTCTCGGGAAAAATCGATGCGGTGATCCTGACCGGAGGACTTGCCAGATACAGTGAAATCGTCGATTACATAAAGCTTCACTGCGCTTTCCTTGCTCCGGTTGCAGTCTATCCGGGAGAGCTCGAGCAGGAAGCAATGGCATGGGCTGTATGCGATTATATGGAAGGAAAGACAGAACTCAACCGCTATACCGGAAAGGATGTCTTCGAAGGTTTTCCGTGGGACAGGGAACCTATTCAACAATAAGGATTATGTCCCAGTCCGGTATTGACCTTGAAACACGGAGGGTAAACTTCGAATAGGCGGGATTGATTTGCCTGACCTTGTCCGAAAGCTTCCAGAAATCGTCAATGCGGTGGTAGACCGAGAGAATCAGCCGGGGCCCTGAAGAAGAAATCACATTCCTTCCGCCCTCAAGGATCTTCTCCTCATCTCCTTCAGCGTCGAACTTGATGATTGTCGGCCTTATCCGGCCCATCATCATATCGAGCGTAAAAGCTTTTCTTTCCTCCCCCGTGTCGGACCTTCTGTTTCCCCTTCCTTCTCCCTTTACGAACCTGACGCTTTCCCCCTCTGAAGAAAGGAGTGTGTTGTAAAGCGTTATTCCTTCCCTTCCCCCGAGTCTCCCGAGGGCCCTGAGATAGCTTCTCCTGTCGGGTTCAAAGCCGATTATACGGCTGTAGTGCCCGCCGCAAAGGGAGAGAAAACGCTCAATCGTGTCACCGTCATACGCGCCTACATCAACAAATGTCTCACTGTCGGAAAACGTGAGCTCAGACCAGCTCCTGCTTTCTTCCTCTCCCAGGGGAAGGAGAAAGTCTATATCACCCGTAAGCCGGAAGGACACTATGCCGTCAAGTATGTTGCGGCTTCTTTCATCGGTCAGAAGACTCCTGAAGCGTGAAAAATCCGCAAGATGCCTTCTGTAGTATTCCATTCCGAACGGTTTGCCGTTTTCGTCGGAAAGAAGTGACGGGCAGTAGAACTCGTTCTCGGCTGCGATTCTTTTTATGTTCCCGATCACGCTCGGGCTGTGTGTACCGAATGCCATGACAACTGCCATTCTCCCGAAAATCCTTTTCGCCTCGCTGTAGCTCAGGACCCGCATTGAATGGAACGTGCGGTGCCGGACAAAACCGTCTGAAGCAAAGACGCCGAAAACTCTTACTCCCCTTTCTTCGAGGAGCCTCATGACGGTATCTGCAGCATCTCCCGTTCCGTAAAGAACGACGGGATACTCCGTCTCCGCTATCCGGCTCCAGAAGTCTTCAGTCACGCTTTCTTCATACATTCCCTGAATTTCCTCTTTCCTCCGGGGCATCTGTTTTTCCACTCAGAAGTTCACTCAATGCACTCAGTGCTTCTTCGCGGCTTTCCATCCGGGATGTGACGAAGATGCCTTTTTCTTCCAGCATCATCTTGAGAGTGCAGCCCATAGTCATATAAAGGGCATTTTCTTCCGCTATGTCCGTAACTCTCCCGCTTTTCCTGATGCATCCGTCTTCCAGGAGAATTATCTCGTCTGCTGCATCGGCGGCCTCCTCCATGTCGTGTGTCGTGAAGATCACGGTCTTTCCTTCCGTCCGGAGTTTCTTCAGCACCGAGAATATTACCGCACGGCTTTTTCCGTCGAGTCCCGAAGATATCTCGTCAAGGACAAGGACCTCCGGATGCAATGCAAGGATCCCGGCCAGGGCTGAGAGTCTCTTCTCGCCTCCCGACAGGGAGAAGGGGGACCGGGACCACAGAGTACGGGGAACACAAAGCGATAGAAGGGCGTCTGAGGCATCGCCATAGGCTTCGCTTTTTCCCCGTTTTCTGTTGAGCGGCCCGAATGCAACATCATCAACAACGCTTTTTTCAAAGAGCTGGTCCTCCGGATACTGCATCACATACCCCACCTTTTCCGTTATAGGGGAAGATTTCCCCGAGTAGTGAACTTTTCCGCTGTCCGGACAGAGAAGTGAGCTCAATATTCTCAGCAGCGTGCTCTTTCCTGCCCCGCTCGGCCCTGTTACAGCATAGATCCGTCCTTCTGAAAAAGTATGGCTTATGCCTTTGAGGGCATGCTTCTCATTGCCGGGAAAAGTGAAGGAGACATCATCAAGTACTATTTCCACTGAAACCTCCCGAGAATGATTACGACCGCTATATACAGGAGAAGAAGAATGTATGCAGCCGCGTCCTTCTTCGTATAGACGGGAGTATAGAGGGATGTTGCACCGTTTTCGTTGAAGCCCCTTGCGTCAAGGGCAAGCGCAAGCTCGTCTGCACGTCTGAACGCCGAAACGAAAAGCGGAACGACTACCGGCAGCCAGGACCTTGCCTTTCCGTGAAGACCCCTTCCTTCAAAAGAGGCACCACGGCATCTCTGGGCTTCCATTATCCTCTTTCCCTCCGCCTGGAGAACCGGAATGAAGGAAAAAGCCGTCATCATCGCCAGCGAAAAACGCCGGGACGCCTTTCTGAACGGAAAATGACTGAAAATCCTGTCAATTGCCTCTGCAATGTCACTTCCGCTTGTTACACTCATCAGGAAGTTCGAGGAAACAACCGAAAGAAGAAGTCTTGAAAATGTAACAAGCGCCTTCCTCATTTCTCCCCCCTCCGTCAGATAAACGAGGAGAGAAAAGAAGAGAAAGAGGGGAATAAGGGAAGAAAGCCTATGCGTTACACGCTTTCTGTCTGCCTTCGAAAGAAGAACCGCCAGGAAAAGAGAGACAGAGGAAAAAATGAGCGACGCCGTATTTCCGGGGACAAAAAGGGAAATGAGGAAGACGAGAAACCACAGAAGCCTTACACGGCAGTCAAGAGTCGCAAAACCGCGCTGTCTGTCATCCATTCTGAAGCCGCCTTGAAATTCCGTCGGAAAGTTCTCCGACTGTCAGACACCTTTCAAGTCCGAGTTCATGTGAAAGGTAGAGGGCGAAGGGCGCAACAAGGCCTATGCGTGCAATCAGGGAATATGTAAGGATATCATGCGGTTTACCCGACATGACGGTTTTTCCCCCGTCCATGATGAAGACCCTGTCCGAAAGGAGAGCCTCCTCTACGCTGTGCGTGACCAGGATTACCGTTTTCCCCTCCCCTGTGCACTCCCGTTTGATGCCGGAAAGGATATCGTGCGCGCTCTGTCTCTCGAGAAAGGCTGTCACTTCATCCAGGATGATTATTTCGCTTTCAAGTGCAAGAACGGACGCAAATGCAAGCTTCTGCTTCTCACCTCCCGAAAGAGAACGCGGTGAAGAATACCTTTTATCATGAAGGCCGACCTTGAAAAGGGCCTCATCGGTACGCTTTCTTATTTCAGAGGAAGGAAGGAGAAGATTCTCCGGTCCGAAAGCCACATCCTTTTCCACAGTTGAACCTATTATCTGGCTTTCAGGATTCTGGAAGACAATGCGGCATCTCCTTCTCCTCTCCTCAACAGCAATTGAGGAGAACCCGGAATCCTCCTCCAGCAGTCCCGCAAGAATCAGCGACAGGGTACTCTTTCCGCTTCCGTTGGCCCCGAGAAGCGTCACGAACTCCCCTTTTTC
>CAVBWE010000163.1:13080-22527 GCA_963598715.1 Sphaerochaetaceae bacterium | reverse complement strand
GAGATCCGAAGTCACACTGACCCTATCCTCACCTATCAGTTTACCCACGAAGTAGGCTATCCTCTCCTCTGCGTCGTCTCTGGGAGAAACGTACTCCGAGACAGTTCTCTCGGGTTTCGGGAGGGCCCGTCTGTTGACCTTCTGATTGGGAGTCAACGGGATGGCAGGAATCTGCATTATCACCTCGGGAACCATATACTGAGGCTTCTTCCGGCCGATGAACGCCTTAAGGGCATCACAGTCAATCTTCCCGTCAGATACGACATAAGCGGCAATGAATGCCCCTCCGGCAGGGGAATCGAAGGCAGCGACAGTTGCATCCTTTATTCCCTCATAGTCCCTGATTACCTTCTCGACCTCCGTAAGCTCGATTCTGAATCCCCTGACCTTTACAAGGCTGTCACGCCGTCCGATGAATTCTATGTTTCCATCCTCGAGCCATCTGACTATATCACCGGTACGGTAGAGTTTCTCATAGCCCTTCTCAGCGGTAAACGGATTGGAGATGAAGACCTCCTTCGTCTTCTCGTCACGGTTGAGGTATCCCTTTCCGACCTGTTCACCTGCAATACAGAGTTCGCCCGCCTGAAGAATCGGAAGCTCCCGGAGCGCCGAGTCGACAACATAGAGTTTTGTATTCGCCAGCGGTCGTCCTATGGGAAGAAGGCGTGAGTCACTCACGACACGGAATGCCGTCACGGCGACGGTACATTCAGTCGGTCCGTAAAGGTTATAGACAGTCAGGCCTTTCGGCGGCTTGAACGGAGTGAGCTTTTCTCCTCCGAGAGAGAGATACTTCAGGCTCCTGGACTGTGTAAAGAGTGCAAACTGACGCCCCACCTGGGTTGTCATGAAGGCATGGGTAATCCTGTTCACCTGGAAATACTCGTCCAGGGAGATGAGGTCTGCCCGTATATCCTCCGCAAGGATGTGCATCTCGCCTCCATTTATCAGGGTCGGATATGTATCCATAAGGTTGGCATCAAAGCCGAAGGACGCATAGGCGGCAGTGCGGCTCTGCCGGGTGAGGTTGACAAGCGAAGCATAGGAAAGCGAGTAATTGAGGACATTCCTGCGGCTGAGTATCACTCCCTTGGGAACGCCTGTAGTGCCGGACGTATAGAGAAGTATGAACGGATCCGAGGGATCCTCTGTGACGGTGAACGCTTTCTTTTCAAGTGATTTTATTTCCTCCGTCACGATGACAGGCCCCTTATATGACGGGATGACATCCATCAGATCCCTGTCGGCAATCACAGCCTTCGGAGCAGCATCCTCCACCATGAAGGAAAGCCGTTCCTTCGGATAGGACGGATCAAGAGGTTCATATGCCGCACCGGCCTTGAGAACGCCCAGGGATGCTATGGTCATCCATTCGGAGCGCTTCATGAGGATGGAGACGAAATCACCGTTTTTTACTCCCATTTCAGCAAGAGATGAGGCAATGCGGTCAGAGTAATCATCGGCGAGGGAGTACGTGAGTCTGCTTCTGCCGCAGACGATAGCGGTACTGTCGGGATGAAGTGCTGCCTCATTCCTGAAAAGGGAAACGACCGACAGATCCTTCTTCTGATTTCTCACGGTGGAATTGAAGGAAGAGACAATCTTTCTGTCCTCATCACTCTGAAGTCTTATCGAAGAAAGCTTTTCACATTCTTCAAAACCCCGGAGAACCGAAATGAAGAGACGGAGAAAACGCGAAGCCGAGGATGACGAATAGAGGGAAGAACGGAAACTCAGAGAGAAGGAGTCACAGGACGCCGTCAGCATGATGTTGTATGCCCCGGTAAAGTCCCCTTCATCAAATCTGATGAGCACATCGCTCTTGAACGGGAGGGACTCCATGATGTCTGCAGACAGGGCCTCAGAATGTGCAAAGTCCTCATCGAATTCCTTTCCCGTACGGCAAAGATAATCCTTCACATTCTCGCTGTCGTCAGCCGATACGGCGTGGGGCACAAGCGGAACGGAGAAGAAGGCAGCCTCCTTCTGTGCAGTCGCCTTCATCAGGGCATACGCAAATGCTGCAAGAAGCCTGTTCCTCTCGTAAGACTTTTTCCCCTGACTCCTGAAAGAGACACTTCCGTATCTGTTTTCAGCCTCATTATCCGGGTAATCGACAATCAGGTTCGAATCGGTATCGCACGAAGCGAACCGGGACATAAAATATTCAGTGCAGTCTTTGCTCTTCACGTTTTTTTTCCACCTCCGTACATAATGCAATTATATATTCATCATCTTCCTTGAATGTTATCTTCCATCTCCGTTCATCAAGATCCTGATTCACTTCCATTCCGTCTGAAAGCGTAACGGAAAAGGAAAGCGGATCCATGGTGAAACCGCATCCGATGGCCTTTAGAAAGCTCTCCTTTGCAGTCCACAGCCTGGTATAGTCACGGTTCCTGTCTGCCGAGAAGGACAGAAGAAGATTCTCGGAGGAAGTGAAGACAAGGGCGGCGACACCCTCATCATACTCATGTACATACTCGATATCACAGCCGACGGGACCGTCCGAGAATGCGACAGCCGCCCTGCTTCCTGAATGACTGACACTGAAATGGATGTTGTCATAGTCCCTCAGATACGGTTTTCCGGATGGAGTGCAGCATATAACCGCACTCTTCTCCTCAAGCCCATACTCCCTGAGTCCCCTGTCGATAAGAAGGGATGCAGAGAGGGAGAGTCTTCTGTCCTTTTCACGGATATACCTCCGGGCCTTTCCGATTCTGTAAGGGGAAAGACAGCAAAGATCCGGATAGCTGAAAGCGGAAGAATCCATCGTGTAGAGTCTTATCATCGGAGTGTCCGGAAAAATGATACAACACAATGGAGGATTACTCAAACAAAAGCATTTAAACCTCAACTCATCAAAAACAGCCGGAAATACACATCCCGGCTGCCAGAGTTTTCAGAAACGGCCTATTATCATACGTATCCCTGACTCAGCATTGCACGCGATACCTTCATGAAGGAAGCAATGTTTGCGCCGTCGATGAGGTTATCCCTGTCCGAGTAGAGGGATGAGGCCTCGCTTATCGAAGAGTAGATATTCTTCATGATGTCCCTGAGCTTCGAATCAACCTCTTCACGCGTCCAGTGCAGCCTCATGCTGTTCTGACTCATCTCAAGCCCGCTCACCGCAACTCCGCCGGCATTTGCAGCCTTTGAAGGCGCAACAAGAACGCCTGATGAGACAAGCATCTCTTCAGCCTCACCCGACAGAGGCATGTTGGCACCTTCTCCGACGTACTTCACGCCGTTCCTGATAAGGTTTTCGGCATCTTCCCGGAGTATTTCAAGCTGGGTTGCACACGGGAAGGCATAATCTGCCTTTATATCCCACAGGGGATTCGCTGTTCCGCCCTTACGCGGTATATAGACGACACCCGGATACTTTGCGGCGTATTCCTCGATTCTTCCCCTCATGACATTCTTCAGAACCTTCACATACTCGAGCTTTTCCCTGTCGATTCCCTTCTCGTCATAAATCATTCCGCTCGAATCCGAAAGCGTCACTACCTTTCCTCCGAGCTCATTTATCTTCTCAACCGTATACTGGGCAACGTTACCGGAACCGGAGACAAGACATACTGAACCTTCGAGACTCATCTTCCTGTCGGCAAGAATCGCTTCTGAAAGATACACAAGGCCGTATCCCGTGGCTTCAGGACGGATCAGCGAGCCGCCGAAGTCCAGTCCCTTTCCCGTAAGGACTCCCGTGAACTCGTTCGTAATCCTCTTGTACTGTCCGAAGAGATATCCGATTTCCCTTCCTCCGACTCCGATATCGCCTGCCGGGACATCCGTATCCGCCCCGATATGGCGGTAAAGTTCAGTGATGAACGACTGGCAGAACCTCATGACCTCTCCCTCGCTCTTTCCCTTGGGATTGAAGTCGCTTCCACCCTTTGCTCCCCCCATCGGAAGAGATGTAAGACAGTTCTTGAATACCTGTTCGAATGCAAGGAACTTCATTATCGAAAGATTGACGGACGGATGGAATCTCAATCCTCCCTTGTATGGACCCAGGGCAGAGGACATCTGAACACGGTAACCGCGGTTGATCTCGAGTTTTCCTTCATCATTGAACCATGGAACACGGAAAATCACTGCCCTCTCAGGTTCCACCATCCTGTCAAGGACCCTGTGATAGACGACATCGGGAAAGCTGTCGATTACCTTGTCGATTGATGAAAGGAAATTCCTGACTGCACTCTGGAATTCCAGTTCACCGGGGTTGTTCATAAGTACACGTTCATAAACACTTTCGGTCACTCTGTTCATTTTTTTCTCCAGCTGAAACATCTGTTTTTGGATTTTTCTCAAAAAATTAGAGATATTTTGAGGTTTAGTCAATCCTTCTGTCACAAATACCGGCACGACCAGGCAGAACCGGAAATGTTTTATAACGAAAAATTTGAGGAATCACACAAAAAGAATGAGGAAAATGCACATAAAGGAAGAACAGGGGAAATTTCATTTCCGGAACACGGGATTTTCATTTTTCCGGTTACAGAGCATCAGACGCGGCATCAGCGTCAATCCACATTACCGGACGCACTCCGCAGTCACGCCTGACATTGTCCCCCAGACTGTGGATAAGGCCGGTCGAGGTAACGTAGCTTACAGTGGAAGTACTGTCGCCGGGGCTCCTCAGCCACCATGAAGAGGCACTTCCGTCATACTTCTGCATTCTGTCCATTGCATGAGGGTAAAACTGTTCGACTTCGGAAGCGGAGAGAAGGAAAACCCTGTCAGTAGTGTCGGCACCGCCACTGACACCGAAGTAGGAATTTTCGGTTTTGTACACCCTGGTCTCCACAATTTTCTGAAGCTCTTCACTGCTGAAAGAAGAAAGGAAACCCTTTTCCCCCTCACTGTTGAGAAATTTCCTGAGCGTACTCTTTTCCCAGCTGGGTGATGCACTCTCGGCGTTGTATGGTTTACGGAAAAGGATATCGCGGCTGATCAGGAGAATTTTTCCATCCTCGAGCGCAACGACATTCCACTCGATTTTTTCTCCCCTTGAATTCCTTCCATACGCTATTGTATCTCCGGGCCGCAATTTCCCGTTCAATGCAGCTTCCGCATTGGCTTTCATGAGCACTGAGTCGCGGTAGTCACCGTCAAGGCCCGATATGCATTCAAGGCATTCCTCATATTTTCCTTCACGGTATTTCAGAACCGCCATGTCATAGAGGATACCCTCTGTCCTCTGAAGAAGCTCATCCCCTCCGAAATTCTCAAATGTAACGGGATAAGCATCCCTGTATTCGCGAAGCGTCGAGGATGCGTCCCTGTACATGGCCTTTCTAAGATATGTCTCGGCCTTTTCAAGCATTGCTCCGTAGCCGTCGGTTTCATAGCGGAGATTATCTATATGCGATGTATCAAGCCATCCCAGGTCATATGATGCGAATTCATTGGAGATGGTAATGCAGACCCTGTCCGAGGAGAGAAAATCATTGTCAACTTCGTCAACACTCACGACATTTCTTCTTCCGTCACTTCCAGTGACGAGAAATCCCGTATGAGTATGAAAACCGTTTTCTGTCGTTACTCTGACGTCATAGCGTGAAGGAAGAAGCGGAATCGTTGAAAGATCCCGTTTCAGTCCGTCCTCAAGAAGAAGGAACCTGACAGAACTCTCACCGACTTCCACATCAAAGAGAAGAGGGGCATTCCTAAGACCGCTGACGAGGGAGTAGGTTCCGACCTGCTTTTCCTTAAGGGTGACCTTTTCCCCGTTTCTTATGAACTCTCCCCTCGGTTTCGTTTCCGATTCAATTTCAATGCGGCTGCGGCTTGCCGCACGGGGAACAGCTTCATTCTCATTCCCGCTTTCCTCCGTTTTCCGGCAGGAAGTCATCAGGAACATAAAACACAGCAAAACAAGGAAAACTTTCTTCAAAACGCCATCCCCCAACAAGACGCAATTATAAATTATTGACAGAGACTTATGCTTGTCAAGAACGTAAAATAATTCAGATAGGGACACAAAATTTTACATTATGTTTTCAATCACGATTCCGTCCCTGGAATTCAGGGCTTCAACATGCCGGGAAAAGGAATGACATGAGACGGAAAGGAAGCAGAGAGCCGGTTTTACCGGAATTCCCGGAAGTCCGATAACGCATATCTTCGCCCGGAAAGACGGAAGCCCTCAATAATCGTATCCGTAGATACTGACCCATATTGCAGGACGTACGCCGCACTCGGACGTAACGCTGCAGCCGCCGGCGTTGATAAGCCCCGTCGATGAGACGACTGCAGCAAAAGACGGGTCGCTCCCGTTAGTCCTGAGCCACCACTGAGATGGTTTTCCTTCAAGGGATGCTGTCCTCCCGGAAGAAGAAGACGAGTATTTCCTGACTTCTTCCATACTGAGGAGAAAGACACAGTCAAGGGTATCGGCACTTCCGGTAACTTCATAGAGTCCGTCAGACGGGTTACTGACAGCGGAAGTGAGTATTATCTTTCTCTCTTCAGGGGTGAAATATGTTCCGAGAAAGCCGTCTGACGATGTGTCATTGAGATACTTCCTTATGCTGCTTTCCTTCCACACGGAACTTTCCCTGCTGCTGAAAGGTGCCTTGAAGAGTATTTCAGAACTCAGAAGAAGTGCCTTACCCTCGTTTCCGAACACGATGATCCACTTCAGCGGAGTACCGTCCGGTTTTCTTCCGAATTCGATTTCGTCTCCGATGATGTATGGCCCGGTAAGGCAATGCAGGGCATTGTTCACGTACACGTCCGCATCCTTATAGTCCAGGCCGCATTCCCTGAGGGCTGCTATCGCCTCTTCGTATTTCTTTTCCCTGAAATACGAGACTCCGTTCTGATACATCATTTCACGGCACTCGGTTATTCTTATATCTCCGCCGCAATAACTGAACGTTGCACTGTCGGCACTCCTGAAATCCATCAGCTTTTCGAGAGCAGCGCCGTATGAGCCCTCCCTCTCCAGCCTTACCACGTCCTCAATCATCCCCCGGTAACCGTCCGTATCATAGAGGAGGCCTGCAAGTGAAGAGGTATCAATACCGGGGAATGAGTATGAACCGGAAGGTGTGGAGATGACGATGTCGACATATGAACCCGCCAGAAAGTCGTCAAGAACTCCCATCACCTCGATTTCGTCATAGGTGCCGTCCCCCCTGCAAATCAGTATTCCGCTGTGTTCGTGATGGAAGTAGGAAGAAGAAACCGTGACTGAACAGCGTGTTTCATGCCGGCTGATGGCAGAATGCACCTCGTCTTCCTCCTCATCTATCGTGATGAAGAGATTTTCCTCATCCAGGAGCATCGACGAGAGTACGTCTCCAAGCTTTTTCCCCGTCACGCCATGAAGCTCACCCCTGATTTTGCCGTCCGTCACAAGTTTGTCTCCGCTTATGACGAACGTTCCCTGAAGTGCATCGGAAGCTGCAGCCCGCACTTTTGTGTCTTCTTTTCCCCTTACGCACGAAAAAAGAAGGACTATGGACAGAAACATGACAATGACTGAAACTTTTCGCCTCATCTTCCCCTTTACGGCTGAGCGTCCGTGATATCCTCCTTTCCGATTATCAGATATTTTAATATCAATTAAGCAAAAAAACAAACGACAGGCATAACTTTACATTCCGGCACAAAAGTCACCGGCAATAACATGACCGCAGAGGATTCGGACGGAACAGTCACGCAATGATTATTCCTTATTCAGCCGGTACTGCAATCTGACGCAGGGAGAGAAAACCACCTTTAAAGATTTTCAGCCTGATTGTTCAAAGCAGAACCTGCCTGCGGAGTTCTGCAAGAACCTCCATTCAGTAAAAATAAAAGTATGATCCCGATAACTGTGGGCATCCGTATTTTGTTACTGCTATAATACCCGTTATGTCTGAATGGAATGATTTATTTTCCCCTTCTATTCTGAGGCGGGGACTTGAGCTCTACAGATACGGTTCGGTCGGTGAAATCGAAGAAAACAGCTACAACAGCTTCTCGGCAAAGGTAGAAGGCGAAAACGGCTATTTCGTCTCGTTCTCCATCAGGGCCGGGAAAATCGAATCGCCGTCCTGTACATGTGCATATTCACGGAATGTGACATACTGCAAGCACATTGCAGCAGTGCTTTACTGCCTTGAAGCAGAGTACGGAGAGAACATCTTCAAGGAAGAAGATGCAGGCGGAAGGCTCAGGAATGCACATACGCCCATACACACTCTGAAGCTTACTGACAAAGGCGAATCCGGGGGCTACTGTACACTCATTTTCAAGGACGACGGAAAACCTCACTATCTTTCATTCGGCTCTTCCCTGGAAGTCTACAAACCCACATCCTCCACCCTGCACAATGCAGAGCTCCTCGTTGCAGGCGAAAAGGTATCAGAGCCGAAGGTCCGGCTTATAACTTCAGGAAGCAGAAAAACCCTCAGCTGCGAATACAGGGTCTTCAATGACAGGGGTCAGATGACCTTTGTCACGATAAACCTTGGTCATAAGGGAATCGAACAGCTTACATGCTCCCCGCTCTCTTACAGCTACTATTATTATTCTTCCGCATCGAAATCTCTGGAAAAGAACTGCAGAACATCAAATCCGGACAAGAACGGAGTCATCGAACTGTGCGTGCACAAGACTGCTGCACTCATCGCATTCTTCAATTACCTCAGAAACAACCGGGATATCTTCGACTACTCCGATACGGCCGCAGAAAGGCTTATCGGATCATACAGGAAGGAAAGAAGGAAAAATGCCGAAGACGAAGTACCGGCTACGGCACTTTCAGAAACCGACATTGAGCCTGCAATGGACGGAAGGTACATAACGCTCAGGATTACGAACACTGAAGGCAAGTACTACAAGGTCCGCGACACAGACAAGCTGTACTCGGCATATTTCAATCGTGAAGAATATGTACTGGGCAAGAACTGCCGCATTGATTTTTCATCTGCCATCCTCACTCCGCGCGCTTCACTTGTGATGGAACTTCTGCGCAGTCAGAAGATTGACGGCCTCCTGAATCACAAGGACGACTACTACTACCGCAGGGAAAAGGACAGAATCGACTACACCGACATTATCGATGACTTCTTTTCGATAATGAAGGACACGAGGATACTCTGCGGAGAAAAGCCTCTTCTGGGTTTCCGGGAAACCGAGCCGACATTCAGCATGAAGATAGACCCTCTCAAGGACGGAAAGGTAACGGTCGGGGTAAGCGTCAGCGGAAAAATATCAGGAAAATACAAGAGTCAGAAGTACATCTACTGGCTTGAAGACGGATTCCTGAACAGGACCCCCCTGAGCAACCTGGGCTCTGCATCCGCCATTTCCGATATAGCAGGAGAAGACGGAAAGTTTCACTTCACTGTCGGTTTGAATCTTCTCGAAAACTTCTACAGGAGGGTTCTTCCGGACCTCAGGAAATGCGGAAAGATAGAGGACAACGCTGCAGAAAGC
>CAVBWE010000163.1:0-13070 GCA_963598715.1 Sphaerochaetaceae bacterium | reverse complement strand
GCAGAAAGCATCGACAGCCTTGTCGAAGAAATACCGGCAGCGCTTTTCTATGTCAGCATTGATGACTTCACGAAGTGCATAACATGTTCTCCCCGCCTCAAATATGACGGAAAGACAGTGGATGTTCTTCCCCGCGGCAGGGAGATGAGCATAACAAGGGGGGAGACGAAGGAAAAATGGAAGGCATTCGAGGAGGACATACGGGATATCCTCTACTCCGTATTCGACGGTCCCTGCACATCCCGCGGAGAATGGACGGTACTGAAGGATGATGATTCAGAATATGAATTTCTGAATTCCGGACTGTCCGAGCTGATGGAGGAAGGTGAAGTCCACGTCTCGGACGAAATAAGGAAAATCGTCATCAGGAAGATGTCACCGGTCAGAAGCTCCATCGACATAGACGAGAAGGACGACTCAGTTCTCAACCTTTCGCTTGACCTGGGAGACCTCACAATCGAGGAGCTTGAGCTTGTCCTCCTGTCATACAGGAACCGCAAGAAATATCACAGACTTAAAAACGGGGACTTCATTTCCTTCCGGGGGATCAATCTCGACTCCGTAACTTCACTCTTTCTCGATTCGGGAATACCGCTGAAGGAATTCGTGAACGGAAAGATGCACCTTCCGCTCTACCGCGCCCTCTATCTCGACCAGATTCTCAAGGACCAGAACGGCGTAACGTATGAAGGAGGACAGAGATTCCGCCGCCTCATAAAGGAATTCAAGACAATAAACGAATCCGATTATGAAGTTCCCCTTCCGCTTGATCCGGTTATGCGGTCCTACCAGAAGGACGGCTACAGATGGATGAGGGTTCTATATGAACACGGCTTCGGCGGAATACTTGCAGACGAAATGGGACTGGGCAAGACAGTGCAGGCACTCTCGCTGATTCTTTCCCTCAAGGAAGAGGGAAAGAAAGCCGGCACGCTCATCGTGACGCCCGCATCCCTTGTCTACAACTGGAAGGCAGAGTGCTCGAGGTTCACACCTTCCCTCTCTGCTTCTACAGTCACCGGAACACAGAAAGACAGGGAAAAGACAATCAGGGAACACGACCGGTGGGATATACTCATAACAAGCTATGACCTCCTCAAGCGCGACATCGCCCTCTATGAAGATACTGTCTTCGACCTCGAGATAATCGATGAGGCGCAGTTCATAAAGAACCATGCAACAGCAGCCGCAAAAGCCGTACGTGCCGTAAAAAGCACACACCGCCTGGCACTGACCGGGACGCCCATTGAAAACAGGCTACTCGAGCTGTGGTCAATATTCGAATATCTGATGCCGGGATTCCTCTTCCGGGAAGAGGCATTCAGGAAAAGCATTGCAAATCCGATTGAAAGGAACGGCGACACGGCAGCTTCGGAAAGACTGAAAAAACTCACGGGACCTTTCATCCTGAGACGGCTTAAGTCGGATGTGCTCAAGGACCTTCCGGAAAAAATCGAAGAGACAAGAGTCACACCGCTCGAGGGAGAGCAGAAGAAACTCTACCTGGCGGAAGTGGCAAAAACTAAGGGAATGCTCAAGGACGAGGGCCAGCTGAACGAGAACAGAATCGAGATTCTTGCGGAGCTGATGAGAATCCGCGAGATATGCTGCGACCCGTCACTGATCTTCAAGGATTACAAGGGCGGATCTGCAAAGAGGGAAGCAGTCATGGACCTCATCACTTCCGCACTCGACGGCGGGCACAAGATACTGCTCTTCTCGCAGTTTACATCGATGCTTGAAATCCTGGAAACGGATCTGAAGGAAAAGGAGATAGCCTACTTCAAGATTACAGGCAATACGCCCAAGGCAAGAAGACTCGAGCTTGTCGACTCGTTCAACTCCGGCGACACTCCCCTGTTTCTCATATCGCTCAAGGCGGGAGGAACGGGCCTCAACCTCACCGCGGCGGATGTAGTAATACACTATGACCCGTGGTGGAACTTTGCAGTCCAGAACCAGGCAACCGACAGGGCGCACAGAATAGGACAGACAAAAAAAGTCACCGTATACAGAATGATTGCAGAAGGAACGATAGAGGAAAAAATAGTCAAGCTTCAGGAATCAAAGAAGAATCTCGCAGATGAGATAGTCTCCACGGACAATCTCTCGCTCTCGACCCTGACACGCGAGGACCTCATGGATCTTCTGAATATATCATCGATGGAATGAACGTCTTCTATCTGCCTGTCCTCAGCTCTGTCACGAGAAGAAGCGAATATGAGACGATGTATGTCACTGAAGCTATTGCAATGAACCAGAATATGACAGCTGCCGTACTCATTGAGCGCACACTCTGTATCGGATAGGGGCCGGTGATGACACCTTTTGCATTGAGGATCACTATCACGGTGTGATAGATGACGACAGGTGCGGTTGCCGCCATTGCTTCCTTTTTTCCGAAGCCCTTATAGGAGCCGAAGCGTGTAAAGGAAACATATGCAATAAGCGGGCAGAGAATGCATTCAAGAAGTTTCTCTGAAGAATAATATTTCACGATATTGAACTTCTCCAGGGGAAGAAAGAGAAAGACGATAAGAATGAAAAGTGTCGTGGAAGCCGAAACAGAGGCATATCTGAACAGCTTGAAGAGATAGTAGTCTCGGCGTTTTGAAGTCATAAGTTCAACCAGACAGCCCGCAACGAGAAGAAACGATGAAAGAAAGATACAGAATGAAGTATAGTGCGCAAAATACTGAAATCGGGAAAAATCCGGCCCGTCACCCCGTCTGAAGAAAACCGCATACGAGAGATAACCTTCCAGTACAACAAGAACCAGGTTTATCAACAGCCAGCTGAGTTTCCTCTGTCTTTCATTCATCTGTGAACTGTATCACCGGAGCTGAAATGAATCAACACAGCCGCGCATGAATCAGGAAAATGCACGGGGCGACCGGATGGGAAACAACGGCGTTTATGTCTTATCACTTCATGAAAGTACGACAGTACTGTTTTCCCTTGCGCTTTTGTACACTGCCTCGATGAGTTCGACACTCCGCCTTGCCTCCTCTCCCGGAACAGCGATTTCACTTCCGTACAGAAGAGCATTCACGACGTTCTCGAAGGCCTTTCTGTGACCGAGCCATCCGGTTGCCTTCGCATCCGAGGCACCACCTCCGGATGAAGTGCAGTTCATGTATTTCTTCCTTATCAGTTCATCCTGATCCGTCTCATTCATGAATGACCAGGTCCTGAGGTTTTCCTCCTCGATTACGGCACTTCCCTCCGTTCCGCATATTTCAATCCGCTTGAAAAATCCCGGATAGCAGCATGTTGTCGCCTCGATCGTTCCGAGAGCACCGCTTTTGAATTCAAGCACTGCCGAAGCCGTATCCTCAACCTCGATATTGTCATGGCCGAGAGTCCCTATACGGCCCGAGACATTGCTGACAGGGCCGCCAAGCCATAAAAGGAGGTCTACGGCATGTATGCCCTGATTCATCAATGCGCCTCCTCCGTCAAGCTTCCATGTACCCCGCCATGCTCCGCTGTCATAATATTTCTGGTCGCGGTACCACTTGATCTGGGCGTCAATCAGCGTTACACGACCGAAACGGCCCTTCTCGAGAGCATCCTTTACAAGAAGTGACGCATCATAGAAGCGCGACTGAAAGATTCCGGAAAGTATTACTCCCTTTTCCCTGGCCTTTTCTATCATTTTGTCTATGCGCTCAGTCGTAACCTCAAGCGGCTTCTCGACGATGACATTCTTTCCATACCCGATTGCATCGAGTGCCGGTTCGAGATGTGCTCCTGAAGGAGTTGCTATCGTGACGACGTCAATCGATTCATCGGAAAGAAATCCGGAAAGGGACGAAAAACCCCTTATACCGTATTTCCGGGCAAAGTCCCGGGCTCCGGAAGGATTGACATTACAGCATGCAACAAGTTCGGCAGAATCCATCTCCATGATGGCTTTTGCATGCACATGTGCTACGTTTCCCGTTCCGATTATTCCGAACCGTATTTTTCTCATATCATTTACTCCCCTTGTTCTGCATATACCCGGACCGTATCAGGAAGAAGAACGCTGAAAACACATTGCAGGGCCAGAGCGGCGCGGCAACGCAGGCAATTCTTCAAGCAATACGGAGAGTTTCCGTCTACATTGAAACAATAGCAGACATCACAGTCAATGTCGAAACAATAATCGGGGAAAATACCTTCGAGTCAGATAATTCCGGGTACGGATTCCCGGCACACAGATGCTCCTTACGACAAGAATCCTGCGGAAGATGTATTCTTCTGATATCAGACAATATTATAATCCCAGTAAGGAATCTTTTTCTTCAGTCTTTTCGTCTTACGTCTTTTCTTTTCAAATCAGGATTCCGTCAAGATGATCGATTTCATGCTGGATGACTTGAGCCGTAAAACCGGAAAAAGAGCCGTGCCTCCTTGAAAACGAGATGTCCATATAGTCGACATCTATTTGCATATATCTTGTACATTTCCTTGTTCCATCAAGAGAAAGACATCCCTCTTCTGTACTGTAGCATCCCTTTCCGTGCCTGATCACAGGGTTAATCATTACAAAAATGAAGCCCTCTATGCATATGGCTATGATGTTCTTCCTTACGCCAATCATGTTTGCCGCCATCCCCGCACAGCGGTCCCTGACACTTTCCAGTGTGTCGACAAGGTCCTGAATGACAGATATATCACTGCGGGAGGCGTCAGATGACGCGAGGGCGAGAAAATCCTCGTCCCTCACTATTTTTCTTACCACCCTGTCAGAACTCCAGAATCTCCGGAGAAGCGGTGAATGATGAGAATACAGCCCTTGCATTCCTGAAAAAGAAGACCTCGGTGTTGCCGTCATCTGCACTGTACATTTCCTTCAGCGAAGGATAGGCGTCCAGCATCGAGACCCTTGCTTCCCTTCTGTCATCTTCAATCAGTTCGCCTGAGACTCTCAGCCACCGCCCGTCCATGAATGCGCATATTTCCGCCTTCGGATTGCTGTGCAGCTGTTTCGAGACATCCTTCTTCCTTCCCGTCTGGATATAAAGCCTGCCCTCAAAGATATTCACCGTACCGAAAGGCCGCACCCTCGGCTGGTCACCCTCGACTGTTGCAAGATAGTACGTACCTGCATCCTTAAGAAATTTCTCTACCCTCTTCATGGTCGTTCTCCCTGATTCCGGAATTTTTTCCTTCTCTATAACGGAGACGATTATACCATCACGAGCTGCAGCGGTCACCCATTACCTTCTGCTTTACATTGACAAGATGAAGCATACCCGTATAATTACCGCCGTTGATTGATCGCAGCTGACAGGAAGATTGTGCAAGGAGTGAAAAGAGAGGCTTTCACAGGTGGTATCTCAGTCCTGTCCGGAAGGTTGAGGCTTTCATCCATCAGATTCCCCGTCAGAAGACGAAGAAGGTGAAGCACTTCATCTGAAAGGAAAACAGTTCAGGTCTTCTTTCTTCTTTTTGACAGGACATGTCATCCCGGCGGAAAAAGCAGTCAGCAGCCAAACGGCACTTTCTTTCCGGAATGTGCCTGAAAGGAGTTAGACAATGAATAACGATACACCTGATTTCACCAGGGGAAGCATACTGAGCAAGATGGTCCGCTTCATGATTCCGGTTCTTCTTGCACTCATACTCCAGGCGGCATATGGTGCAGTGGATCTTCTTGTAGTAGGAAGATTCGGAACGACGGAGGGACTCTCGGGGGTTTCGACAGGAAGTCAGGTACTCAATCTTGTAACCTTTGTCATCACATCCCTGGCAATGGGAATAACGGTCCTCATCGCACGCTATATCGGAGAAAGAAAGACAGAGAACACAGGGCCCCTCATCGGAGGCTCGATTCTCGTTTTTTCCGTCATTACCGTCATTCTCTTTCTTGTCATGCTCTTCTTTGCCCGGGAAATCTCCATTCTCATGCAATCTCCTCCCGAAGCGCTTGAAGAAACCGTCACATATGTCAGAATATGCGGCAGCGGAATCTTCTTCATAGTCGCATACAATCTTCTTTCCGCAGTATTCAGGGGACTCGGAGACAGCAGATCCCCGCTTCTCTTTGTTCTTGTAGCGTGCATAGTCAATATTTTCGGGGACCTCTTCTTTGTTGCGGTACTCAATCTTGATACAGCAGGAGCTGCGCTGGCAACAGTCCTTGCTCAGGCGGTGAGCGTGATATTTGCCCTTGTGCTCCTGAAAAAGCGCGGCCTGCCCTTCAGAATCACGAGAAAGGACATCGCCTTCACGCCGGAAATCTCGCTGGCACTGAAAATCGGACTTCCTCTGGCATTGCAGGAAGCCCTCACCCAGATATCGTTCCTGGCACTATGCGCATTTGTCAACAGACTCGGTCTTACAGCCTCCTCGGGTTACGGGGTGGCATGCAAGATAGTCAGCTTTGCCATGCTCATCCCGAGCGCACTCATGCAGTCCATGGCTTCATTCGTTTCCCAGAACATCGGAGCCGGCAATCCGGGACGGGCGAAGAAGGCAATGTGCTGCGGCATAGCGCTGGGAGTCGGTGTGGGCATTCCCGTATTCTTCCTTGTGCTCTTCAAGGGAGATGCCCTGACAGCGCTCTTCACGTCGGACAGTGCAGTCATCTCAAGAGGCTTCGACTATCTCAGGGGATTTGCCCCGGAAACAATTGTCACGGCAGTTCTCTTCAGCATGATAGGCTACTATAACGGCAGCGGGCACACCGTCTGGGTCATGTTTCAGGGCCTTGTGCAGACACTGCTCGTACGTCTTCCTCTGTCATACATCATGAGCATACAGAAAGATGCAAGCCTTACGATGATAGGGCTTGCAGCCCCGGCCGCAACACTTCTGGGAATCATCATCAACACGATCTTCTTCATCTTCCTGGAACGGAAGAAGAAGGAAAAGGAAGAGATACCGTATTCTGATGATCCGGGCTCTGAAGAAAAAGAAAATCCATTCAAAGGGGAACCTGCCGGGTCAGCTCCTTAAGGCGGCTGTTTTTCCCTTCTCCTGAAGTTCACCGAAAGGCTTCACCTCCCCCTTTTCCTTTTTCCGGAAACCGGGGAAAAAGAACTCCTTTGTTCCCAGGCGGAATCTAGTCTTTCCCGAAGAAATCCAGACAGCGCTTCAGGTAGTCCGGGGCCTCGTCATATACTGCATGACCATAGGACGAATCATAGAGATAGAGAGCACACGAAAGAAAAGAAGCAATCTCCCTTGAAGCTTCTGCCGTCACTACCCTGTCCCCCATCGAGCCTATTACAAGAACCGGACACTTTATGAGGGGAAGGAATTCATATGAGTCATAATCCCGACAGGCCCTGACAAGATTAATAGTGCGCCTGTATTCCCCGTCCGTGATTTCCTTATTCGACTCAATCAGCGTTTTTCTGTACTTCGAAAGCGTTTTCTCGGAGTAAACATAGTCCAGAAAACTTCCGATAAGAGCTTCCCCGTCATGTTTTTCCGCATTTTTCAGCCATACTGTGCAGACACTGCGGAAGGTTTCATTCGATTTTGAGAGAGTTGAAGCAAGAATGAGCTTTCCGACAGTTTCAGGATGAAATGCGGCAAGAAGAAGAGCTGTCATGCCCCCCATTGAAACCCCCAGCACATACGCCTTTTCAAGTCCCAGGGCCCGGAAGGCAGCCGCCGTATCTTCGGCAAGGGAGCAAATTGAACAGCCGTCCCCTGCATGTGCGCTGTAATCAAGAAGATATACCCTGTATTCGTCTGACGCGGCACAATATGTCTTCTCCACTGCTTCCGCAAAATTCAGTACGGAGTGTATTGAAAGTCCCGGAAGAATCACAAAGGGCTTCCTGCCGTTTCCGAACACGAAATAATCCATCTCTCCGCCTTCAAAGAAGACTTTCTTCATTTCACCCATATTTACCTCTCCTTCATTCATACATCAAGTCCGTCGGGGATATTACCTTCCATGAAGGAGGGTTTGCTTATGCCGAGGGCCTTGAGTATGACCACAGCTATATCCTTCGGAGTCACGGAAGATGACAGAGGGGTTTCGCTCACTGTCCTTCCCTTTATTGCAATGGTAATGTTTCTTTCTTCCGGAGTATCACCACCATGGCTCTTTCCGGTTCCGCCATGATCCGTTGCAACAATGAGAAGCGTGTGTTCATAATCGATTATCCCGTCAACCTTCCTTATGAAATCCATATCATTCTGAACCGCCCTGAGGTGTTCCTCTGTTCCATATCCCTTCGAGTGCCCCGCCTCATCCGCATCCTCAACATGCACAAAAAGCAGTGTCGGAACATTCTTCCCGAGGTATTCCAGCGTCATTTCCATTATCTCGGAAGTAGAATGCACCCTGGCGCAGAATCTCTTGTCGGAAGATTTCCTAACACCGGCAGAAGTCTCGATAAGGCCGTAATTGATCGCATTCCATTCGGCAAATGACGTAAGATCAGCGGACGGATACACCTGCCGGATTATCTTGAATACACTGGGATACTCGCTGTATGGAAAGCGCTCGCAGGCTATGCTGCCGTTTACGCATTTATGCTTCTGCGGACTTACACCATGAAGATATGAGCCCCAGTTCTGTGCGCTCACGGAAGGCTTCTCGCTGCTTGCCGTACCTGTCCAGGCGGAAGAGGAAGAAAAGACATCGCGAAATCCGTCAGCAGAGGAAAGCCATGACCCGTCTCCGTCGACTCCGATGAAAACGACGCTGTCATACTGCGCTGCTTCGGCAGTGCGCGAAAAAGGCCGGCATGAAGCAAGAAGAAGAATGAAAATCACGGACAGAAGAAGTTTTCTCATCATGACCCGCCCCTTTCTAAAACCAGTACGAGAAGCCGGCCCTGAAATCCAGGGCACAAAGCAGAATGGAAAGGGTACTTGCCTTCACGTCAACCCATCCTCCCTCTTCCAGTTCGAAAAGGGCTTTCGGAACAAGTGCCCAGAAATCAAAGGGAGAATAATTGTTGGGATCCGAGGCATCACCGCCGTAGCTGAGGTAGAGAAGAAACGGAAATGCGGCGTTAAGAAAGAAGCCTGAATGTTTTCCTGTCGTCCAGTCAAGCTTCACTGATAGATTGAAAAGAACAAGGTCCGCTTCTGTAAAATGGCTGATTACACCTTCCCTGCTTGAAAAGTGCAGTGCACTTACATCAGGTCCGGCAAGAAAACTGAACGTATCATTACCGAAGGCTTTCCAGAGCATTGCCGCAGAAAGTCCGTGAATAAGACAATTACCATACCTGAACTTCTCCTCAGCCGTCATTGATGTATCTGTTACCTTATCCAGAAATGAATATGAAAGTATTCCTCCGACGCCGTATGTCGTCCTTATGGAGATGTCTAACTCGAAGGGATCAGATGCATAGCCGGCTCCGATTCCGCCCGGAAAGCCCAGAGAAACATCGCCTCTCCACTTCCCTGCAGAGCCGCACGCAAGCACAAAAAAAAGAAGCGTCAGAATGACAAGAGCCTTTTTCATATGAAAATTTTCCCGGAAAACAGGATTTTATTCAACATCCGCCCTCCTTACGGAAGAAACATGAGGAAAATCCATGACAGCCGCAGACAAGATGCTCTCTGTCAGACAAACGAGCTGAAAATCCCGCATACAAGAATTGTCACAAGACCGGAAACAACAAGGGACATGCTTGAAACTGCACCTTCAAGTGAGCCGATTTCAAGAGCCTTTGCCGTACCTATTGCATGGCTTGAAGTTCCTATGGCAACACCTTTTGCCACCGAACTGCGGATTCTGAAAATCCTGATTACCCCTTCGGCCGTGACGTTTCCGAATATCCCGGTTATTATGACGGCTGCGCTTGTAAGGGCAGGAAAGCCTCCGTATGAGGAAGAAAGAGGCATCGCTATTGCGGTGGTCACGGACTTCGGAAGAAGCGTTATGTATTCAGCGTGTGACAGCCCGAAAATCCGTGAAAGCAGGAAAACTCCGCAAAGAGAAGAAATGACACCGCAAAGAATTCCTGAAAGAATTGCCAGCGGATGCTTCTTCAATACCTTCAGTTCCTCATAGAGCGGTACTGCAAGAGAAACGGTTGCCGGAGTAAGAAGCCATGAAAGAAAGGAAGCGCTTCTGCTGTAAACTGAATAGTCCGTGCCCGAGACAAGAAGAATGACAATTACAAGTACAACGGAGACAAGAAGAGGATTGAGGAAAGGCAGCCTTAACTTCCGTCTGAGAAAGAGTCCGGCTTCATAAGCTGCCAGAGAGAGAACAAAACCGAAGAAAAGCGACCCGGAAAGAATTTCATTCATCTTTTTCCCCCTTCATAAGCATATCGGTAACCTTTCCGGATATTCCGGCAACAAGTACCGTCAGAACCGTACAGGCACAAAGAAAAGGCAGCAGCATGCCTGCAATCGTACTTTTAAGCGTCATGACAGCGACTGTCGCCGGGATGAACATCATCGGCATGATTTCAATAAGAAAGGAAGCGACAGCTCTGACATTCTCAACTTTAACCACTCCTGAGAGAAGCAGCAGAAAAAGGATTATAAGGCCCCAGACTCCGGAGGGAACAGGAAAAGGAACAATGGAAGAAAGTATCTCTCCCATGAATGAAACAAGAAATAAGATGAAAACCTGTCTGATATATTTCATTCTGCCATCGTCCTTCTTTAAGACTGAATATTCAAGAAGGATAACGGCTGATTTTCGAGAGAAACTGAATCTGAATCACATGTGCTTAAATATCATTCCCAGTGAGGACCTTTGATATCCCGCTTTCATATTCAGAAAATCATGTACCTGTAATTGAGCAGCGGGCACCACACTGAAAACGTTTCGGCTGAAACACTCTCAAGATGCATCTGTTTACAATGCGGAAAATCTCCATATCTCCGGGCAATCAGGAAGACTCCGGAAGCCTCTCCCGCTTCCTTCTGCATGAAGAAGCCGTAACTGGGCATTTATTCTGCCGGATACTCATATTCAAAGGCTTTTTCCCTCTTCAGGGGAAGCACCGGCCTTTGAAAGCGGGTTTTCCAAAAGTCATGTTCGTGCCGTGTCAAAAAGGGTGTTCCTTCTGCCTGGGACGTCAGCAGCGTAGAACGCGAACTCCGTATACTCCTCTAAAAATGTACATCCGATAATTTTCAGGAGAAAAGACAAGGCAGAAAATCCCGTTTCCGGACACATGAATAAATCTTTTGCTGCTGTAACCGCAAATACCGTTCAGAAGCTTTGAACTGCGCCCTCAGTTCTGTTTCCTTTCCCGATCCCTTCATCCGAAAGCGGACAAATGTCTCGTCTTCGTCCGGAACTGTCTTCATGAGAAAAATATCTGAATTGACCGGAAATATTCGAAAACCCGGAAAATTTGTTGCAAAATGAACAAACACTGCAATAGAATTTACTCGACTTTAATTAATAAGGAAGGGAATTATTTCATGAAGAAAATCATGATGGGTTTGTCAGTAGCCCTTGTACTGGTTCTTCTCGCTTCCTGCTTGAGTACCGGAAAGGGAAAAACGGAAACGGAGAATATCGAAGTAAAGGTCCTCGGGGATCATCTTGTCGAACTGCCGCTGGTTACAGAGATCAATTGGGAAAATCTCGAGAAGAAAAGCAGGGAACAGCTCAGCTCAGGCGGATGTTCTGCAGTTCTGAAGAGCATGGATAACGGAGACACCGTCATCGGACGCTCAATGGACCTCGGCTACAGTCATAATCCCGCATATGTAATCTATACGGATACGGAAAACTGTTACAGGACCGTAAGTTTTTCATACAATCCTTTCTTCGGCAAGAGTTTTGAAGATGTGAAGGAGAACGGCCTCACTCAGGACGAAGAGGAGACTGTTCTTCTCGGTGTCTGTGACACGATGAACGAAACGGGATTCTACATTGAAGTCAACATGCGCACTGCACAGCCGGACTGGACCGGGATAGCTCGCTCGACGGGCACGAATCCGGACGGAGAAATAAGCCTCAGCTATCCGCTTATTCCTCTTTATATCGGACAGAGATGTGCAACAGTCGCTGAAGCAGTGGAACTCATAAAGAAGATAAACGTCTACGCAATGACGATCGGAGACCTTGCATGGGAAGGATCGTTCATGATTGCCGACGCCCTCGGAAATTACGGAATACTCGAGCTTGTCGACAACAAGATAGTCTGGAACGAAGGCGCATCATGCCATGCGAACTTCTACATCAACCCCGAATACAAGGACAAGGCCGTATTCGGTGACGGGTTCGGAAGGTATAAGGTACTCTCGGAAGGTGTCGGAAACGTCAAGAGTGAAGAAGATATGGCAGATCTCATCAGATGTGTCAGATACTCACAGGTACTCGATCCTGATACATGTCTCTTCGATCCGAGGGGAGAATGCACGGGCGACAAGGGAGACGGAAAGATCATCACGATGGAGATGGTACAGGATGAAACACTGAAAGACGACATAATGAACTATCTCAGGGAAAACGGAAAGAGACAGAAGGCGATGACCATCGACGAACTCAGAGACGAAAGTACGACATGGGTCAGTGCATGGCAGCTCGTTGCAAACTGCATGAATCACACGATTGATGTGATTTTCTTCGAGGACGACGCACTCTCATTCCATTTCGAAATATGATTGACATTAAGTGAGGAATAAAAATGAAAAAAACAGGTAAAACAATTCTGGCATCACTTCTTCTGGTGATGCTGATGCTGCTCGCATCTTGTGCAAGCACGGAAAAGGAAAGCCTGGAAACAGAAAATGTCCAGGTAAAGGTTCTCGGAGACCATCTGGTTGAGCTTCCGCTGATTACAGAAATCAACTGGGACAATCTCGAGAGGAAAAGCAGGGAACATCTGGGAAAAGTCGGATGCTCGGCAATATTGAAGACCATGGATAACGGTGACACAGTCATCGGACGCTCGATGGACCTCGGATACAGTCATAAACCCGCATATGTGCTTCATACGGCAAGGGAAGGTTTCTACAAAACCGTAGGACTGTCCTATAATCCGTTCTTCGGCAAGAATTACGAGGACGTGATCAAGGAAGGTCTCACACCGGATGAAGCGGAGTCGGTGCTTCTCATTGTTACAGACGCAATGAACGAAAAGGGACTGTACGTGGAAATCAACATGCGCTCGACGCAGCCTGAATGG
>CAVBWE010000162.1:0-2478 GCA_963598715.1 Sphaerochaetaceae bacterium | reverse complement strand
CATCCCTCTCTTGTCGGATCGGAAACCTTGGACGCATCTATCTTTCCGCCATAGTCTATGGTCTGGTCAGCATACGTTCCCACGCCGCCGTTTACATCAAACGAGACTCTGAAAGTCTGAATCTGCCACTTCGCCTTGAGCTCGATATCCCCTGTCACCTTTGTCGTACCGAACTCGAACTTCGTGCCTCCGTTATACCAGCCGAGGAATGTGCAGCCTGTCTTTACAGGTTCTCCCGGCGCAGCTGCTATCGTTTCGTTATACTTGACGCTTTGAGAGTCATAGCCTGAAGGTGTACCGCCGTCTGAATTGAATGTCACGGTATAGCTGTTGATTTCCCACTTCGCCGTGAATGTTATATCCCCTGTCACCGTTGTCTTATTGAACTCGAACTTTGTTTCTCCGTTATACCAGCCAAGGAATGTCCAGCCTGTTCTGGTCGGCACTATAATGTCAGAATCGGCAATCACATTGCCATACTGCTCTTTCCTGTCCTGAGTGAAAGGTGAATCGGCGTCCACGGCGCTGAAGGTCACAAGATAGCTGTTGGTTTTCCAGCTTGCCTTGAGTGTTATATTCCCAGTTACCTTTGTCTTACCGAACACAAACTCATTATCACCGTTAAACCAGCCCCTGAATGTGTGGCCGTCCTTAGCCGGTGTCGTAACATCAGAAGCCTCAATGGTGCTGCCGTACTCTACCGTCTTCTCCTGAGCCGCGGGTGTTGCACCCTCAGCATTGAAAGATACTGTGTACGTAGGAATATCCCACTTTGCCTTGAGGGAGTAATCCTTCGTTACGGTCAATGATGCGATATCAACCTTTTTATCCCCATCGTACCAGCCGAGAAATGTGCATCCCTCTCTTGTCGGATCGGAAACCTTGGACGCATCTATCTTTCCGCCATAGTTTATGGTCTGAGATTCATAACTTCCTTCTCCGCCATTAGCACTGAAGGATACTGTGAAAGTCTGAATCTGCCACTTCGCCTTTAATGAATAATCCTTTTTCACAGCTGTGTCGAAGCTGAATGCGGTATCACCATCATACCATCCCAGGAATGTGTAGCCTTTCTTCACGGGGTTATCGGGCTTGGCGACCTTTTCGCCGTCATTGACTTCCTTCACAACTTCCTTCACTCCGTTATCGGAGTCAAATGTGACCTTATGTACCACGGGACTTCCTGCATTGTCGTCACATGAGACGATAAGCGTTGCAGCAAGCAGTACCATCATCAGAACAATAAGAGCTTTCTTCATTGAAGACTTCCTGCATTTATTATTTTTGCAACAAATTAACTCTTTTTTGAGATATTTACAAGATTGTAAATCCTCCGGTCTCCGACAACAAATCGTTATTAAACAATAATTTCCCGATTCATCGGACCGGGAACGGTCTTCCGTGCGTGCTCCCCTTCTTTTGCCATGGTCTCAGGTGTTTTCACTTTTCCCTGTCTCCAGGCCTTCTCTTTTCCCCGGTTTCCTCTTCATGCCCACCCAGGGCAAGGAGACGGAAATATGACGACAGCGCCGCTCGCCCGGAGCCTCTCCATGGAGACAGAAGACCATCCCCCGTCTTTCCGTTTGTCAAATCATGATTGACGCCGTACTCTTCTCTTTCATTCGTTTACCTGTACTCTCAAGGAGACCGCAGCATCTGAGGCCTCCCTTTTTTGCGGCTCTGCAAAAAGGCGTCGGGACTCTGATGCACATTTCTGAAATGGATTGCAGAAATTATTTCAAAATCTGAGCAAATTCAATTGTAAAAGAGTTGATTTCCCCTGAAAACGGTGCTATTTAAGGAAACATCAATATGCAATCGATTGCAAAGGAGCATTACAATGAGCGTATACAAACTCGGCAACCTCAGAGTCGTTGACCTTACGAAGAAGGTCGATCCGGCAACGGAAACAAGAAGATGCAGGCTTGACAGATTCAACACGGGAGGTGCCATTCCGGACTGGCACACCAATGTGGATATCATGACACATCTCGGAACACACTGCGAATGTCCGTACCATCACTTCGAGGACGGAAAGGATGTCTCTGCGCTCCCCCTCGTCTCCTTCATGGGGCGGGCTCTGTATCATGAGTTTTCCGATCTTGCACCGAACAGCCATATAACCGGAAAGGATCTCGACAGGGCATTCGGGAAGAAGATCAGGAGAGGTGATGTAATCATCATTGACTCGGTTCACAAGCTTGAGCCTTTCACGCCTGAGACGAACGGCCCGAATGACAGAAGGCTCTTCGTCAATGGTGATACCGCATCATGGTGCGTCGAACACGGCGTGAAGTGCGTAGGTTTCGGAGACGGCGTTTCGATAGAGAACTCCAACGAGGACGTAAAGCCGTTTCATGACATATGCATGAAGGAGGACATAACGTTCCTGGAAGTCCTGAAGAATCTGGACGAACTGGAGTCGGACACATTCTTCATCTCGTTTGCCCCGATGTACATCAGGGGACTGGATTCATG
>CAVBWE010000161.1:0-35327 GCA_963598715.1 Sphaerochaetaceae bacterium | reverse complement strand
GTTCTTGCTTCCTACAGGCCGTCCGCAATCAGAGCGGCGGTTGACTTCAACGGCGGCGACAACAGTGCCTGTTCCATCAGCGGCTCCGTTTCCTATACAGGAAAGAACTGGTATGTTGCAGTATCTCCCGGCGTCAGCATGACATCATCTTCCACAGAGCCGTACGTAACGGTCATCGGAGCATGGAGAAACGATTCGGAGAATTCGAAGATTTCTGCCGGCGACAGTACCATCAGCGGGTCTGTCAGCGAGAATGCAGTCAAAACCGCTCTGAATGAAGCAAAAATAGCGGAGAATGAGTATCTGGATGCCCTCACTTCATACAATGAGGAAGCATCACAGCTGGCCCTGAAGATAGTTCAGTGGAACAGCAGATACTCACAGAGCAGGAGCGAGAAGGAATATCTTGAGGCGCTCCTTGAAAATGAAAAGTCCCTTCTTGATCTGGGACTTTCCACGTCAGAAAGCGTCAGGGAGGCTCAGGTCAATTATGATGCCGCTCTGAAGGAGTGGCAGCAGGTGATGATAGAAGGTCTGTCCCTTGAACGGGATCTCGGGATCTTCGCCCTCTGAGGAAAGGAATACGATATGGATGAAAATGAAGGATTGTTGAACGAGAGCGAGAAGCAGGAGAGGAAACTCAGGGCAGCACAGAGTGCAAGAAGGAGAAGACGGAGAGTGAAGGCTCTCGTGGGATGGCTTGTCGTCATATTCATTGTCTCTCTCGTCCTCGTATGGTTTCTCAAGCTGAAAAAGGACAGTGAGGCGAAAATAGAGGCCCTGCAGAATTCTTCCGCAGCCGTTGAGTACACCGTCACGCGGAGTTCCTATGTAAAGTCGATCGACATCTCGGGAAACGTGGAGGCCTATGACAAGCAGGAGGCGAATTTCCGTGCCTCGGGATCTGTTACCTCGGTGCGCGTCAAGGTCGGAGACAATGTCCTCAAGGGACAGATTCTTGCGACAATCGATGATTCTGCACAGAGGGCGAATCTCTATGAAATCGAGAACAAGCTTCAGGAGGCTGAAATCAGCGGGGCAGTGAAGGAAGTCGAGCTTCTGAAGCTGAAAAAGGCCAGTTATGAGCAGCAGCTGGAGAACACGACGCTCAAGGCCAACTTCGACGGCATTGTCTCGGATGTTGACGTGAGCGAGAACAACTATGCAGAAGCCGGTGATACGGTTGTCACGATCCTTGATCTCAGCAGACTCAAGACCACGATAGAAATCGATGAAATCGACATGCAGTACATAGAGCTCGGGCAGAAGGCACTCCTCTCCTTTGATGCGCTTCCGGGAACCGGAGTCGAGGCAGTGGTGTCATATATCCCGATGGAGGGACGCTATACTACAAGCGGAATTGCCGTCGTTGATGTCGAGATGACGATAGACAATCCTCCTTCAGGACTCAGGACCGGATTTACGTTTACGGGATCGATAGACCTTGAACAGGATGTTGAGATGCTTCTTGTTCCGTCGGCATCCGTCTCCACGGAACGCGGGGGAAAATCGTTTGTCAGCGTCAGGAAGGAGGACGGCTCAACGGAGAAGAGATCCGTTTCCGTTTCATATCTCGGAGAGGGATATTCCGAGGTTCTTTCCGGCCTCAGCGAAGGAGAGAAGGTTGTCTATACTCCTTCCTCCAACAGCATATTCGGCATGATGGGTGCTCAGATGGGCGGCCGCGGAGGACGCTTCTGATGGCCGCGGCAAAGGTGATAGAACTTGTCAGTGTGCGACGTTACTACCTTGTCGGAGAGTATCTTGTAAAGGCTCTGGATGATGTCTCCATGACAATAAACAGAGGTTCTTTCACTGCAATTATGGGGCCCAGCGGCAGCGGCAAGTCCACACTCATGAATCTCATAGGCTGTCTGGATACTCCCACCAGCGGCTACATAACAATCGGAGGAGAACTTACAAACGGCATGGACGAGACCGAACTGGCGTTTCTGCGCAATCAGAAGATCGGCTTCATATTCCAGCAGTTCAACCTTCTGGGAAAGCTCAATGCCCTGGAGAATGTCATGACACCGATGGTCTACAGCATGGTGCCCCACAGAGAGAGGCGGGAAAAGGCGGAAAGCATGCTGGAGAAGGTCGGTCTGGCAGACAGGATGAAGCATCTGCCGTCCGAGCTTTCGGGCGGTCAGAAGCAGAGGGTTGCCATAGCACGCGCCCTTGTCAACGACCCCGACATACTTCTTGCCGACGAGCCCACCGGGGCGCTGGATTCCCGTACCGGACGTGAAGTTATGGGACTCTTTCAGGAGCTTTATGAGGAAGGACGCACAATCGTCTTTGTCACACATGACCGCAAGCTGGGAATGCAGTGCCCGGACAGGGTCTTCATCCAGGATGGAAGGATAACTCAGAGAGATGTTACTGGAGAACTTTAAACTTGCCCTGAAGAGCATGGTTACAAGCAAGATGAGGACATTCCTCTCCCTTCTCGGCATTGTGATAGGAGTCGGGTCCGTAGTTGCCATCATGACACTCGGTGAAAGTGTCAAGGGTGCCATCAACGGAGAGATGGATATTTCCGGAATGGACATAGTATCGCTCGTGAACACAGGGCGCAATACTATATTTGATGAGGACCTTGCATACTCGGTTCTGAACAGCATTCCCGGAATCAGGGACGTCTCTGTTTGCGTCTCGGGATCAGCCAATGTCAGGCATTCCCAGGAGACGAGAGGCGCGACGGTATATGGTGTATCGTCAACGTATTCGGATATCCAGAAGCTCGACATCATGGACGGAACCTTCTTTTCCTTCGGGGACAATATGGAGCGTAACCGTGTAGTTGTCCTCGGCTATGATGTGGCGGAGGATCTTTTCCCGGGAGGAGATGCAGTGGGAAACTATGTCTCCGTATTCAGGACTCAGGCAAAGACATACCGCGTTATAGGAGTACTGGAGGACACCTCCTCGTCAAGTCTTTCGGACACCAACGACAATATCTACATGCCGTTCTACACCTACAGCCAGAACATCAAGAAGGTCACGAGCATTCCCTTCTATTACTTCAGGGTGGATGACGGCTATCCGGCGACAACCGTCTCGGAAGCCGTGAAGTCATATCTGATGAATCTTGTCTCGTCTTCCGAATACCTTGTTTCCACGGCTCAGGAACTTGTTGACATGGCAAACTCAATAATGGGGTACCTCACCACATTTCTTGCAGCGATTGCCGCAATATCACTCCTGGTGGGCGGTATCGGAATCATGAACATCATGCTTGTGACCGTTGTCGAGAGAACACGTGAAATCGGAATAAGGAAAGCCCTCGGTGCAACACCGAAGACCATAAGACATCAGTTTCTTGTCGAAGCGATGGTGCTTTCAGTCTTCGGGGGAGTCTTCGGAATCATCTTCGGTCTTGCCGTAAGCTATGTCGTGGCCTCTGCCTTGGACTATGCTCTTACCCTCTCGTGGGCTTCCGTCGTGATTTCACTTGTCTTCTCGTCGGCTGTAGGAATCTTCTTCGGCTGGTATCCTGCCGCAAAGGCTGCTTCCCTTGATCCGATTCAGGCTCTCTCCTACGAATAAGCGTGGGTATGTATTGAAGGAAGGTATTATAGTTAGTAAACTCTAACCGGATTCCGGCCTGTTCCGCGGACAGTGCCGGACGCATGTGTCCAGGGAGGATTCAAATGAAGAAAACACTATTTTCAGCTCTCTTTTTTCTGGTCCTGGCAGTCTCTCTTTCCGCTCATCCCGCGTATGAGATGAATGCAGGAGAAGAAAAGACTGCAGTGCGCATTGCCGCACTCAAGGGCCCCACTGCAATGGGACTTGTGAAGCTCATGGACTCTCCGGAGGAAGGTGAAAACAGCTATTCCTTCGTCATTGAGAGCGCACCGGACGCCGTAGTTCCGCTGATAGCGAGAAATGAGGTTGACTTTGCCTCAATACCGGCAAATCTCGCCTCGGTTCTCTACAACAATACCGGAAAGATAAAGGTTGTGGCCGTGAATACCCTTGGGGTGCTCTATCTTGTGGGAACCGGCGGCACGGAAATCAGGAGTGTGGATGATGTAAGGGGGAAGACAATCTTCTCTGCAGGCAAGGGCTCGACCCCGCAGTATGCCATAGAGACAATCCTTTCCCGATACGGTCTCGAAGACGGTAAGGATATCAGCATCGAATGGAAGAGTGAACATGCCGAGTGTGTGGCTGCGCTTCTTTCGGACGGCAGCGCGCTGGCAGTACTTCCTCAGCCCTTCGCCACTTCAGCCCTCATGCAGAACAGCTCGCTCTCGGTTCTCTGTGACCTCAATGATCTCTGGAAAGGCATTTCAGGAACATCCCTGATAACCGGTGTCACCGTGGTGAATGCGGATTTTGCAGAGAAGAACAGTGAAGCCGTCAGTCTCTTTCTGAGTGATTACGCGGCTTCCGCAGAATGGGTAAATGAAAACCCCGCCCTTTCTTCCGTCCTTATGGAGAAGGCCGGAATCATCAAGGCCGTCGTAGCGGAGAAGGCGATAGAAAAGTGCAATATCGTGGTGTGGACGGGAGACAGGATGAAGGAGAACCTTTCCGTATATCTCGAAGCGCTGTATAATCAGAATCCGAAGAGTGTAGGCGGTTCGGTTCCCGGTGAAGATTTCTACTATTGAGAAAAAAAGGACATATTACCTTCTGTCCGTTTTCATCTGGATAATCATATGGTATATCCTCTCCCTGATTGTCGGAGAGGAGATTTTTCTGCCGTCTCCCGTATCGGTGATGCACTCGCTTCTTTCCCTTCTTCCGACTTCACTTTTCTGGCGCTCTGTCCTCTTCTCCGTCTCGAGGGTCATTCTGGGAATCACGCTGGCTTTTCTATGCGGTTTTCTTACGGCCCTCATTTCGTCGTTCAATCCCCTTGCCGAGATTTTCCTTTCTCCTCTCGTGAAGGCGGTGCGGAGTATTCCCGTCGCATCCGTCATCATACTCATCCTTCTCTGGGTGAAGAGCCGCAACCTTTCCGCCGTCGTTTCCTTTTTCATGGTTTTCCCGATAATCTATTCGTCAGTCCTCTCGGGAATGAAGAATACCTCTCCGCTTCTTCTTGAAATGGCGGAAAACTATTCGGTAATACGCAGAAACGTCATACGGTATATCTACATGCCGTCTCTTTTCCCCTACATACGTACAGGTCTTTCCAGCGCTGTGGGGCTGGCATGGAAGAGTGCTGTTGCGGCAGAGGTGATAGGACTTCCCCGTAACTCGGTCGGATCGATGCTCTACGAGTCGAAGATCTACCTTCTTACAGCCGATCTCTTTGCATGGACTGCCGTTACGGTACTTCTCTCCTTCATATTCGAGAAGCTTGTGTTCTTCCTGCTTTCCAGGGTGGAGAAGGCGGTGCTGAAATGAAGATCCACATACATGAGAAACGTTTCGGTGACAAAATACTGTTCTCTTCCTTCCGTCTTTTCCTGGACAGGGGGGATTCTCTTCTTGTCACAGGGGAAAGCGGCAGGGGAAAGACGACACTGTTGAGAATTCTTGCATCCCTCGACAGCGATTATGACGGAAGCAGGCCGGACGAGAAGGCCGTAATGCTCTTTCAGGAGGACAGGCTTGTCGAGAACCTCTCTGTCATTTCAAACCTGCGCCTTGTCACAAATGACAGGAATGCGGCAGTGAAGATGCTCTCTGCGATGGGACTGGAAAAGGAAGAGAACAGCAGGGTTTCCACGCTTTCGGGCGGCATGAAAAGGAGGCTTTCCCTTTCCCGCCTGCTGCTTCTTGACAGCCCTGTGTACCTTCTGGATGAGCCTTTCACGGGACTTGATGAGGAGACGAAGAAAAGATGTGCATCCGTAGTCAGAAATGTGACTGCAGACAGGATTCTTGTCGTCGTCTCGCACTCTGCCGAGGATGGGAAAATGCTTGGCTGCAACAGGCTTCTTCGCCTGTGATGCGGTTGTCTGAAGAGACCCTTCAAAAAAGAAAACAAAGAAGGTAGACTGTAACGATGACAGACGAAAAACTACCATCATGGAATATATCATCAATCTATCCGTCGGTTTTGAGCAGGGAATTTGAAGACGATATTGCCCGGATCTTCACTCTTTCCGATACACTGAAGAAGAAGTGCCGGGATAAGGACGTGTCGCTTAAGCAGCTTCTTGAACTCCGCGACGGTCTTGTCGCACTTTCCGTAAACGTTTCCGCATACAGCTACGCTTCGTTCTCCGTCAAGACCGATGACCCTGCTGTTGCACAGGCAGTCTCACGGGCAGACAGCGCCGTCTCTGCTGCTGAGGATGCTGACAATGTCTTTTCCTACTATGTCTCGGAGAGAAAGGATGAGTTCGACGATCCGTCTCTTGAGGATTATTCACTTTTTCTGAACGAAACCGTTGTAAGGCGGGCCCATATGATGAGCCTTGAGGAGGAAAATCTTGCCTCCGAAATGCTTCTCGTTTCGGCAAGAAGCTGGGAGAAGCTCCATGAGACGGTAACTGCCGGAATATCTGACGGAGGAAAGACGCTCACCCAGCTCAGGGGAATGCAGTCATCTGCTGACCGCAGCGTCAGGAAGGACGCATTCGAGAGGGAGATAAGGATACTTAATGCCAGTGAGGATGCCCTTGCTGCCTGTCTTAACGGCGTCAAGGGGACGGTCCTTCTTCTCGAGAAGAGAAGGGGATGGAAAGACCCTGTGGAGCGCTCGCTTTTCCGTTCCCGCATGAAAAAGGAGACCCTCGATGCCCTGATTTCGGCTCTTGAGGACTCCCGTGACATGTTCTGGGAATATCTTGACACGAAGGCGAAGCTCCTGGGACTGGAAAAACTCGACTGGTATGATATCACGGCACCGGTCGGCACGACAGATATGAGTTATACCTGGGATCAGGCGAAGAGAATCATCATTGAATCCTACTCCTCGTTCTCTCCTGAAGTCGGAGCGTTCATGGAGAAGGCATTCGAAGAAAACTGGATCGACGCGGAATCTCATCCGGGAAAAATCGGCGGAGCATATGACACGTATTTCCCGCTGAAGAAGGAAAGTCGCGTGATGATGAACTGGGACGGCTCATACGACAGCGTCAGCACAATTGCCCATGAACTGGGACACGCCTATCACGACTATGTGGTCAGGGATTATCCGATGAGTCAGTGTTCCTATCCCGAGACACTTGCGGAAACAGCATCGATTTTCGGTGAGACTACGGTTTTCCAGGAAGTATTGAAAACCCTGGGGAAGGACGAGTCTCTCGGCATAATCGAAGCTTTTGTCTCGTCTTCCTGTTCTGTCTGCATCGATATACTTTCGCGCTACTATTTCGAGAAATCTGCATTCGAGAGCAGGAAAAACGGAGACTGCGCTCCCGCTGAGTTCTGCCGCCTCATGACGGAGGCTCAGGACAGGGCATACGGGGATGCCGTGAAGATTAAGCATCCGTATATGTGGGCCGTCAAGGGACACTACTATTCCGAAAGCTTCTCATTCTATAACTATCCCTATGCATTCGGCCTTCTTTTTGCCCTTGGGCTTTATTCAATGAAGGATCAGGTTCCGTCGTTTCCGCGTTTTTACAGGGATGTCCTCAGCATGACTGGTCGTTACTCTGCCGAGGATGTTGCAGCTGCTGCCGGCTGTGATATAGGAAAGAAGGAATTCTGGATGAAGGGAATCTCATTTATCGCAGGCTATGCCGAAAAGCTCAAAGAATGGCTCTGAAGATAGAAAAACTCATATCATCGGCAAGGGGAATGGGGTATGAGAACGGAAAAACCGTTCTTGTCCCTAACACTCTTCCCGGTGAGGAAATAGGATACAGGATCCTGAGAGAGCATAAGGACGTGGTCGAGGGTGAGGTTACGGAGATTCTCGCTTCTTCTCCCGTGCGGAAAGTGCCGGCGTGTCCGCTTTACGGGAAATGCGGAGGATGTGATTTCCTGATTGTGGATCCGGAGCATTCTGCACTTTTCAAGAATGATATCGTGAAGGACAATCTCAGGAGGCTTGGAGGCATTGATTGCTCTGCCGTCTCCTTTCTTCCCCCCTTTTACCGTAATGATACTCAAGGATACAGGAAGAGGGTCAGGATACATGTAAACCCTTCTACCGGAGACGCCGGATTTCTCGGGCGTGAATCAAATACCCTTGTGAGCGTGAATCACTGTCCTTTTCTCGACAGCAGGATCAATGCAATTCTTGAAGAGAAGAGAGGGCTCCTCTACAGGGAGGCGAGGTCCCTCATGTTCCAGAACCGCGTCAACAGGCAGACCGGGCTTGTTGAGGTCCCTGTCTTTGCAGGAGACGACGGCCTTTCATTCGGCGACAGAACCGTCACTGTGAAACTCGGGGAGACGGAGTACAGTGTGACTGCCTCCGTATTCTTTCAGTCGAATCCGTCTGTTTTCGGGAAGGTCCTTGAATATGTGAAGGCGCATACAGTCGGAGATACGGTCATGGATCTTTACAGCGGGGTCGGCACATTCTCTGCACTCTTCAGCGGTACGGGGCGGAAAGTCTATGCCGTTGAAAGGGAAAGGAAATGCCTTGCCCTGTCACGGAAGAATGCTCCGGAGGCCGTGTCGTTCACGGATGACTGTGCAAGATGGGCGGCAAGGAACCGTACCGGCCGTGTGGATACCGTAATAGTTGACCCTCCCCGTACCGGACTGGACAGGTCAGTCATCGCCATGATGGAGAAATGGAGCCCGCAGAGAATCATCTATGTCTCCTGCGACCCCGTCACGATGTGCCGTGACATTTCCTTTTTCTCCTCATACAGGGTTGATGAGGTCTCTGTCTATGATGCATATTACGGCACACATCATATAGAGAGTGTTGCGCTCCTCAATCGAAGAGAATAAGCAGAAAAACCGAGGTCAGAAAGGATTTCTGATAATGGCGAACCTGTTGCGGAATCAGCTCTTAAGAAATACCTGATAACT
The DNA here is from genome assembly GCA_963598715.1 of Sphaerochaetaceae bacterium. Lineage (GTDB taxonomy): Bacteria > Spirochaetota > Spirochaetia > Sphaerochaetales > Sphaerochaetaceae > Ornithospirochaeta. The sequence continues at coordinate 26,420 of CAVBWE010000161.1, read as the reverse complement.
GCAACTGGCGGGAAGTGCTGTCAGAACGGTTGAAGAGTGGAGGCTCTATACGTGCTTTCTCTTCTTTCAACATTGTCATATCGGAATTTCTTTCTTCTTCTCTATAATTTCATGCTGACTTTATATTGTGGCAGCAGACAACCATTCTTTACCTGCAGTAAACACATCTGAAGATATCCGCTCGGGAATATACACAATCCGGGGCGCCCAGGTCATGCCGGATTCGGACCTGGCTGAAATATACGGCTATGAAACGAAGAACTTCAACCGCCAGGTGAAGAACAATATGGCGAAATTTGATGAAGAAGATTTCATGTTCAGGTTGACTCAGAAAGAGTTTGAAAACTTGAGGTGCAAAAATTTCACCTCAAGCTGGGGAGATCAGAGACATCTTCCTTATGCTTTTACGGAGCAGGGAATCCATATGCTGATGACTGTGCTCAGTGGCGACTTGGCCGTAAAACAGAGTAGGATGCTTGTAGGATTGTTCAAGGAGATGCGACAGTATCTTTCGGTGCAAGGGCCTTCCTGACTGTAAGCTGCACTTTTTCATCAGAAGGGATTCCGTTCTGTGACTTCCGTTATTTCTTCAGGGCCGTGTGTCTTTTTCTTGCCTGCATGTTCAATATTTTTCATAATTGATCCGATGGATTTCATATTTACAGATAAAGGTTTTATCCGGGACGGAGACAGTGAGGAGTTTCCTCCTTTTTCCTTCTACAGCTACTGTTTCTGCAATATCGGAAAGGAAGCATCAATCACAGAAGAGTACATAAAGGAGATAGCCTCCTTTTTTATAGATAATCTGCTCTCCTCGACGGGAATCGAGCTCGAGAGGGAGAAAATCGAGCCGGAATACGAAAAGGAGGAGCTGGACCGTATTGCAGGGGAAGTGCCGTTTGCTCCCGGAAGCCGCTATGTCGACAGAAAGTGGGTGAAGAGGCAGCTTGATGTCCTTCTCGGGTGCTACAGGAAGGAAATCGCATCTTTTCCGCAGAGGGTCGATATCTATTTCAATCAGAAGAACGAGAGCCTTCTGTTCCCGTCCCGCATCTACTTCCACCTTGTTGAGGACAAGGATACGTCATACCCGTTTGCATTCATGGCGACATATACGACAAAGGACGACGAGGGAACGGTACATCACTATCCGCTGAGATTCGCCCTCACGGAGTATAAGAACGACCTTGCGGGGCTGTCGCATCTTATCTCCCCGATAAGCCGCCTTTCCTCCTCCAGCGACATCATAAGGGGGCTCGTGTCATCAGGACGCATATTCTATCCCGTGAGATTCACTGAGGAGGAAGCCTGGGAATTTCTTTCTCATGTCCAGGATTACGAAAGCGAGGGAATCGAATGCCGCATTCCCAATTTCTGGCGGAAAAAAGGCCGTTATTCCTCACTCAGCATAAGCGTGAACAAGGCAAGGACGGGGTCTGGTGGGGTAATCTCCATAAAGCCGCAGATGGTTTACGAAGGTGTTGCGATAACGAAGGAGGAGGCAGAGAAGCTCATCTCTGTCAAGGCCGGGCTTGCATTTCTGAAGGGAAGGTGGGTTGCAGTCGACCACGACAGGCTCAAGGCACTTCTCGAGAGCTCTGAGCTTTTCTCACTCTCCATGAGTGTTGCCGATCTCGTCAAGTATTCTTCGGGAATAAAGAAGACGAAGGTGAAGATAGCATTTTCAGACCGCAACTGGCTGGAAAAGCTTGCCGGTGCAATATCGGAAGATGCAGAGGTGCCGGCATCTGTCAACGCAGTACTGAGACCCTACCAGACGGAAGGCTTCCGGTACCTCTCTGCCATGAATGAACTGGGCTTCGGTTTCTGCCTTGCAGATGACATGGGACTGGGAAAGACGGTACAGGTACTGTCCTATCTTGAGAAACTCCGTGTCGGGAAGAAGGCGAAGCGTGTGCTTCTTGTGCTTCCATCTTCCCTTATCGGCAATTGGGAGAGCGAGATAAAACGCTTCACACCCGGTCTCGGCTACAGTGTCTATCACGGTTCGGGGCGTATGATGGACAGCGACAGCTACCTGACGATCACCACGTACGGAGTCGCCGCCAAGGACGGGAAGCTGGGGCAGATGCAGTGGGATGAGGTAATACTGGATGAGGCTCAGAACATCAAGAACAGTACAACGAAGACCTACAGGGCGCTGGCGGCTCTGCCACGCAGGGATACGGTGATTCTCACCGGTACTCCGGTAGAAAACGATCTCATGAACCTCTGGTCGCTCATGGACTTCATCAATCCGGGCTTTCTGGGTAACAGAACGGAATTCTCGCGCTATGCCAGGAGTGTGGACATCCACTCCCTCTCGTCCCTCAAGAGGGCGATAAGTCCCTTCATCCTGAGGCGTCTCAAGACGGACAAGTCCATCATAAAGGACCTTCCGGACAAAGTTGAGACGAACCTTTATGTGACGCTGACGAAGGAGCAGATCGTCCTCTACAACAGGATAGTCGAGGACCTGGAGAGAAGCCTTGATGGTGATGCGGGCGAATTCGAGAAGAAGGGAAAGGTGCTTGCAGCAATTGCAAAGCTCAAGGCAGTCTGCAATCATCCGGACCAGTATTCCGGAGAGAAGTGCTACAGGGAAAGCGAAAGCGGAAAGTTCGAACTTCTTGAGAGCATTGCATCGACCATACACTCCAACAGGGAGAAGGTCCTCGTTTTCACTCAGTTCAGGGAGATCATCCCCGCACTCGACAGCCTTCTTTCCTCAGTCTTCGGTTCTCCGGGGCTTATAATCGACGGCAGTGTGAGTGCAAAGAAGCGTACGGAAACCGTGAAGGCCTTCCAGAACGGGGAGGCGGACTACATGGTGCTTTCCCTTCGTGCTGCGGGCGTCGGCCTCAATCTCACCAGAGCCACCAATGTCATACACTTCGACCGGTGGTGGAATCCCGCGGTGGAGAACCAGGCGACGGACAGAGCCTACAGAATCGGGCAGAAGCAGAAGGTTATGGTATATAAGTTCATATCGAAGGACACGATTGAGGAAAAGATAGACGAACTGATCATGAGCAAGAAGGCGCTCTCTGATTCCCTTCTGTCGGACCTTGACAGTGACATACTCCAGAAGCTCTCATCCTCCGAGCTGATGGAGGCCGTGCGCTTTGAAGGAGGTCTCAGATGAGCTACGGTTATTTCCATGTTCCCACACAGGAGGAACTCCGGCAAAAGGCAAGAAAGGCAACCAGGAAGGGCTATCATCCGGTTATCCTGTCTTCAAGGACAATATCCTCATCATGGTGGGGAAAGGCCTGGTGTGACAACATCGACTCCTATGCCGACGCCGTCAACAGACTTGACAGGGGAAAGAAGTATGTCCGTGCAGATGCCGTGGTGGACCTCAGCATAAACAGGGGAAGAGTAGAAGCGAAGGTCGTGGGCTCCGGAAGGACACCATATGACGTCGTTGTCGTGATAGATCCCGTGAAGAAGGAGAAGTATGAGAAGATAGTCTCGGTTGCGGAAGGCAGGCTCAAGAGCCTTGATGCGCTCGAGAAAGGAGAATTTCCGAAAGAGTACAGGGACCTCTTCACGATGAAGGGCGAAGGGCTCTTTCCGAAGCTTGATGAAATACGCTTTGCCTGTTCATGTCCCGATTCGACGAGACTGTGCAAGCACATCGCCGCAGTTCTCTATGCAATCGGAAACAGGCTTGACGACGATCCGCTGCTGTTCCTGGGACTGCGCGGAATCGATGTGAAGGATTTCACGGAAAGGCTCATAAAGAAGGAAGCTGCAAGAATCTGGCAGAGTGTCGGAACGAAGATAGAGAAGGAGAGGCTGATAGGCGGAAAGGAAGCTGAAGCCCTCTTCGGCTTCGAGGCACCGCCGAATACTGAAGACGAGGACGAGATAAAGAAGGTATTGAAAAAGCTTCAGGGATGAAAAACGTCCCGTCGTCCTTGTTTTCACCTTCTTCAGAGCCTCTCCGTTACCGCATGGAGGGCTTATTTCCCGGAGCACGTCTGTTTCCTGCGTTTTTCCGTACCCGCATTATGGACGCGACGGAGACTATAGCCGCTAAGGCAAAGAGAAAAGCATCTGAGAAAAAGAAATTTTTCTTGAACTTATGCAGAAAAATGCATAGATATGCACTTTTCGTGCATACAAAAAATTATTATACTGCACCGCATAGGAGTGAATCATGAAAAAAATCATTACTTTACTTTTGTTCGCTTTCGCATTCACCTCTCTTTTCGCTTCTGCAGCAAAGGAGAGCTCTTCCGTTGACAGTTCGCTGACGAATGTACAGGAAAAGGGAAAATTCATACTCGGTCTTGACGATTCATTTCCTCCGATGGGATACAGGGATGAAAACGGGGAAATCGTCGGATTCGATATCGACACCGCACGGGAAGTGTGTAAGAGACTCGGGGTCGAGCTGGTATGTCAGCCGATAGACTGGGCTGCAAAGGAGCAGGAGCTTCAGACCGGAAACATAGACTGCATATGGAACGGATTCACGATTACTCCCGAGAGGCTTGAAGCCATGACATTCTCCGAGCCCTATGTTGACAATGCGCAGGTTGCCGTTGTGAAGATTTCCTCCGGCTTCAGTTCACTTTCCGACCTCAAGGGAAAGGCAATCGGAGTGCAGGCCGGCTCTTCTGCAGAAGATGCCATTGATGATACCGAAGGATTTCGGGAGAGTGTCGGTGAAATCGTAGAGTTCAAGGATAACCTGACAGCTCTGATGGACCTTGAAATCGGAGGAGTTGATGCGGTAATCATGGATCTCCTCGTGGCCAACGACAATATTGCAAGGTCCGGAAAGGGAATATTCACGATTCTCGGGGAAGGACTGTCGAATGAGGAATACGGAATCGGATTCAGAAAGGGTGATGTTGCCCTGAGAGATGCCGTGCAGAATGCTCTTGATGAGATGGCTTCAGACGGCACGCTCGGAACTATCGCAACAAAGTGGTTCGGTGCCGACATAACGGTTGTAGGAAAATAATCCATGGGAAAACTTCTGCTGCAGCTTGCGGACGGGATGGCGGTATCTCTGAAGGTATTTACGCTGACCCTCATATTCTCTCTGCCTCTGGGCTTTGTAGTCTGCAGGGGCAAGATGAGCAGGATAAAACCTGTCTCGTTCATCGTGGATCTTTATATCCAGATAATGAGGGGCACTCCTCTCATCCTGCAGCTGATTTTCTTCTATTTTGCACCGTATTATGTTTTCGGTTTCTCCTTCCGGAGATTTACCGCAGCCATAATCGCATTCACCATCAACTACAGTGCCTATTTCGCGGAAATATACCGCTCGGGGCTTCAGGCCATTGACAGGGGACAGTACGAGGCAAGCCGTGTGCTCGGCTTTTCGAAAGGTCACACTTTCTTTCACATAATACTGCCCCAGGTAATCAGAACGGTGATGCCGTCACTCGGCAATGAGGTTATAACGCTCGTCAAGGATACTGCACTTGCATCTACAATAGGCGTGATTGAACTCTTCCGGGTGGCTCAGACATCATCGTCAAGAATCTTCTCGACGATGCCGATATTCCTTGCCGGGGTCTTCTATTTCATAATGAACTACATTGTCTCGAAGGTCTTTGCGCTCATCGAGAAGAAACTTGATTACTACAGCTAGGAGACGGCAGATGACAGAGATGATCAGAGCTGAACGCATACGCAAGAGCTTCGGAGAGACAGCTGTCCTCCGGGATATCTCGTTCACCCTTGAGAGGGGCGAGGTCCTTTCCATAATAGGCCCGTCCGGGTCGGGGAAATCGACTCTTCTGAGAATCATCACGCAGCTTGAGACTGCCGACGGCGGATCCCTCTCGATTGCAGGTGAGAGTCTTTTCTCGGACGTGAACGGGAAGGCTGTCTACAGAAAGGAGAAGGAGAGGCGTAAGATTGCGCTGAGGACAGGACTTGTCTTCCAGAATTTCAATCTCTTTCCCCACTTCTCCGTGCTGAGAAACGTAACCGAGGCCGAGAGGGCTGTTCTCGGAATGGGAAAGGATGAAGCGGAGGAGAAGGCGATTTGTCTTCTCAGGCGCATGGGACTTGAAGATAAGGCCCTGTCATATCCTTCCTCCCTCTCCGGCGGTCAGAAGCAGAGAGTGTCCATTGCAAGGGCACTTGCCCTGGATCCAGAGGTTCTCTTCTTTGATGAGCCGACGAGTGCACTTGATCCTGAACTTACCCTGGAAATACTCAAGGTCATACGTGATCTTGCGGAGGAGAAGATGACGATGGTCGTTGTCACACATGAGATGAACTTCGCCCGCGGCATATCGTCCTGGGCAATCTTCATGGACGACGGTGTCATAGTCGAAGAGGGAAAACCCGAAGTTCTCTTCGATTCTCCCGAAAAGGAAAGGACAAGGAGATTCCTCTCGTCCTTTGAGAACCGCTGACGACCCGGAAAATCTGAAAGGGAGTATATGGAGAAATGAGGGAAAGCCCCATCAATGCGACTGGGTTTTCCGGCACTTCATATGCCGTAAGTGTGCTTCTTCCGCTGTCTTATCCGGAATATGAGCGGATGCGTCAGGCCGTGAGAAAACCATCAGAAATGCTCGGCACCTCTCAATGCCCCGGCTCTTCGGAACTCTGACGCTTTCATGCTGAAGGAAGATGCTTTCTGATGAAAAAGGGCCTCCGGAAGGGTGATTTACTAAATCACGTGCCATATGGAAGTCATTTTCTGGAGCCGAGCGGAATCGAACCGCCGTTTATGCCATGCGAAAGCATCGTTCTACCATTGAACCACGGCCCCAAAATACCCCTTGATTCTATTCCTTTCCGCTTCTTTTGTTAAGATATATGCCGGAACACTCCTTCATTTGTGAAAAAGAGGACCATCATCCGAGGAAAAAGAAGAATGTGAACCGGGAAAACTGTCCCGCAGTTATTTTCTCTTCCGGCCTCTTCTTTCTCCATGACGCCTTGCGCTAATGAGGCGTTCTGCCGCCTGAGGAAAGTCCTTATGATGACCCCGGCTCGACTCTCTTATATCTCCGTATAGAGCCGCCTGTAGGGAGAAGCGGAATCCGGACGGAGGATAAAGAAGTTTCTCTTCATTATCTCTGCGCAGTCAAGGCTGAAAACATCGCAAAAGGGTGTTATGAGAGCTTTTATCTCTTCCTTTCCGCTTTCTCCTGCCGTCTCTGCCTTCACCGATGACGGAAGGGACGGAGGAAGTGTGTCGCATGAGAGTATTATCCTTCCCCCGTGCATTCCCGTTCCGGTGAAATAGCCTGCCGGGGGATTGCCGCCGCTTTCCAGGCCGAGTACGATAATCGTTCCTCCCGCCTGGTATTCTCCAAGAAACGAGCCTGCGCTTCCCCCGATGATGATGAGAGGCTGTTTCTCCATGTAGGCCTTCATGTGGATGCCGGCACGGTATCCGGCATCACCCTTTATGTATATCCTTCCGCCGCGCATGGCATAACCGGGGACATCTCCTGCCGTGCCGTGTATGATTACTGTGCCGTCATTCATCGTATCCCCGACGGCATCTTCTGCATTGCCGAAGACTTCGACTGTCGAGCCGTCAAGAAAGGATGCAAGGGCATTGCCCGGTACTCCGTAAATCCTTATATTGCGGCCGGATGAGCCTGCAGCTATGTAGCGCTGCCCTGCGAGATCACGTATCTCGATGTCCCTGTCTTCTGCTCTGTTGATTCTTTCATTGAGTTCCCTGTAAGGCATTTTTCCCGCACTTATTGTCATGTCTCATTCCCCTGCGTGTTTTATTCCCAGAACCTCAAGTTCCTTTTCATTGAGGCCGATTCCCCTCAGCATGGCCCGGTTTCCGACGAGGGCCTCTATCGAGTTGATTCCCATTCCGCCCATCATCTCCTTGATTTCATTCGTCCATGCAGTAACGAGGTTGACAAGCCTTTTCCTTGCCTCTTCCGGGTCAAGCCTGCTGACAAGCTCTGGCCTCTGTGTGGCTATGCCCCAGCTGCATCTTCCGCTGTGACAGCTTCTGCAAAGGTGACAGCCCATGGCAATGAGCGCTGCAGTTGCTATATAGACGGCATCCGCCCCGAGTGCAAGAGCCTTGACGATGTCGGCACTGTTTCTTATCGAGCCGCTCACGACCAGGGAGACACGGTTTCTGATTCCTTCTTCCCTCAGCCGTGAATCAACCTGGGCCAGTGCAAGTTCTATAGGAATTCCCACGTTATCCCGTATGACTGCCGGTGCGGCTCCCGTTCCGCCCCTGAAACCGTCAATCACTATTATATCCGTGCCGCTTCTTGCAATGCCTGATGCTATTGCCGATATGTTGTGTACTGCCGCGACCTTAACGATTACCGGCTTTGAGTAGCATGTTGTCTCCTTGAGGGCATAGACGAGCTGTCTCAGGTCTTCTATAGAGTAGATGTCATGGTGCGGTGCCGGTGATATGGCATCCGTGCCTTCGGGAATCATCCTTGTACGTGAGACATCCCCGACAATCTTCGCTCCCGGAAGGTGCCCTCCGATTCCAGGCTTTGCGCCCTGTCCCATCTTTATCTCAAGTGCGGCTCCCGCATTGAGGAAATCCTTCTTCACTCCGAAGCGGCCCGATGCGATCTGGACTATCGTGTTCCTGCCGTAGGCATAGAAATCTTCGTGCAGGCCGCCTTCTCCGGTGTTGTAGAATGTGCCGAGATCCTCTGCCGCCTCCGCAAGGGCTTTGTGTGCGTTGTAGCTTATCGAGCCGTAGCTCATTGCCGAGAACATGACGGGAGTGGAGAGGGCAAGATGCGGCGGTAGGGATGTGATGATTCTTCCCCTGTCGTCCCGTCTTATCCCATGGTCCCTCCGCCCCAGATAAACCTTCGTCTCCATAGGCTCCCTCAAAGGATCGATAGGGGGGTTGGTGACCTGGGAAGCGTTGATCAGGATTCTGTCCCAGTAGACGGGGTAATCCTCCGGCGTGCCCATCGACGAAAGGAGAACTCCGCCGGTTCGCGCCTGTCTGTATATGTTCGTTATGGTGCTTTCCCTCCAGCCGGAGTTGCTTCTGAAAGGGCTTTCGGCCTTTCTTATACGCAATGCCGATACGGGACAGAAGGAGACACAGCGCGAGCAGCTGACGCACTTCGAGTCGTCGCTGAACATGATGCGTCTTTCCTTGTCATATCTGTGTACACCGTTTGCACACTCCTTTTCACATCGCCGGCAGAGAGTGCACAGGCTGTTGTTCCGGATGACTTCAAATTCCGGTGCGATATAGTCGATTCCCGTCATCTGTCTTCCTCCCTTTCAATGCGGAAAATCACAGCTTCTCCTCCCCTGGGGTGGCGTATTGCGTCAGGAGAGGGTTCCATTATCCTCAAGGATGCTTCTTCACTTGCAAAATAGACCATGTCGTCCTTTTCTGCCTCCACAAGGCTGCGGAGCTTCAGACGGTCATTAAGAGCCATGATGCCGCCTTCGAAACCTGCGATGATCGAGAATGGGCCGGTGATAAGGAGGGACGAGAATGTTGTGCGAAGGTATGTGTATTCGTTTCTTCTCTCCTCATCCATTGTCTCTATTGTGCTCCAGAAGGGGGAGGCAATTATGCGGGAAGCTTCTTCATATGTCAGGCCGCAGGTGCGCGTCAGATAGTCGAGGATGTATGTAATGACCTCCGTGTCGGTCTGAAGCGTGCATCTGTAGCCGTGCATCTCCATCTCCCGCCTGTTTGCGTCGTATGATGATATCTCGCCGTTATGTACGACTGAAATGTCGAGAAGCGAAAATGGATGTGCACCTCCCCACCATCCGGGCGTGTTTGTCGGATAGCGGCCGTGAACCGTCCACGAATAACCTTCATATTCATCGAGGCGGAAGAAGTTGCCCACATCCTCCGGGTAGCCGACAGCCTTGAAGGAGCCCATGTTTTTCCCTGAGGAGAAGATGTAGGCTCCCTTTATGCATGTATTGACATGTGTCACTGCCCTCACCGTGTATTCCCTCTCATCGGTCTGCGAGAGGCTGAGTTTTGTCCTGAGAGGGAAAACGAAGTACCTCCACATCAGAGGCACATCGGTAATGCCGGGGGTCTCTCTTGTCGGAATCCGGGACAGATTGACGATGTCGAAGTACTGGTCAAGGTACTTCTCGGTTTCGCTTCTTGCCGTATTGTCGTCATAGAAGACGTGGAAGGCATAGTAATCCCTGTATTCGGGATATATTCCGTAACCGGCAAAGCCTCCTCCAAGCCCGTTGGATCTGTCATGCATTACCTCTATGGCCTTTATAAGCCTTTCCGGAGAGAAGAGACGGCCTTTTCTGGAGAATGCAGCGGCAACGGCACAGCCTGAGGGGATTCTTACTTCTCCTTCCCTGCGTGTTATTCTGTTCTGAAAATAATCCATGAGGGCTCCTTGAACGAAAAAAGCGCCCGGCAGGAGGTTCTCTCCTGCTGGACGCCATTGTCTTGGAGAGAAAGATACAGAAGATGGGGAAAAAGTGCAATAGACGGGAAAAGCAATAACGGACAATTTACACGAAGCGGGTAGGATCCAGCCACCGGGGATAAAAAGGATATCCTCAGGAGCCATATTTACCTGGTATAGCCGGAAAAAGTTATCATACAGATGTCTTCCTATCTTTTCCCCGGGCGGCAAAAGAACGGAAAAGGACACTCTGTTGCCGGAACGTTTCTGTTGAAAATACAACATTTATGCAGGAAAATTTCTTTAATGAGAGGGGAAAAGGGGAAAGTCTTCCCGAGGCGGAGGACAAGTACCGATGTGTACCGGGGGTGGGTATTATTCTTCGCCGGCAGGAAATACAGATATGTATCGGCACTGCTGCTTCTGTTTCTGACTGCAGCATTTCTCCATGCGTCAGATTATGTGGAGTGGAAGTGGAAGAGTGAGGACAGTGACGTTCTGCTGTATCGCTGGCAGCTTGACGGCGAGGACGAAGGAAAGTGGACTGAGGTCGATTCATCGGTCACGTCCGTCTCGCTTCCTGTAACCGGAGGCTCCGTTCTCTTTGTTCAGTCCTCCCTTGACGGCATTCACTGGTCGGAGTCCGGAACGGCAGAGTACACCTCTCCGGCCGCGGAAAACAGCGGCTCCGTCCGTTTCTCCTTCATTCCGTATTCTCTTGCACTCTACCGTTTCTACAACGGCTACGATACCGTGTCAACGAGAACAAGGACTGCTTCCGTCTACGGCATTGCTTCGTCTCTCGAGGTTGACTTTTCACTTTCGCCTTTTCTGAGGATCTTTCCTGAAACGGGGTTTGACTATATCGTGAAGGCGGATTCCGTCATTCCGGGAGCCTGTGGAGTATGGTATTTCAATATCGGCGGCGGCATGGATCTTGTCTTCAGTGCCGCACCGGGACTGTCTGTCTACGGCGGTATCAGCGTGGGGACACTGGCCCACATCAGTAACAGCAGGGCAAACATCACTGCATATTTCCGGGCAAGGGCCGGAGTGGAGAAGAATCTGAGCGATGATCTTTGCGTCGGCGTGATGACCCGTACGACGCTTTCCTTCCTCAAGGGAAGGCAAAGTCTTCTCGATTCAGCGACAATTCTCATCGAAACGCTCGGTGTAACGCTTCAATACAGGATATGAGGTGAGTATGAAGAGGAAAGGAATCATATTGATTGCATTCATTTCACTTCTGCTTTCCGTCTCGTGCAACATCGAGCTCCTGGAGAACGGGGAGACGGTCAACGGATACATTTATCCGTATCTTGAGTTTACCGCAGTGGAGGACGGCTGGTCTGTCAGTGTCGTAAAGGGTGCCGCCCTTGAAGTTATCCGTATCCCGGAGGAAGCCGAGATTGAGGGACGAAGAGGAAAGGTTACCCTCTACTGCGGCTTCGGAAGTGCCGGGGACGAGCACGCCCTGAAGGAGATCGTCTTTGAGTCATCATCTACCCGCTTCAGCCCTGAGCTTCTCCACGGCGGAGCCGGATCCTGCTGCAGGGTGAAATACGAGAAGGTTGAAAACGCGGGAGCAGTATGGAGCCTTCCTCATCTTGAAAGCACATATGAAAGGGAAATGCAGGGCTGGTACCTTGAGGGTTCTGACATAAGGATACAGGACGGCGATGTCATGGTTCCCGGCTATACAGATGTCTCTCCAAGGTGGAGAAGCCATAACTGGAAGAAGGTTGCAGGAAAGGAGCCGACATGCACGGAGGAGGGATGGAACGTGCATGAGGAGTGCATCAACAGCGGCTGCGGCTACTCGACAAAGGTGATTCTTCCTCCCATGGGACACTCCGTTCCCCTTATAAGACACGAAGCAGGAAAGGCAACATGCATAAGCACCGGCTACACGCAAACATGGTTTGAGTGCTCACGCTGCCACAGGGCCTTCGGCGATGAATCAGCTTCAGCTGAAATTGACATCAAGGATATTGAGATACCGGTAACCGGACACACATCAGACGGCACTGTCCGTCATGACGGAAATGCCCACTGGTGGCACTGTGCGGTCTGTAATGCCGACTACGGCAGAGAGGGACACACATTCTCCGACTGGAGGAAAAGCGAAAGGGAAGGCTTCCAGGAAAGGGAGTGCACGATCTGCCGTTATGTGGAGACTGCCGGAATTGAACACAGATGGACCAGGGTTGAGGAAAGTGCTCCAACCTGTACTGCAAAAGGCCACACCGCCTACTGGAAATGCACCCTTCATGAAGGTGAGTACTCGCTCCTTGAAGACGGAAAGGAGATCATCGGCGAGAAGACTCTCCACGAGAAGACCGACATACCCGAGCTTCCTCATGACCTTTCAGCGTGGAAATACGATGAAACGCAGCACTGGAAACAGTGCAGTATGTGTCACGGTGAATTCGAAAAGGGAGAGCATGTCTTCCAGTACACGTTCAGGAAAAAAGACGACGGGACATATATTGTCGAGGAGAAGTGTTCTGTCTGTGAAACCGTTCACACTGAACCATCCTCTTCCCCGTCTGCTTTCGAGGTGACGTCACTCTTCGGAAATGTGAGTGCAAGGAAGACGGACGATTATACATGGCTTCTGACATACACGGGAAAACGTGATGCGTGTTACTGGGCAGATGAAGACGGAAACCGCCTTAAAGACGGACGGGAGTTCACATTCACGAAGGCAATAAGGACGACGCGGAGGGTGAAGATCTTCTGCTCTGCTCTTGACGGGAGCGGTACTGTGGTCGAGACGGCACTGGTCGTTCTTCCGTCTTCCTGAAAGAGAAAATGAATAAGGGAAGAAAATATTTATGGAATACACAGGAGAGAGAAAAATGAAGAAAGCATTATTCACGGCATGCATGCTTTTCATCGCGGCAGTCTTCTTCGTATCATGCTCTGCAGAAAACAGCAGATCCGCGGATACGGACGCTGTCGCATATGTGAGGTTCGGCAGCAATACGCGTTCGTTCGAAGCCGATTACAGCATACCGGAGTATTCGGACCTTTACTGGTTCTATACTGCCGCAAAGCTTGACGGCTACGGAACCTGCGGCGCTGTGGCGGCAGAGACCCCGGTAAATGCCGATAGGGGCACAGACGGAACAATCACTGCTGCCAAAAAGGGACTTGACGGAACAATCGGTCCGTTCTCACAGGGAAAATGGCAGTTCACCCTTAAGGCCTATTCTGCGATAAGCGGTACTTCTCCTTCTTCTGATACACTGGTCTATCAGAACGATGGCGATATTACGGCAGAACTCCGCGGAGGCGAGACAAAGAGTATTCCGGCATCCGTCAAGGCTGTCGGGACAACGGGCCTTCTGAGCTTTCGGGATCTGAGCGGCAGTGATGAAAAAAGCACCGCATTCTTCAAGTGGGCAAATGAAGAAAGTTCTACTGAAAAGCCCTGTTTCACGATTGAGGCAACAAATACCGGTACGAAGACGCTTTACACGCTGACAACGGATGCATCCGTAAGCACACGTCATGCAGCTATCGTGCTCGGAGAATACGACAGCACGGAAAAAGGTTACCCCGTAAAGTATCTTGTTTCGAATAACGGGCAGGATATCTCTGCAGATATAAGCCTTCCCACAGGTTCCTACTCATGCAGAATCTATGCATACCGCCCAGGTGAAACAGCGGAAAAGAATCTCATAGCGTCCGATAAGTCCTTCGGTTTTACCATCTATGGCGGAGCAACGACACTCGTCAGGGGAGACCTTACGGAAAATCCCAGCTCCAGCATTACATTCGATGTCCCGAGGATTGCAATTGTCCAGGTAGTGCCGAGTGCAACTGAGGATACGACAGTTACAGCTTCGGTTGCTCCTCAGAAAGAAGTTACGGCATCAACCGATGTGACATTCCCTTCCGGCCTTCTTGATTCGTCAGGAGATACGGTCTACAGCCTTGAAGCTTCCGCACTCTCTGAAAACAGTGCAAGCAACTCCTTCTCTGTTACTTCATCAGATTCTTCCGGAAGTGCAAAGGTCTACGGAAGCATAAGTCTCTCGCTTAATGCGGTAAAGGACAATACAAGTACAGCCGTCAAGGATTTCGGTGACAAGAGCGTTACGGTATCGGTATTCATCGGAAAAGGGCTGAGTGATGTGACGGTAAAGTATGTCGGTGATGACGGAAAGGAAGCTTCGTCCGGTCAGCCGGAAAACATATCCTATGACAGCGAAAGCGGCGTGATCACTTTCACTACGACACACTTCTCGACATTTGTCGTTGCAAGCACGAAGAGTGCACTTGTGAAGAACGTCAGCACCGCCAGGCTCTACAACACATTGAGTGACGCACTTCTTGACCTTGGTGATACAACAGAGCTCATGCTCCTCGGTAACCTTGAAGAAAATACGGAAATAAATCTTCCCTCCGGTACGGCATCCCTTGTGATTGACATGAACGGAAAGGAAGCAAAGAACATCTCCGTCTCTGCTTCTTCCGGCTCCGTCACACTCAGGAACGGAAAGGTAAGTACTGCAAGCATCAAGTCAGGTGACGTTACCCTCATGAATACAGAGTCGTCGAATGTTACGGTGGATAAAAACTTTGCCGGCAGACTGACTTTTGACGGCGGAAAACTTGATCCTGCGGGAAATTATGCCTTCATCCAGTCTTCCGATGGACAGGAGAGTACAGAATACAGGCGTGCTTCCTATGTTTTCCGGAATATGGAAATATCTGCCGGAACATCGTGCGCTATAAAGATTTTCCGTGCCGGAGAGATAATCGTGAATAACTGCAGCTTTGTCTGTGGTTCCTCCTCATTCATTTCCGCCATCGATATTGCGGGTATGAATGCCGAGGGCGAAACGGACGGAACCGATATAACGATTACGGGATGTACATTCACCGGTCCGAGCGGAGCAACGGATAAGGATACAGGTACTTCCGGTGCAATCAAGATAAAGAGCTCATTCAACAAGCTTGATGAAAACGGAAATGCGGTGGGACTTGGCAATGTTACAATCCGGAACAATACGTTTACTGACTGCGTAAGGGACGTTACCATCGGAAAGAGAGACGCCCAGAACGAAGGCACCTATGGCATGAACTACAGCCTGCGTACAAAGAGAGCAGTTGATGCGAAAGGCAACCTCCTTACTGAAAACGGCTGGAACATCAGCGGAAACACAAGTAACAGGACAGAGAATCTCATCGGTATTGCTGTATTTACGGATGCCTCCGGCACAACGAAAACGAAAAAGATCGGAGCGGTTGTCGGCGGATGTACGGTATATGACATAGCAAGAGCCTATGAAGCAAGAATCGGCAGTCGGAGCTATCTGAACTTCACTGATGCATTTACCGCAATCCAGACTGAAGTGAACGGCGGAACACTGTGTGTACTCAGCGATGTTGTTCTTGATTCGACGCTGAATGTGGAAAACTCCTTTACGCTCGACCTCGGTGGAAATACCATCACGTCGGAAAAGAGGATTTTCAACGTCAAGAAGGGAATTCTCACAGTTGACAACGGAACTTTGCTGAGCAGTTTCGAATCAAAGCCGAGCTCTTCTTCCGTCATAAGAGTCGGAGATGGTGATGCTACAGATGATCCGGAGGTAAATGGTGTCATAATCGGAAAGGATGCCGTAATAAAGGGACCATGCTCATACGGCGTCACGGCATTCGGAAAGAGCAGTGCCACTGTCACTGTCAGAGGAAAGATTGAAAGTGCACAGGCATGTCTCGGGACAAACGGCAGTGTATCTTACACGGGAAAGTTTATCCTGAATATTGAAGAGGGTGCCGAGCTTGTTGCAAGCGGGGACAGCGCTGAATATGACACTTCATGCGGTGTCTACCAGAGCGATGGCGATACGACGCTCAATATCAATGGCGGAACAATCATAAGCCGGAACATGTCTGCCGTCGAGATAAGGGCAGGCAAGGCTGAAATCAAGGGCGGCATACTCAGAAGCAGGTCCGGTTACACAGCTCCTTCTTCGAATGAAGACGGAGCAACAACAAAGGGTGCAGCCCTTGCTGTCGTCATCCATACGGAAAGTGACAACACTAAGGACGGTATAAAAGTTACTGTCAGCGGCGGTACATTTGACGGTGCAAGAGCGCTTGTGATGGGTAATCCTCAAAATAATGCTTACGGCAAAGGTGTTTCTGTCACACTTGAGAAGAACGTCTTTGATGATTTCTCCGTTGAAGGGGCTGTGAGTTCCACTGAGGGCGGAAAGAAAGTATATCGTCTGCCGGATTCGGAATCCTGACATAGAGGCTTTTCATCCGGTAATTCATTCCTGCTGCCGGAACCCCGGCAGCAGTCTTCCTTTCTTCCCCGGAAAGTTTCCGGCGGCTCCCGGACCGGGATTCGGGATTTCACTTTCTTCTCCCGCAGGAGCTGCATATCCCGGTTTTCCGTGTGTGCCCCTCCGAAAGCCGGAAGAGCATGTTTTTCATACTTTTTCAGATCCGTACTGTTCATGGCGGCACCCCGGTGCAATAATCAGTACGGGTTTTACTATGGTTGATATGACACAGGGGAGGATTCTTCCCAGACTCTGGCGGTATGCTCTTCCGATTCTTCTTTCAAACTGGTTTCAGCTTGCATACAATGCCGTCGATTCGATAATTGCGGGGCGCTTCATCGGCCGGGAGGCACTCGCTGCCGAGGGAATTGCGGGACCTGTCATGAATCTCGTCATACTCTTCATAAACGGACTGTGCATCGGATCGGGTGTCCTCATGAGCGAAGCCTTCGGGGCAAAGGACTACGCAAAGGTGAGGGAGTGCCATGCAACACTTCTTCTTTCCGGTCTTCTCATGTCCCTTCTCCTTTCGCTTTCTGCGTCTCTTCTTTCTCCTCTGATCCTGGGCTTTCTCAGATGTCCCGGTGAGATATTCTCCATAACCGATACATATCTCAGGATAATCTTCCTGGGCACTCCCTTCACGTTTCTCTACAATGCCCTTTCCTCAGCACTCAAGAGTGCGGGAGACTCGAAGACGCCGCTGGTCTTTCTTGCAGTTTCCGCAGTGCTCAATGCCGCCCTGGACCTTGTTCTTCTCGGCGTTTACGGCTTCGGTATAACGTGCTCTGCACTGACGACCGTACTCTCGGAGGCGCTTTCTGCATTGCTGACACTTCTTTACATGATAAGGCGGGAGAAGGTGATCTTTCCCTCCCGGAGCGACTTCCGGATAAAACCGCAGATTCTGAAGTCGATTCTCGTCTATGCCGGACCGACTGCACTCCAGCAGGCAATACAGCCCATAGGAAAGGTCCTTATCCAGAGCCGGGTCAATGCACTTGGAGTCAGTGTCATAGCAGCATTCAACGCCGTTACCAGAGTCGATGATTTCGCATGCATTCCCGAACAGGGAATTGCCGCCGCAATGGCAACATTCACGGCCCAGAACAGGGGAGCGGGAAAGACGGAGAGGATAAGGGAAGGCTTTGTCTGCGGCCTCATGCTCGAAGTTTCGTACTGGGTCTTCATTGCATTTACCGCATTTGCATTCAGACGCCCCATAGTCTCGCTTTTCGTTTCCGGAGAAAGTGCTCCCGAAGTCATCTCAATCGGTGTGAAATATCTTTCCCTGATGTCTTTCTTCTATATACTTCCCGCGTTCACAAACGGCCTTCAGGGCTTTTTCCGAGGAATGGGCAAGATGTTTACGACTGCAGTCGGAACGACGATACAGATAACACTGAGAACTCTCTTCACCTTTATTCTTGCGCCGGAAAACGGAATCATCGGGATAGCGCTGTCGTGTGCGATAGGGTGGTCAGTGATGCTCCTTTTTGAAATTCCGTACAGCGTCATCACGCTTAAAAAGGCAACTGGAGGGAAAACGGGCACTCCGGGATGCTGAAACCTGAATTCCGGCTCCAAACCTTGCGATGTCCTTTCTCAGGAAGCAGTGAGATTGCTTCTGCCTCCGCAGAGGAACTGCAGTCATATCGTTCGGAACGTGATGAAGGAAAAAAGCGCGGAAGTGAATGCGGGCTGACTTACAGGAAAACAGCACACATACGGAGAAATGCTGGAGCCGTGTGAATCGCATTTTTTACATCTGCGGATGTTGCCGAATCTTTTCCTGTGCTATTATTCAGCTGAAAAAGAAAGCATTATGAAAGACGATGAACTTGTATTTGACAGAAAGACTCATGTAATCTACTCCCCCAGGTGCGGAGAAATCATAAGGGAGTGCATTGCAGGACACTTTGCTGAGGAGAAGCGGGAAGAAGTCTGGAGTGAAGTTCAGAAAAAGTATGTTTCATTCCTCTCCGGTTACAGAACTGACCTTGGTGGAAAGAAAAACTTCCACAACGGGGAAGGCGGGACCTATGACTGCATCATGTTCTTCAGCTATTACAGTGTCTGCAGAAACGTGACGGACTTTGACGAGATAGAGAAGGCATATGCTTCCCTTTTTCTTCCATCGTTCAGAAAGCTTTCGTTTGTCGACTGCAACAGACCGTTTTTCATGCGCCTGCTCCATTTTGCTTTCCGTGTCTCGGAAAAGAAATGTGCTGTCTGGAAGGATTATGACATGTCCCTTGAGCCTTACCGGAAGGGAGAGCCCATAAGGTATTTCTTCTATTCCTGCCCTGTCGCGGAATTTGCAATGGAGCACGGTTTTACCGATATTCTTCCCGCACTCTGCAATGTAGACTATGCGGCAATGGAAGTTCTGCATGCCCGCCTCGTGAGGACACAGACATGCGGGAACGGCAGATACTGCGACTATACGATATGCGGAGACAGGGATCCTTATGCCTCTGCCCACGAAGAATACAGGGACGGGAAGGGCGAACGCAGAAACAGGTAGAGAGGGCATTTCATCCGGATTCCGGGTGCGGCATTCCTTTCTTTCCGGAAAAACATCTATATTCACCTGCGGGAAAAATAATATAATCCTCGCATGAGAATACTCTGCATATCAGATACGACACGCTCCCTTGCCTTCTCGGACCATGTGAAGGACATATACCGGGACGTTGATCTTGTAATCAGTGCCGGTGATATGCCGCTGGAGTGTTATGACTATGTGTCGACGATGCTCAACTGTGATCTCTATTATGTCTTCGGTAATCATAACCTCACGGAATTCAGGAGTGTCATGCATCTTGATTCCTTTGCAGATTTCAGGAAGGGCGTTGATGACTGCAGTCAGCATTTTTACGGGTTCATGACTGACGGTAAGTGCCATAGGGACAAGAAGACCGGACTTATTGTCGCGGGACTCGGGGGAAGCATGCTCTATAACGGTGGAGACAGCCAGTACACGGAGAGGCAGATGCGACGGCGCATACGCAGGCTGATTCCCGTACTCCTCTACAACAGGCGCCGTTACGGCCGTTATCTCGATATTCTCATAACCCACGCGCCACCCTTCGGAATGGGCGACAGGGAGGATATGTGTCACAGGGGATTCAGGGCTTTCGTGAAATTCATAGACCGCTTTGAGCCTAAATATGTACTTCACGGGCACATCCATCTTGACGACCGGAATGCCTCCCGTATCCTGAAGAGGGGAAAGACGACAATCATAAATGTCTTCGGCTCATACCTTCTCGAAGACACGCAACTCGGAGAAAAAGACAATGACGGATAGACTTTCACTTTCTGAAGATTTTGCAAAGGCGAAGAGGAAGGCGAAGGTGGACGAGGTGCTCTCCACGCTGAGGTGGCGTAATCCGAATCTGCTTTCATTTTATGAAGTGACGAAACTTCTTAAACCTGAAAGCGAATCATACAGGGGCATGCAGACGATTCCCGTGAAGAAGATTATAGGAAGCGAGAACCGCTATCATGACTTCTCCTCGGCCTTCTTCCCCCGCAATAACTCCCTCCAGCACCGCTGGGAGAGCATCGATGCAGCGCATCTGGAGAATACCATCCTTCCCCCCATCAGCGTATACAGGATCGGGGACTACTATTTCGTCAGGGACGGCAATCACCGCGTGTCGGTGGCCAGAAGCGTCGGACAGGAGTTCATTGATGCCGACGTTGTCGAACTTTCGAGCCGGATTCCCCTTCACACGGGAATGACGCTCAATGAGCTGAGACGGGAAGTGGTGCAATGGGAGAGAAAGCGCTTCATCGGGCAGTACAACCCGACTTATCTTCCCATGGACAGGATAGTCTTTTCATCTCCCGGTTCCTACCCGGAGATGGTGAACCATATTCTTGTCCACAAGTACTATGCAAACGAGCACCTGGACCATGTCATGACATTTGAGGAAGGAGCCGTCAGCTGGTACAGGAATGTCTATAAGCCCATAGTCGATGCCCTCGACAAGGAGCATCTGAGAAAGCATTTTCCCGGATGTACTGAAGCGGATGTGTACATGTGGGTCGTGAGGCGGTGGGATGAAATGAAGAGAACCGATGCATACATAACACAGGAAGCTGCGGTGAAGGACGTCAAGAAGCATTCCGGCGGTCATCTTGTGAGGAGATGGCTTGAATATGCCAGGGAAAAATTCAGCAGGAGGTGAGAAATGAGCAGGGCAGACCGTATTTTCGTATCAAACATAAAGGAGATCCTCTCTTCCGGATTTTCCGATGAGGGACTTCCTGTCCGGCCCAGATGGAGTGACGGTACTCCGGCCCATACCGTGAAGAAGTTCGGCATCATCAACAGGTATGACCTCCGGGAGGAGTTCCCGATAATTACGGTGAGGCGCACCTACATGAAGAGTGCGATTGACGAACTCCTCTGGATATGGCAGAAGAAGTCGAACAATGTCAGGGACCTTCACAGCCATGTCTGGGACAGCTGGGCTGATGAAGACGGCTCGATCGGAAAGGCCTACGGCTATCAGCTGGGAGTGAAGGACCACTACAGGGAAGGAGAGTTCGATCAGGTTGACAGGGTAATATACGACCTGAAAAACAACCCCCAGTCGAGAAGAATCATGACGAACATCTACAATCATCATGACCTGAGCGAGATGAATCTCTATCCCTGTGCATATTCGATGACCTTCAATGTCAGCGGACACACTCTCAACGGCATTCTGAATCAGCGCAGCCAGGACATGCTGACCGCAAACAACTGGAATGTAGTGCAGTATGCCGTCCTGATGCACATGATGGCACAGGTGGCGGGGCTTGAGGCGGGAGAGCTTGTGCACGTGATTGCCGATGCACACATCTATGACAGGCATATCCCGATAGTCAGGGAAATCATTGAGAGTGAACAGTTTGATGCACCGGTGTTCCATATGAACCGTGAGAAGAGTGATTTCTATTCCTTTACCGTAGATGACTTCTCCCTCTCCGGATACAGATACAACAAGAAGAAATATGACATACCTGTCGCAATCTGAGGAAATATGAAGGCTATACTGCACGTTGACAGAAACTGGGGAATAGGAAGGGGCAACAGCCTCATGTTCCGTCTTCCCATTGATATGAAGTTCTTCCGTTCGACAACGCTGAACAGGGTTGTCGTCATGGGGTCGAACACACTTTTATCCTTTCCGGAGGGGAAACCGCTGAAAAAGCGGACAAATATCGTTTTATGGCCGGACGGAGACAGGACAAGGGCGGAAAGGGACGGCTTTATCCTCGTTCAGTCGCTTTCCGGGCTATTTTCCGCAATAAGGGAGTTTCCTCCGGAGGATGTATTCATCATCGGCGGAGCGATGATGTACAGGACAATGCTTCCCTATTGCAGCGAAGTTCTTGTCACGAAGGTCGATGCTGACGGAAAAGCTGAGGTCTTCTTCGAGAATCTTGACGAAAACCCGTCATGGAGACTCGAGGAGGAGGGGGAGAAAATCATCGACAACGGCTATACTGTCAGATTCTGCAGATACCTTAACATGTCCCCGGAGCAGATGCCGTGAAGGATGAAAGAGGAAACTATGGTGAGGGAAGCATATCCCGTCATATCCTGTCCCTGGCCCTGCCGATACTTCTTGCAGATGCGGTCAATGTGCTCTACAGCATCGTTGACCGTGCATATATAGGTCATATGCAGGGTGACGGGACGCTTGCACTTTCCTCTGTCGGGGTCGTTTTCCCGCTCATAAGCCTCATAACCGCATTCGCTTCCCTCTTTTCTTCGGGAGCCGCTCCCATAGCCGCAATCGAGAGGGGAAAGGGAAACGACAGGGAGGCTGAGGAAATACTCAATACGGCATTCTCGGCTGCCCTTGTCGCGGGTACCTTCCTGATTCTGGTCCTCTTTGCCTTCCGTCGTCCTCTTCTTTTCCTGATGGGAGCCGACGATGCAACGATAGGCTATGCCGTCGACTACTTCTCCATCTATGTCCTGGGGTCGGTTTTTGTCCTCATCAGTACAGGCTTCAACACATTCATTACGATGCAGGGCTACGGGACGACGGCAATGCTGACAGTAATCATCGGAGCCGTACTCAACACGGTACTCGATCCTCTTTTCATCTATGTCCTTCATATGGGCGTGAAGGGGGCTGCACTGGCAACTGTGATTTCCCAGGCGGCCTCTGCACTCTGGGTCGTACTCTTCTTCCTCTCATCGCGCTCTGCGCTGAAGCTCAGGGGCTTCGTCCTTGACGGAGGGATTATCCTCAGAATACTCAAGCTCGGGGTTTCGGGATTCATGTTCAAGCTCACGAATTCACTTACCCAGGCTGCATCCAACATGACCATCCGGGCCTATGCCGCAGGAATGTCGACCCTGTGCATAGGAGCAATGAGCATCATCAACTCGACACGTGAAATCATATCGCTTCCGATCAGCGCAATAACGGGAGCTGCCCAGCCTGTAATGGCATATAACTCAGGAGCGGGGCTCGGAAAAAGGGTCATGAAGACAATCCGTGTGATGAGCTGTCTATCTCTCGGCTACGGCATCATCTCCTGGATCATGGCCATGGTTTTCCCGCGGCTCTTCATTTCGGTCTTCACTCCCGACAAGGATCTTGTGGATGTGACGGTTCCCTTCTTCA
Organism: Sphaerochaetaceae bacterium; assembly: GCA_963598715.1. Lineage (GTDB taxonomy): Bacteria > Spirochaetota > Spirochaetia > Sphaerochaetales > Sphaerochaetaceae > Ornithospirochaeta. Next base: position 3,113 of record CAVBWE010000161.1, on the reverse strand, counting down.
GGATATTCTTCGGCGTCTATTTCATGATGTCCCTGCAGTCCTCGGGACAGACGACATTCGTCTCCCTCAATCATCCCCGCTCTGCTGTATTCTTCTCCCTTTTGAGGAAGGTCTTCCTGGTGATTCCTTTAATCCTCATTCTTCCGCGTCTCGGAGCCGGAGTACACGGCGTGTTCTATGCCGAGGCCATAAGTCAGCTTCTTGGAGCATCGGCATGCTTCGGCACAATGCTCCATACAATCTACCGGCCCCTGAAAAACGGGACATACGATTACGGAAAATATAACAGATGACATCTTCGGCTGCAGCTTTCCGGTAAATGTGTACGGAGATAAGGAAAGGGGGAAGTCTCAGTCCCTTATTCCGATTAAGGACCTGCTCTGTTTTCTGTAGAAAGCGTACGAAATGGCAGCTCCGACTGCCCATCCGATTGGCCAGCTCAGCCATATTCCCGTCACGCGGAGGGAAGTACGGGAGAGAAGGGCGGCAAGAAGTACCCTCAGTATGAGATCGGAGAAGGTCGAAATCATGAAGCTCTTCATGTTTCCCGCCCCCTTCAGGACTCCGTCAGAGATTATCTTTATCGAGACAAGCAGATAGAACGGGCTGACTATTCTCAGCAGTTCCCGTCCCGTCTTCATCGTCAGCACGGACGGATTCTCCACGAAAAGGGAGATAAGGGTATCGGAAAGAAGCATCCAGACCAGAATGAAGGGAACGGAGATTATCCAGACCATCCTGAGACCGTTTCTCCAGCCTTCATTGACCCGCTCCGGCTTTCCCGCTCCCAGATTCTGGGCCGTGAAGTTCGATACTCCGTTGCTGATTGTCGTGAATGACGTGATTACAAGGTTGTTGAGCTTTATGGCGGCAGAGTAACCGGCAATTACTGATGAGCCGAATGAGTTGATGATTCCCTGAAGTATGATGTTCCCGACGGAAACGAAGCTCTGCTGAAGAGTGGAGGGAATTGCAATTCTGATAAATGAGAGAAAGAGCTCCATGCTGAATAGAGGCGGCTTCTGTGTTGTCTTCATGGCAGAAAGACGCTTCAGGACAAAGAGGAGAGCCAGGGCGGCACTTACTCCCTGACATATGAATGTTGCCCATGCAACCCCTGCAACTCCCATGCTGAAGGCAGTTACGAAGAGTATGTCCATGAAGATGTTCGAGACCGACGAGATGGCAAGGAACACGAAGGGTGTCCTGCTGTCGCCGAGCGCCGAGAAGATTCCTGTTGAAAGGTTGTAGATGAAAAGAAACGGCAGACCCCATATGTAGATATTGAGATAGAGGGCAGAGTCGGAGTAAATGTTACGGGGTGTGTTGATGAGATCCAGGAGCCGGTGAGTTGTCAGAAGGCCGGAGACCATGAGGATAAGGCATACCCCTGTTGTTGAAATGATGGAAGTGCTGACTGCGCTTCTGACTCCGGAGTAGTCCTTTGCCCCGAAGAGACGTGACGTCATGACCGAGCATCCTATGTTGCAGCCGAATGCGAAGGCTATGAAAATCAGTGTTATCTCATAGCTGTTTCCGACTGCCGCAAGAGCCTCTTCGGATATGAACTTTCCTGCAACGAAACTGTCTGCGATATTGTACAGCTGCTGGAATATGATGGACCCGAAAAGGGGCAGGCAGAAGCTGACAAGTACTTTTCTCGGATTTCCGACCGTTAAATCTCTGTTCATTTCTTTCTCTGTCAAAAGAGGGGAGGGCCTAAGCCCTCCGCCTTACAGGTTTTCCTTTGTTATGTCGACCCCGAAATATTTGAGGCTCAGGGAAGAAAGTACTCCTTCCCGTCTCAGTTCTTCAAGTGCGCTGTTGACTTCATTTCTCAGCCTGGCGCTGTCCTCACCCTTTCTCATGGGGATTGCAACGGAAGTCCTGTCGTAGTCGATTGCTGCGATTCTGAACGGAGCATCGGGATGCACGCTCATGTAGTCGTAGTAGGTAACTTCAGCATTGAGTGTGGCATCGATTCTTCCTGACGAGAGAAGTTCGAATGTCTGCACGAGGTCATCCACACCCGACACCGTCGCTCCGTATTTCTCTGCAATTTCTGCATAGGTTGAGGAGATTGTATTTGCCGTCTTCTTTCCCTTCAGGTCTTCCATCCGGGTAATGGACGTATTGTCGGTTCCGGTTATTACAGCGGTCCTGTTATATGCATAGGGGGTTGAGAAGTCATATTTTTCAGACCTCTCGGGTGTTATGTCGACACCGTTGATCATTATGTCATAGCGGCCGGCATCGAGTCCTGCCAGAAGGCCGTCCCATTCGCCTTCGATGAATACTGCACTGACGCCCAGTTTTTCCGCAATGGCCTTTCCGATTTCCGTATCGAATCCGACGAGCGTGTCGCTCTCATCATGATAGGTCCAGGGCGCCCATGTTCCTTCCATTGCGATTGTGATTTCGCCTTTCTTCCTGATGCGTTCAAGCTGATCTCCTTCAACGGAGCTGCTTTCCTTCGATCCGCCTGCCCATATTGAATTGGCAAGCAGGATTGCAATGATTGAAATCGTGATGAATTTCTTCATGCATTTTTCTCCTTATTCTATATTCGTGAGTTCCATTCTTGTGATGAACTCCCGTGTCCTTTCCTTTTCGGGAGAGGAGAAGAACCTTCCTGTTTCTCCTTCCTCGACGATAACCCCGTTCTCCATGAAGACGGTGCGGTTTGCGACGCTTCGGGCAAAGCTGAGTTCGTGCGTCACGACAATCATCGTCATGCCTTCGTCAGCCAGGGTCTTCATTACCGAGAGCACCTCCCCCGTAAGTTCGGGGTCAAGCGCACTTGTCGGCTCATCAAAGTATATGAGAAGCGGATCCAGCGCAAGGGCCCGTGCGATGGCAACCCTCTGCATCTGACCGCCGGAGAGACGGGACGGATAGTAGTCTGCCCTGTCTTCCATCCCTACCTTCCCCAGATACTTCCGGCTTATCTCTCTGGCTTCATTTCTTTTCATTCCCCGGGCCGTAACAAGGCCTTCCATTACGTTCTCCTCTGCAGTCATGTTCTGAAAGAGGTTATAGCCCTGGAACACAAAGCCGGTGTGCATCCTTATTCCGCGTATTTCCTTTTTCCGTATTGACGGAATGTCATATTC
>CAVBWE010000160.1:0-3537 GCA_963598715.1 Sphaerochaetaceae bacterium | reverse complement strand
ATATAACACCTTAAGTCTCCCCGGTCCGCCGGGGAGTCATTCCGTCACCACCGCGTCCAGTCTCTCGTCGCCTTCATCTGCCCCGACACTGTCGACACATGATATGCTGAATGCCACACCGATGACGCATTCCAGCTTCTCTCTGTGTGTGCGGATATATCTGTCATAGTATCCTCCTCCGCGTCCTAGGCGGTTGAGGCACGGGTCGTATGCGACGAGCGGAACAAGCATGACGGCCCTTTCGTATTCTTCTTCCTTTCTTCCGGAGGAGAGCATGACTCCCAGTCTGCTCTTTACTCCATGACCGCGGCTGAAGAACATCCTGCCGTTCTCGATGAATGGAAAGAGAACCCTTTCGTCTTCCAGCAGCGGTGATATGTCCGGCTCGGAAGGGAGGGGAAAGAAGGCAAGTATCGTTGCGGCTTCCCGGTAGTCCTTCCTTTCAAGAAGCTTTCTTACTATCACTTTGGATGCTTCTTCCTTTTTCCCGAACTTCCTTATACGGGAAAGTAAAATGCGTCTCAGATCAGCTTTTTCCATATCAGGACTCCTGATGCGGCTGCAGCCATGACCATGATGGCGGCTCTGTCGCGTAAGGCAAGGGGATAAACCGTTCTTTCCCTGTCATCACGGTAGGCGCGGGAGTATAACGCATCCTGCAGAATGACAGTCTTTTCAAAAAGGAGCGTCATCAGTGAGACGGTGTATTCAACGGTATTTTTGACGGGGTGAGCGAAAAACAGTCCGCCACGGGCCTTTCTTGCCTCCAGCATCTCCCGGGCAGTGTCGAAGACAAGAGGAAAGACCGAAAGGGCAAGAAAAACTGAAGATGATGCCTTCCAGCCTCTTCTTCCGAAAATCCTCCCCAGTATCCCGCCGAGTGCGGAGGAAAATGCGAGGAGATCGCTTTCCATCACGAAGAGGGCCGAGACGCTGATGAGCGAGAGAAACTTCGAGACATCTCCCATGACAGTATAATAATCCTTTCCTCCGAGAAGACCCGATAGTGCGATGAGAACGGCCGTCAGCAGCATCAGGCGCATTCCGGCAAGGGTCCTGAGAATCCTTATTCCGAAAACACGGGAAAACACAAGAGTCAGCAGAAAAAGCACCATGCTTTCTCCCGGGGAGAGAAGGCAGGAGACGAAGGAATACGCCAGAACTGCCGTGAATGAAACAATGGGATTCATCTTCAGAGCCATGACAAATCCTCATAAGGCGCTTCTGGAAGATAAATCATGTTCCGTCTGAGCTCCTGTGTCATATCACGGCTCTTTCCTTTTCCCGCTACCTTTCCGTCCTTCAGTATTATGGTGTTGTCCGTAAGGGCCAGGAACTTTTCTGCTTCATGTGATACCATTATGACAGTAATCCCCGCATCCCTGAGTCTTACGAGACTGGAGAGCACCATCTTGACCGAAGGATAGTCAAGATTCGCCAGAGGCTCGTCGAGAAGAAGGACTTCAGTCTCCATTGCAAGCACAGAGGCAATCGAGAGACGCCGTCTTTCTCCTCCGGAGAGGACCTTCACATCCCGCTCCCGGACGTCTTCAAGCTGAAACAGCGTTATCATGTTATCTGTGATTCTTCTTATTTCCGATGTGCTTTTCCTCTGGTTTTCCAGGCCGAAGGCTATATCCCTTTCAACTGTCCGTCCTACTGTCTGAAGTGAAGTGTCCTGAAAGACGAGGCCGAAGATTCTCATCCTTTCGCTTTGTCTTTCCAGTTTTCTCCCGTTGAGGAAAACTGACCCGGAGTCTGTCTTCATCAGGCCCTTGAGGCATTTCAGCAGTGTCGATTTTCCGCTGCCGTTGAGGCCGCAGATGAGTGTCAGTGTCCCCTTTTCAACGGAGAAGGAGATATTTTCAAGAATTTTTACGCCGTCTGAGGTCTTGGACAGTCCGTCCAGGGTTAAATAGGCCATGACAAGAGTTTATGGTAAAAAGCAATGCTGATAAAGATAGGTGTACGAATAATGTTTTTCTGATAATATGGACCCAGGATTGAAAGATGAGCAGAGGAAAATACACTGAAGATTATGAAGACTTTGAGCCCGAGATGCGCATATGGCCGTTTCTCCTGCTTTCGGTAATGATTCCCCTGATTCCGTTTTCGATGAATATCTTCCTGGGAAGGGGATTTTCCTTTTTCCTGGCGCTGAACTATGTCATGGCGGTCCTTCCGCTCCTGTCAGCATCACTGTGCATGAAGGACGGGGAGAGAGCATGGCTTTTTCCGCTTTCGTCGGCTCTGTATCTTCTTCTGACCCTGGTGGAATGGGCTGTGGCAAAGAAGACCGGAAACGGAGGAATTTATCCGCTTTCCGTACCGTTTGCACTTGCCCTGACGCCGTCTCTGCTGCCTCTTGTGGCGCTTTCCTTCTTCAACAAGCGCAGGCGCAGCCCCTGGCTGGGGTGGGCAATCGTTGCCCTTTTCATGTCGTCGATCCTTACTTTCCTGACTTACAGCGAAGTGTCGGACTCATCGTTTCTCTGGGTCTTTTATCCTGTTCTCATGGTCCTTCTTTCACTGATGCTCTTTCCCCTGACCCGGAGAACCGAGTCCACGCCCTGGTATTTTACCCTGCTTCTTGTTCTTCTCATTCTCTCGTCATTCACGCTCTATCCGTCATTCAGCAGAACAGTTCTGACCGGATCCTTTTCCCAGGCCCTGTCGGTCTGTGTAAGGTGTTTCCTCTTTTCATTCCAGTTCTGGTACACACTGTCCTTCCTTTTTGTCTTCTCAGCCCTTGCAGGCAAGAGCCGGTACAGGAGAAATTCTTCTGCAGATGAAGATGCCGATGACGGGGCCGAAGAGATTATTGTTCCCTCATCCGATACGAAAAGAGGAATTGACAGAGGCTATTCCAATCCTCCGGACTATTCGCGCTATGACAGGACAACGAGGCAGCTTCCTGTCGGGGAAGAAGAGAAAGCGAAACCCGTTACTCCGGATCCTGACAGCATCAGGGAACGTGGAGGCGAGAGACCGGCGGCAGCGGCAGATGACAAATGGTTCGATTTCCTTGAAGGCGGTGTGAGGAATGATGAGAGAGTGAGACGGAGCGATGACCGCCGGGACATATACAGGGAAAGGGATGACAGAAGAGACAGGGAGAGGAGAGCGTACGACGAAAGGGACAGGAGCTGCAGGGATTACGACAGACGCCGTGACGAACGTTCTTCATTCCCTCCTGACGATATCTGCAGCCGGCGGCGACGTGACGAAGATGAGAGGGATTACGAAAGGGACCGGGACTACGGGAGAGGCCGCGGCTATTATGAGCGCGACTATGAGAGGGACCGGGAGTACGAGAGAAAAATGGACCGCGACTACGAGAGGGACTGCGATTATTACCGGAGAAGGAGGTATGAAGACGATTATCCCCCGTACGACGACCGGCCGATGAGAAGATGATGAAAGGAAAAATAGCCGGGAGTAGTTGACAATAGTCGGGAAAGTCTTTATTGTTTGCCTGTAATTGCCGTTTTAGCTCAGTTGGTAGAGCAAAGGACTGAAAATCCTTGTGTCCCTGGT
>CAVBWE010000159.1:0-11486 GCA_963598715.1 Sphaerochaetaceae bacterium | reverse complement strand
ACCGCCGACCCCCACCTTACCATGGTGGTGCTCTACCATGCTGAGCTACAAGAGCAAAACGCACCGGGGTGCGACACGCAACAGCAACTCTAACAAAACAGAGCCTCTCTTGTCAATAGAAAGAGGCGCCCTGAAGGGTAAGGCCGTCAAAAAATGTTCATCAGAGCAGATTTTAAAGGTGACGGCCAAAAGATTCAAGACATGCATTGACAGCTGAAATCGTTTATTTCAAATTTAATATCGGTCACGTTATTGAATGCTGAGACAAGATTTATTTAGAATAAAAAAGCTGAAATCATTCCAAGGAGGGATATCGTGGCAGAAAAAGACCGCACAAGGTACGGCAACAGGGCGAGTGAAATCGCCAGGGATTTTGCAGAACAGCTCAAATACAATCAGGATGCCGATGTTTATCATACGACTGACGAAGGACGCTATGAGGCCATAGCCTATGCAGTCAGGGACAGAATAATCCATCAGTGGGATCTTTCGAGAAAGACACAGAGAAGGAACCATTCAAAGAGAGTGTACTATCTGTCGCTTGAATTCCTGATGGGACGTGCGATGACGAACAACATCATCAACCTCGGAATCGAAGGTCCTGTAAGGGAAGCCCTGTCTTCACTGGGATACAGCTATGAGGAACTCCGGGATACAGAGCCCGATGCAGGACTCGGAAACGGAGGACTGGGAAGGCTCGCAGCATGCTTCCTCGATTCCCTTGCAACGCTCGAAATCCCGGCCTACGGCTATGGAATCAGATACAATTACGGGATATTCCGGCAGAGAATCGAGAACGGCTACCAGACTGAGCAGCCGGATAACTGGCTCAAGGACGGGAACCCGTGGGAACTCAAGAGACCGGACCTGACCTATCCCGTCTATTTCGGAGGGAAGGTCACATACATAAGGGAAAACGGAAAGGATGAATTCAAGTGGATTCCATCCGAACTTGTCAACGGCGTTGCCTACGACACTCCCATTGTCGGCTACGGAGGAAAGACCGTGAACACCCTCAGGCTCTGGTCGGCTACCTCCCCCGACGGCTTCTCCTTCGAGAACTTCAATTCCGGTGACTACACCGAAGCGGTGAGAAAGAAGATCAATGCAGAGACACTCTCTCAGGTGCTCTATCCCAACGACACCCTCTATATGGGAAAGGAACTCAGGCTCAAGCAGCAGTATTTCTTTGTGTCATGCTCGCTGCAGGACATCATCAGGCGCTTCAAGCGCAGCGGCGACTATTCATGGGAAAAGCTTCCTGAAGAAGCCGCAATCCAGATGAACGACACCCATCCTTCCCTTGCGGTACCCGAGCTCATGAGAATACTCATCGACTCTGAAGGTCTCGGATGGGATGAGGCATGGGATATCACCGTAAGGACACTCGGCTACACCAACCATACCCTCATGCCCGAGGCACTGGAGAAATGGTCTCTTCCCATGATGGAGAGCCTGCTGCCCCGCCACATGCAGATCATATATGAGATCAACCGGCGCTTCCTGCAGTCGGCAGTCACATACTTCCCGATGCAGAACGACAGGATTGCAAAGATATCAATCATCGAGGAAAGCAGCCCCAAGATGGTCAGGATGGCGAACCTCGCAATAATCGGAAGCCACTCCACCAACGGAGTTGCGGCCCTGCACTCAAACCTTCTGAAGGAGAACATGTTCCCGGAATTTGCACAGATCTATCCGGAGAGGTTCAACAACAAGACAAACGGAATCACCCAGCGCAGATGGCTTCTGGATGCAAACCCCGCACTCTCCTCCCTCATCACCGAAGCAATCGGAGACGGATGGATTACATCCTTCGATGAGATTGAAAAGCTCAAGGCATATGCTGACGATTCTTCATTTGTCGAGAGGATAGGAAAGGCAAAGGAGCAGGCGAAGCTCAATGCTGCAGAGTTCCTGAAGAAGAAGGAGGGAATCATTCTCGACACATCAACCCTCATCGACGTTCAGGTCAAGAGAATCCACGAATACAAGAGACAGCTTCTCAACGCCCTCAACATCGTCATGATCTACAACCGCCTCAAGAATGATTCGGTCTACAGGCAGAACTTCCAGCCGATAACGTTCCTCTTCGGAGGAAAGGCCGCTCCGGGCTATGTAAACGCAAAGCTCATAATCAAGTTCATCTCCAACATCAGCTCGGTCATCAACCGTGACCCGCAGGTGAAGGACCTTCTCCACGTCTACTTCATGCCGGACTACAGGGTAACGCTTGCAGAGGCAGTCATTCCGGCAACAAACCTCTCCGAGCAGATATCGACTGCAGGAACGGAGGCTTCAGGGACGGGGAACATGAAGTTCATGGTCAACGGAGCACTGACAATCGGAACACTCGACGGAGCAAACGTTGAGATGGCAGAGAAGGTCGGTGACGACAACATCTTCATCTTCGGCCACACAGAGCGGGAGATTGCGGCACTCTCTTCCACATACTCGGCAAGGACATGGATGGAGAACAACGCCGAGATCAGGGCAGCCGTATCGCTCATAAAGTCGGACTTCTTCAGCAACAACGAGCACGGAATATTCACGCCCCTTCTTGATTCGCTCTTCGTCCACAATGACAGGTACTTCCTGATGGCTGATCTTGCCGCGTACTCGGCAAGACATGATGATGCAGTCTCCCTCTACAGGGATGACAGAAGCCTGTGGAACAGGAAAAGCCTGCTCAACATCGCTTCCTCATCGTTCTTCTCGTCAGACAGGACAATCAGGGAATATGCAGACGAAATCTGGCACGTCAGAAGCGTTCCCGTGAAGAAAAGCAATGAGGATACGGTTCTCGAGGACGCAAGAAAAGCCGACTGAAAAAATGAATCGGCAAACCCGGGTCTCCCGTTTATTGCGGGAGACTCCTTTTTTCCATACACTCGGGAGTATGACGACAATACTTCTTGCAGCAGGACTCTCGGAAAGGATGGGGAAAAACAAGCTTCTTCTGCCTTTCGACGGAAAAACGGTAATCGAGAAAACTCTTCTGAGCATTCTTCCGTTCTCCGGAAAAATCATAGTCGTCACCGGCCACGAAAGACAAAGAATCGAAGAAAGACTCAGATCATACCCTGTCACGTTCGCCTTCAATCCCGACTACATGCTGGGGCAGAGAGGAAGTACGCTGAAAGGCCTTGAATGCGTGGATGACGACGACTTTGCCATTCTCCCCTCAGATCTTCCGCTGCTGCAGAAGGAGGATGTCAGAGTCCTCATCGGAGGGCTTGAAAAAGCCTCTGTCGTCCGTCCCGTGTATTCCTCACTTCCCGGTCATCCCGTAATCTACCGCCGCAGCAACCTCAGAAAACTTCTTTCATATGAAGGAACAATGAAGGAATATCTGAAAAAGGAGGGGTGCATGTGCATCCCCTCCTCCATCGGTACCGTATATGATGTAGACACGCCGTCACGCTATGATGCCGTCCGTGCCTTCAACGGCGACCTTTCCGTCCTGAAGATAAACCCGGATTGAACCGTTTCTCTTCACTCCACCCGTGAGGATGGCCTTCGAGAGCGTGTTCTCGATTTCATTCTGCACGGCACGGCGTACAGGACGTGCACCGTAATCAGGATCAAATCCGACCTCGGCTATATGGTCTTCGACCTCTCCGGTCCAGGAGAGCGTAAGGCCTCTCTTCGCCAGCCTTCCTGAAAGCGTCTCAAGCTGGAGATGAACTATTTTCCTCACCTCTTCCTTTCCGAGCGGGTTGAATACGACAATTTCGTCGATACGGTTGATGAACTCCGGCTTGAATGCATGATGAATCGCATCCATCACCTCCTGACCGGCATGTTCGGGATCCCTGAGGATATATTCACTGCCGAGATTGCTCGTCATGATTATGATGGTATTCGTGAAGTCAACAACCCTTCCCTGGCCGTCGGTGAGCCTTCCGTCATCAAGAACCTGCAGAAGAATGTTGAAGACATCCGGATGAGCCTTCTCGACCTCGTCAAAGAGAATCACGGAATACGGACGCCGTCTTACAACTTCCGTGAGCTGTCCTCCCTGATCATAGCCTACATATCCGGGAGGTGCTCCGATGAGACGTGATACCGAGTACTTTTCCATGTACTCCGACATGTCTATACGGGTAAGAGCCTTCTCATCATCGAACAGGAACGAAGCCAGGACCTTTGCAAGAAGCGTCTTTCCGACTCCGGTAGGACCGGCGAAGAGGAACGACCCGAGAGGCCTGTGCTCGTCACTCAGTCCCGCCTTGTTGCGTCTTATGGCATTGCTTACAGCCTCTATGGCCTCCTTCTGTCCGATGACGGATTCGGAGAGAATCTTCTCAAGGTCAGCATACTTCTGCATTTCGGAGCTCATCATCTTGCTTACCGGTATGCCGGTCCAGAGGGAAACGACCTTTGCAATATCATCTTCCGTGACCTCTTCCCTGAGAAGTCTTCCCTCTTCAGTCTTGAATGAATTGACCCTGTCTTCAGCCTGGGCTATCTCCTTCTCGAGGGATGGCATTTCACCGTACTTTATCTGAGCCGCCTCGCTGAGGTTTCCCTCCCTCTCGGCATTCTCCTTTCTCTGGGCAAGCTTCTCCATCCGGGCCTTCTTTTCCCTGAGGGCGACTATGGCATCCTTTTCATTCTGCCACTCGAGATGAAGAGAATCGTATCTTGCCTGATCGTCCGCAAGTTCAGCATTGAGCTTATCAAGCCTGTCCCTGCTCGTTTCATCGTTTTCCCTGCCGAGCGCCTGTTTCTCAATCTGAAGCTGCAGGATCTTTCTCTGGAGCTTGTCGAGTTCCTCAGGCTGTGATTCTATCTCCATCTTGATCTGTGATGCAGCCTCATCCACAAGGTCGATGGCCTTGTCAGGAAGGAAACGGGAAGTGAGGTATCTGTCGGAGAGCGTTGCCGCTGCGACAAGGGCCTCGTCCTTTATCCTTACACCGTGATGAAGTTCATACTTGGGCTGAAGACCGCGGAGAATCGATATGGTATCGGCAACGGACGGTTCCTTTGCATATACAGGCTGGAATCTTCTTTCAAGTGCCTTGTCCGCCTCGATGTACTTGCGGTACTCATCAAGGGTTGTTGCACCGATTGCATGGAGTTCTCCCCTTGCAAGGGCCGGCTTTATGAGATTCGACGCATCAGTGCTGCCTTCTGCGGCGCCTGCGCCCACAATCGTGTGAAGCTCATCTATGAAGAGTATTATCCTGCCTCCGCTTCTGGTGACTTCGTTGATGACGCCCTTCAGCCTCTCCTCGAACTCTCCGCGGAACTTTGCTCCTGCGATGAGGGAGCCCATGTCAAGGGAAAGGAGTCTCTTGTCCCTGAGGGACTCCGGAACATCCCCCTTTGCGATACGCTGGGCCAGCCCCTCCACGATTGCCGTTTTTCCGACACCCGGCTCTCCTATGAGGACAGGGTTGTTCTTCGTTCTTCTCGAGAGCACCTGCATGACACGCCTTATTTCCTCGTCCCTTCCGATGACGGGATCAAGCTTATCCTCCCTGGCCGCACGGGTAAGGTCCTTGCAATACTTGTCAAGGGATGCGTACTGTGCCTCAGGATCCTGACTTGTTATCCTCTGGTTGCCGCGGATTGACTTGAGTGCCTCCAGCACTTCATCCTTTGTAATCCCGAGGGCAGCAAGCGCATCCTTTTCCTCGCATTCATCGGTGAGCAGCGCTATGAGGAAATGCTCCGCAGATACATATTCATCCTTGAAGTCTCCCGCAGTCTTCTCACATGCTCCGAGTATTCTCGCCATCGCCCGGGAGAAGGTCTTCTGAGCGTCCCCGTAAGCCCTCGGGAGCCTGGACGTAATCTTTTCCATTGCCTCGCTGACACTGTCGGGCGACACGCCGAGCTTTTCAAAGAGCGGCCTCAGAACACCGTCCTTCTGTTCAAGGAGCGCAAGAATCATGTGTGCAGGAACCACTTCGCTGTGACCGGCATTCTGAGCCCTGGACACTGCCTCCTCGAGTGCATTCTGCATCTTTACCGTAAACTTATCAAAATTCATCTTATTCCTCCATTATGCGATTCAGAGGAAACCGAACCATAACACCTGAAAGATAATGTAATTATGAAAACGGGGTTCGTAAAGGAAATTCGTCAGGAGCGGAACTGGAGCAGATAGTCCATGACGGTCTCCCTTGCCAGGGAAGGAGTATATCCGTCAAAGAATCCCACCTGAAAGCACTCCGCCTGGAGGAGATTGAAAAGCTCATCTCCAAGCTTCTCCACATTGCATTTTCTGATGGTTCCCCTGTGCACTCCCTGAAGAAGAATCCTCTTGATGAGTATTCTCAGCTTTGCGGTACGGGCCCTTATGACCTCATACACATCAACACCGTTACGCTTCTCCATGATGATGAATTCGATGAGGTTGGAGAGCGCCTGGGTGTTGTTGCCGGCCTTTTCGAAGACATCGCCTATGATTTTCTCAAGACGGGCTATCTCATCCTCCTCCTTCTCTTCGAAGGCCCACCCGGAATAAAGGGCAAACATGTCGGAGGTGACACGTTTCACAGCGTAGTAGTAAATATCCTTCTTGTCCCGGAAATACTGGTAGACTGTCGGGCGGGAAAGAGCGCACCTGTCGGCAATGAGGGTAAGGTTTGCTTCCCTGTAGCCGGTTTCAGCGAAAACCTCCATGGCTTTCGAGAGAATCATCCGCATCCGTTCTTCTTTATCGACAATCTTTGGCATATCTGACCTGATTTTAAATTAAAAGCTCTTTTTAAAGAAGTCTTGACCGGGTATATTCAGTCAGCTTCGTCCGTACTCTTTTCCTCAAGATAATATTCGTTTATCTCGCTGATGGCCGCCTTCTCCGCACTGGTCTCGATTTTCGCAAGCACGGAAGATATCCTGTCTTTGCGGCGCTTCACGCTGTCCAGGCTTTCAGAAGCCCTGTCGACATGCTTCTTCGATTCATCAACGCTTTTTGCAAGGTCGGAAAATAGCTTCTTGAGGTCCTCGAAAAGATGCCAGATCGTTGAAGTGTACTCTTCTATCTGAACCGTACGGAATCCCAGTGAAAGGGAATTGAGGAGGGCAGCAAAACTGCCGGGGCCGGTAATTACGACGCGGTACTCATTCTGAAGCTTCTGTGCAAGTCCATCAATCCTCAATACATCAAGATAGAGCGCTTCGCTCGGAATGAAGAGGATGGCAAAGTCCGTAGTACTGGGAGGTACTACATAAAGGTCCCTTATGGCCTTCGCTTCCTTCTCGACGGCCCTTTTCATGTTCTTCATCTCGGTTTCCGCAAGAGCGGCATCTCCATTTCCGGCAGCAGCCAGATAGCGTTCGTAGTCCGCAACAGGGAACTTGGAGTCGACGGGAAGATACACCTCGCCTTCCTTTCCCGGAAGACGCACGGCAAATTCCACGGCCTCGCGGTTCTTGCGCGGTGAATAGTTACGGACATACTGAGCCGGAGTGAGTATATCGGAAAGAATCGTTTCAGCCTGCATTTCTCCCCAGACCCCGCGGCTCTTCACATTCGAGAAGAGGCTGTTCATCTTCCTTATATCCAGGGAAAGGCTGTCAAGGGTCCCCATTGCCTTGTAAAGCTTGGTAAGGTTCTCCGAGACAGCCGCAAAGGAGGAAGCGATACGGCGGTCAAGCGTTTCCTGAAGCTTGATGTCGACAACCCCCTGTATCTCGGAAAGCTTCTTCTCGTTTCCGGCACGGATTCTCTCCATGCCGGCCGCAACCTCCTGCTTGAGCCTGGCACTCTCAGTGCTGATGGCAAGAAACGAAGAGCGGTTGTCTTCCCTTATCCTGTCGAAGTTTTCCGAAAGTGATTTCTCCATCGAAAGGGCCCGTCTTGAGGAATTCTCCGCTTCCGTCCTCATGTACTCAAGAACAGAAGAAGAAAGGGATGAGACAACCTTCTCCGTTCTCTCAAGTGCTTCCCTGTTCTCACGCATGCCTTCACGGCTTTCTGCAAGGAGCCGTGTCATGTCCCTGTCGAGGGATGCCTGAATGGAACGCAGCGAATCGTCACTTCCCTCCCTGAGTTCTTCCTTTACACGAAGAAGTGCCCCATCCGAAAAGCCGGCTTTCCCGATGGCATGAAGACGCACCAGAACGGCAGCAAGAAGAATGATGTTTACAGTTACAGCTGAAATCAGGAAAATCATTGTCATGGACATAATCTAGCCCCGCCCTTCACGAAAAGGAAAACCCGGAATGAAGATCAGTTATCCTTTTTCATCGCAGAGGCTATCTCCGCGGCAAGGGAGGCATTGTTGAGCACAAGGCGGATGTTCGCTTCAAGACTCTCCCCTCCTGTGAGCTTCTGTATCCTTTCAAGAAGGTAAGGCGTCGCAGCCTTTCCCCTGATACCGAGTGCATTCATGTCTGCTATGGCCCTGTCTATTTCTCCGTTTATGTAATCCGGATCCATGGAGTACTCGCGGGGAATCGGGTTTGTAACAAGAAGCCCGGTGCCGGGGAAGAGTTCCTTCTGAACCTTCCAGACTCCGGCAATCTCCCCGGGAGTATCAAGCCTCCATGTCACTTTCAGGCCGCTTTCCCTCGTGTAGAAAGCCGGGAGCTCGTCAGTTGAATAACCGACGACGTTTACCCCCTTCGTTTCAAGATATTCCATGGTAAGGGGAAGATCCAGTATGGCCTTTGCACCCGCACATACGACAAGGACCCCGCTTTTGGTAAACTCGTCGAGGTCTGCGGAAATATCCATCGTCTTCTCCGCACCGCGGTGTACCCCTCCGATACCTCCGGTAGCGAATATGTCGATTCCCGCAAGAGAGGAGATCATCATCGTTGCGGCTACCGTTGTTGCACCGTCCTTTTTCCCCGCTATTATTGCGGGAATATCCCTGCGGCTTGTCTTTATGATGGCTGTTCCCTTCTTTCCGAAATACTCTATCTCGTCATGGCTGAGTCCCGCCTTGAGACGCCCGGAAATTATTGCCACCGTTGCCGGAACAGCACCGTGGCGCCTTATTTCGTCTTCGACCCGGAACGCTGTCTCCACATTCTTCGGATATGGCATGCCATGCGAGATGATCGTGCTTTCAAGAGCCACAACCGGACGGCCTGAAGAAAGGGCGTCCCTCACTTCTTCAGAATAATCGAGGTATCTGTTCATATGTCTCCTTCTCCTTCATCAGTCTTATGACGTTTTCCCTGCTCATTTCAGGAGAAACCGTATCACGGGAGAGAAGCGTTATCTCTGCGGCACTCACTCCAGCTTTCAGCGCATCCTCCTCTTTTCCCCATTCCATCATACCGAATGCGAAGCCGGAGAGAAAGCTGTCACCGGCTCCTGTCGCATTCACTGCCTTTTTTCCTGCGCCGCAGCAATAGAGAGTCCGTCTTGCCGATATATATGCACTGCCCTTCTCTCCCATGGTTACAAGGACTGCTCCAAGTCCTCTCTCCAGAAGGGACCGGGAAGCCTCAATCACGTCGGACGTACTTAGGATTTTCCTTCCGCAGAGATGCTCCAGTTCCATGAGATTGGGCTTGAGCACGTCGATTTTATCGAGAGACGGCAGAAGTCTGTCCGCCTTCTCCGCCGACACCGCATCGGCCAGAACGGGAGAAGAAGAGCAGAGGACAGCTTCCCTTATCGCCGCGGAAGAGAGATTTGCATCCACTATGACGCATGAAGCACTTCCGATGAGAGTCTTCCTTTCGCGGATGAAGGCCGCGTCAATTTCCCTTATCTTCTCCATATCGTTGACCGCTGCATACATTTCCCCTCCGGGAGACGATATATGGAGATAGACGTCACTCCGTCCGGGAAGAAAAAGGGAGGAGGAGATATCGAGTACACCTTCCATCTCCTTCCGGGCTTCCTTTCCGTATACATCGCTTCCCAGCGCAGTAATGAAGGAAACGTCCTCCCCCATCATTGCCAGGTTGAGAGCCACGTTGTGGCCGACCCCGCCTCTCGAGACGGTTACCATGCCTATATTGGAGTCTCCCTTCACGATATCGCCGTACGACATACCTGCAATATCGGTATTGGTTGCACCGATGACGACCGTTTTACGTTCCATGGAACCACTATAACCCATAATCGCGTAAAAATCCCCCACCATAAGCTGCGGTGAGGGAATAAAGGAGAACCGGGTGATTCCAATCAGTCTACAAGAACGACTTCGCCGTTGGGGTAGCTGGCAGCAACATACTGCTTGACCTTGTCACTCTTCAGGGCTTCAACAAGTGCCTTGACAGCCGGGCTGTTCTCGTTTCCGGCCTTGACTGCAACGACGTTGACATATGGCGAATCAGCACCTTCCACATAGAGACCGTCACGTGTTGCAACGAACCCTGCAGGAATTGCATAGTTGCCGTTGATGACTGCACCGTCGACATCGGAAATGACTCTCGGAAGGGATGCGGCTTCGATTTCATAGAACTTGAGGTTCTTTTCGTTCACCTTCACATCAAGCGGAGTAGCTTCAAGTCCGGCATTGTCCGCAAGCTTGATGAGCCCGGCACTCTCGAGAAGAAGAAGTGCCCTTCCTTCATTGGTCGGATCATTGGGGATTGCTATCGTTGCACCGTCAGGAATGTCGGACAGCGAGCTGTACTTCGTGGAATAGAGTGCAATCGGTTCGATGTGGATTCCGCCTGCGTTCACAAGATGATAGCCGTGCTCGGTATTGAATGACTCAAGATACGGAATGTGCTGGAAGTAGTTTGCATCAATTTCGCCGTACTCGACTGCATCATTGGGAGTGACATAATCCGTGAACTCCTTGATTTCAAGTTTGATCCCCTGGGCAGCAAGGTCCTCGACAACGAGATTAAGAAGGGTTGCATGGGGTTCCGGTGTTGCACCTACGACAATCCTGGTCTGGGAAGAGGAAGCCGGAGCTGATTCCGAAGCACCCTGCGCAGACAGAGCAAAAAAAGCGAGTGATACGACAAGTGTTAAAGCAATGAGTTTTTTCATTTTGATTTTCCTATTTTGAACGGGTATTCCCGTAAAAGAAGCGGGTTCATCCCCCGGAAGGGAACGGACATCTGAATACAGCTGGAAGAGGTTATCGAGAAAATATGTATTATGCCCCGAAAGGCATCATCATGGAGGACATCATAGCCATACACATTGAAAACGAATTTTTCATGGATACATCCTCCCTGTCAAATGTTAGATAGACTATATACAGAAATTACATATTTATGCAAGTATTTTGCAGAAAAATTTTCACAGGGTTTCAAGAAAACCCTTGGCCTGAAATTTTATTTTCCTGCAACACGGTAAATCGGATCGGGCGTCCAGAGTCAGAAACCGGAAGAGAAAGCGTCACATTATTGTTATCGCAATCGAATCGTCAGCCTTCAGACGGAAGGTATTTCTGGTTATTCTTCCCCGCAAGGCGTATGATGGAAAGACTGATGAGAAAGGCTCCTCCGATTATGAGTACTGTCCAGAGAAAGGATGCTGCAAAGGACTGGTTTCTTACCCTGAAGAAGCTGTAGGGACCGCTGTACATTCCCGTGGCATTGTG
>CAVBWE010000158.1:0-2614 GCA_963598715.1 Sphaerochaetaceae bacterium | reverse complement strand
GCAGAAGTCAAAGAGGGAGATGAGTTCATCTTCACGACAGATGACACAATCGGGGACGCAAGGCACTGTTCGGTTTCCTACAAGGCCCTCATGGACGAACTTAAAGAAGGCGAGATGATTCTCGTGAACAACGGACTTCTCTCGTTCCGGGTCGAGAGGATAAGCGGGCACGAGGCATACTGCCGTGTAGTGGACGGCGGCATTATATCCGACCATAAAAGCATGAACTTCCCCGGTCATGTTGCACGCGCCGAATACCTTTCCGAAACCGACAGAAGCGACATCCTCTTCGGAATCGAGAACGGGATTGACTTCATTGCACTTTCCTTTGTCTCAGAGGAAAGCGATGTCATGAGCGTCAGGAATTTTCTTTCCGTGAACGGCGGAGACGGTATCGAACTCATCGCCAAGATAGAGAACCGGAGCGGAATCGACAACATAGACAGCATATCCCGTCATGTGGACGGAATCATGGTGGCACGGGGAGACCTGGGTGTGGAGGTTCCATTTGTGGAGCTTCCCGCAATACAGAAGTACCTGATATCCCGATGCAGGATTCTGGGAAAGAGGGTCATAACTGCAACAGAAATGCTTGAGAGCATGATAACGAATCCCCGTCCGACACGGGCCGAGATTTCCGACGTCGCAAATGCAGTCTATGACGGAACAAGCGCAGTCATGCTCAGCGGGGAGACAGCAGCAGGCCGTCATCCTGTTGAGGCGGTTGAGGCGATGGCTTCCATCTGCTCTTCAACGGAAAACAACATCGACTGGGCGGCAAAGTTCCGTTCTACGGAATACATGATGCGAAGTACTACCGATGCAGTCTCTCATGCCACATGCGACCTTGCAATCGACACAAAGGCAAAGGCAATCGTGGTGTGTTCGAAAACAGGAATGAGCGTGAGGCTGGTATCCCGCTTCAGATGTCCTGTTCCGATAATCGGCATGACGACGGATGAAAGAGCATGGAGGCTCATCAACCTCAGCTGGGGAGTCACTCCCGTCATGAGCGAGAAATACTCCTCATCCGACGTAATGTATCATTATGCACTTCTCAGGGCGAAGGAACTGCTCCATCTGAAAAAAGGGGACAACGTTGTTCTCTGCGGCGGTCCTGCAGACGGAGCAAAGGGCACAATCAATACGGTAAAGCTCGTGACGGTCGACTAGTATTCCAGCTTTCACATTACCTTGAACGGGATAAGCGCTGCAGCAGATACTGCAGGACCGGGTGTGCTTTTCAGCAAGAAGGTATGCTTTTGCCGCTTTGCACTCTGAAGGGGAAAGACGAGCACAGTCATGACAGCCGGATGATTCTTTGACAGAAGCTTACTTTTCTTTACCGTTTCTTTTCCTTCGCTTTCATACCGGAAAAAAGGAGTCCTTCTGACAGTAACTTCTTATATATAATGAGCCTCCGGGAGCCCGAAAAAGAATCAGCACTCATTTGTCATTTATGCAACCCCGGAGAATGACAAAGACCGCATTGTAGAATAGAATTCTCCCTATGAACACAGAATTGATTTATCAACTTATCATGATTGTTGTCGGACTGGTTCTGATTTATCTCGCAATCAAAAAGGAGATGGAGCCTACGCTTCTGCTCCCCATGGGCTTTGGAGCGATACTCGTGAACATGCCCGGATCGGTCATTGCGGCTGAGGGATCAGGAATCTTCGAATGGCTCTACAATTTCGGAATCGAAGGATATGAGGTATTCCCGCTTCTGCTCTTCATAGGTATCGGGGCAATGATTGACTTCGGACCGCTCATCCAGAAGCCGTGGCTCATCTTCGTGGGTGCAGCAGGACAGGGAGGAATCTTTCTTTCCATGATGCTTGCCTCCTTCTTCTTCCCGCTCAACGATGCAGCATCAATAGGTATCATCGGGGCCGCTGACGGACCTACTGCGATTCTTGTATCACAGAGGCTCGGAAGCCAGTTCATCGCCCCGATTCTCATCGTGGCATACTGCTACATGGCACTGGTTCCCATCATCCAGCCGCTTGTTCTCCGCGTCACGACGACAAAGGCTGAAAAGGAAATCAAGATGACTTACCGTGCGGGCGGAATATCGAAATCAACAAAGATAATCTTCCCGATTGCCGTAACGATCATCTGCTCCCTGATGGCTCCCGACAGTGCAGCACTCGTGGGTATGCTCATGTTCGGAAACCTCCTCAGGGAATGCGGAGTACTCGATTCGCTCTCAAGGGCCGCACAGGATGTTCTTTCTCCGCTCATCTCCCTTCTTCTCGGGCTTGCAATCGCTCCGATGATGAAAGGTACGGAGCTTCTGACGGTCAACACCCTCATGATCATTGCTTTCGGCCTGCTCGCATTTGTTTTCGATACGGCCTGCGGTGTATTCTTCATCAAGATTGCAAACATATTCCTTCCGAAGGGACATAAGGTAAATCCTCTTATCGGCGGAGCCGGAATATCGGCATTCCCGATGTCAAGCAGGGTTGTCCAGAATGAAGGTCAGAGAGCAAACAAGCAGAATCATCTTCTTCCGTTTGCCCTCGGTGCAAATGTTGCAGGCCAGATCGGCTCCGTTCTCGCGGGTGGTCTGATTCTTTCGATGTTCGGTTAATAGGAGGCTGAAATG
>CAVBWE010000157.1:0-17696 GCA_963598715.1 Sphaerochaetaceae bacterium | reverse complement strand
GATTAATCCCGAGGAATCTGTTGTTGTGTGCCCTGTTGATCCGTATGTTGATGACAGCTACTTCAAGAGACTGAAGGATATAGCTGACGAAGCACAGAAAGGAGAGGCAAACCTGATCCTCATGGGAATTGAACCGACTTATCCAAGTGAAAAGTACGGGTATATTATCCCTTCTGACAAGAAAGATATTTCTCCTGTTAAGGAATTCAGGGAAAAGCCGACGGCTGCTGTTGCCAAGGAATACATAAGACGGGGGGCTTTATGGAACGGAGGAGTATTTGCCTTCAGGCTCTGCTATATGATGGCTAAAGCTCATGAACTTATTGAGTTCAGCGATTATAGCGATCTCTTCAACAGGTATAATACTCTCCCGAAGGTTTCATTCGATTATGCGGTGGCTGAGAATGAAGAAAGCATAGAAGTTGTACGGTATAGCGGAAAATGGAAGGACATAGGAACCTGGAATACCCTCACTGAATCCATGAGCGAAGCAATTGTCGGAAAAGGTGTTCTTGATGATAAGTCTACCGGAGTTCACATCATCAATGAGATGGATGTTCCAGTTTTAGCTATGGGTCTGCACGATATTGTCATATCTGCATCACCGGAAGGAATTCTTGTTTCAGATAAGGATGAAAGCTCTTTCATAAAACCATATGTTGACAGGTTTGAGCAGCAGACCATGTATGCAGAGAAGTCCTGGGGAAGTTTTAAGATACTAGATGTAACGGAAGGTTCCCTTACAATCAAGGTTACCCTTAATCCTGGACACAGCATGAACTATCACAGTCATAAGAACCGTGATGAAGTGTGGGTTGTAATTTCCGGTATAGGCAGGACGATTGTTGATGACAATGTGCGTTATGTCAAGGCCGGAGATGTTATATTGATGCCGAAGGAATCACGGCATACAGTATTCAGCGATACAGAGCTTCAGCTTATTGAAGTTCAGACAGGCAGGGACATAAGTGTTGACGACAAGAGAAAACATGACTTACCGTCTTTCTGTTGTTGATAGAAGTTCTTTTTGATATTCTCTGGTAACCGGAAATGTCTGTTAAGTATGAGCTTTGAAACAAGAGGTATGAAATGTACAGGCGGGCAGAGTCTGTTATATGGAGCATTTACAGGATATGAATGAAAAGAAAAGAATACTGTTCATAACCGAATCCCTGGCGACGGGGGTTCAGTCATACCTGACAGATCTCTCCAACGGGCTTGCCGGTGAGTTTGATGTGTACCTTGCGTATTCCGTGAGAAGCAATCAGACAAACGGGAACTTCCGCTCGTTCTTTGACAGCAGGGTGCATTTCATCGAAGTCAGGAATTTCTGCAGGGAACTCAATCCCGTTTCCGATATCAGGGCATTCTTTGAGATACGCCGGATAGCTCAGAGCGTCAAGCCGGATATCATACACCTGCACTCCAGCAAGGCCGGGGCGCTCGGGAGATTTGCGTTCAACGGCAGGAAGGTCCCGCTTTTCTATACACCCCACGGCTACAGCTTTGTCGCCGAGGAGTGCGGAAGGCTCAGGAAGTTCATATACCGCACCATCGAGTGGATCTGCGCAAGAAGAAAATGCACGACGATAGACTGCGGAAAGGGCGAGTACGAGGATACGCTCCGCCTGACAGAAAGATGCATATGCATAAACAACGGAATCAATATTGAGCAGATTGAGAACATCGTGTCATCTTCCGCTGTGGAAGAGCATCCCTTTACCGTCTATACGCTCGGCCGCATATGCTACCAGAAGGATCCGTTTGTCTTCAACAGGATAGCAGAGAGCCTTCCTGACGTGAATTTTCTCTGGATAGGGGACGGGGAGCTCAGGGACGAACTGAAAAGTCCCAATATAAGGGTTACGGGATTTCTTGACAGGAAGAAGGCCCTTGAGACGGCGCTGGGCTGTGACTGCTTTCTGTTCACTTCCTTCGGGGAAGCGCTTCCGATGTCGCTTCTGGAGTCGATGTATCTCCGTAAGCCCTGCGTTGTGAGTGATGTCAAGGGAAACCATGACGTTGTGAAGGACGGAATCAGCGGGTATCTCTGCAAAAGTGTTGATGACTATGTATGTGCAATACGGAAAGTCCAATCTTCAGATAACACGGATCTTACGGAGAATGCCTTTTCGGATATACTCAATGAATACAACACACGCGTAATGTGTGAAAAATACCGTGAAGTATATATGAAGGCGATGGAAGAAAGCCCTGATGTTCATAGAGCCTGATGACAGGAAAAAGCGATGAAGGAACTCGTCAGTATAATAATGCCCGTGTATAACACGCCCTCTCCTCTTCTTGAGAAGGCGGTAAAGAGTGTCCTCTCCCAGAGCTGCGGGGAGTTTGAGCTTCTTGTCATGGACGACGGTTCGTGTGATGAGACTGCAGCCGTGTGCGACAGACTGTGCGCACTTGATTCACGGATAAGGGTCCGCCATAGTGCAAACGGGGGAGTCGCGACGGCAAGGAACCTCGGCCTTGATGAGGCGCAAGGCAGCTACATCACATTCATCGACAGCGATGACTTTGTATCCCCGTTTTATCTTGAAGGCCTTCTGGAAGCAGCACATAAGACCGGCTCCGGGTATGTCAAGGGAGGCGCCGAACGTGTTTATAGGGAAGATTCCGTTCTTACAGGGGACGCCGTCAGGAAGGAAGTGAGCGTCGTCACACAAAGCGCTGCCATTGACGACATATGCTTTCTCCGCCGTCCCTTTCCTTTTACCGAGGTAACATCAGTATGGGGAAACCTCTACTCGGCAGAGGCAGTCGGGGACACAAGATTCTGCACGGACGTGAGAATCGGTGAAGACTTCATCTTCAATATCGGGATAATCCGCAGGCTCAAAGATATTGCCTATCTTTCTTCTCCGCTTTATGCCTACTACCTGAATGACAGGGGAGCAATGTGCGGAGGATACTCAAAGGACAAGGTTTCATCGGTTGCAGGGTTTGAAAGATATCTGTCATCCCTCGACTCCGGGTTTCCCTACAGGTATGAAGTCCTGAACAGGCTGACGAATATCGCTTTTGTCGTTTTCCTCATGATTCCGGAGGGAAGGGAACATGAGGAGGAAAGAAGCGCTGTCATGTCATTCATCAGAAAATACCGCTTCAGGGTCCTTACGGGAAGAAAGACACGCTTCAAGGTGCGCTCTGCGCTTCTTCTCTCATATTTCAGCTTTGACGCAGTAGCACGTTTGTACTTAAGATGAGCAGGGGTGGAAAAGATGAAGATTGCCATTGTCTTTGACGGATTGCAGATAGGCGGTATCGAAAGGGTCGGTTCGGATTACATAAGGCTGTTACGGGAACTCGGACACGAAGTTACCGTCATCAATCTTGTTCCCCGCCTCAATGAGATGGAGTATCTTGTTCCGGAAGGCGTAAGAATCGAACACTTCCCTTATCCCAGGTGGCTCTGCCCCGAAAGATACAATAAGCTTATCCGTATGTACGACTGGGGAAAATATGCATATCCCGTTCTTTCCCTGGGCCTGAGTCTGATGAATGTCGTGTACAGGCTTTACTCACGCCTTTTTTCCTTCCTATGCACACGCTATGACCTTGCAATTGCGTTCTCGGGCCATTTCAATGACCTGACATTCCTCAGCCTGGGCTATGTCCGGTCTGAAAAAAAGCTCTGCTGGCTTCATGGCGCCCTTTACAGCTACCTCCTTTCTTCAGACGGCTTCATAAGCCTCTACAGGAAGATAGGGAATCTTGTCGTACTTGTTGACGAGGCCGAAGAGGAGATTCTTGCATATAATCCGTTTCTCAGGCTCAACATAACGAAGATGTACAATCCCGTATGCATAGGCAGGAGAAAGGTGGATGAAGGCGAAGCTGAACTTCTTAAACGGAAGTACGGAGTCTTCATTCTCATGGTCTCGAGGTTTTCATACCCCCACAAGGACCAGTATACCGTGGCTGAGGCATTCTCTCTTGTCCGTGAAAAATACGGCGATGACATAGATCTCGTATTCGTCGGAGACGGAGAGGAGGAGGAGAATGTGAAGAATTATGTTTCCTCTTCTCTTTCTTCAGTCAGCAGCCACATACATTTCGAGGGCGCGAGAAACAACGTTCAGGATTACTATTCCAGTGCGAAGATACTTGTTCATGCATCGGTTGCGGGAGAAGGACTGCCGACTGTCATTCCTGAAGCCTTCTCCTATGGCCTTCCGGTCGTCGTTACGGACAGCAAGACAGGGCCGAGGGAGATTCTCGGAGACAACGAGTACGGGCTTCTTTCAAGGATAAGGGATCCCCGTGACATGGCAGAGAAAATCCACCGTCTGCTTTCGGATGACAGTCTTTACGCTCTGTACAGGAAGAAAGGCCTGGAGAGGCTTTCATCCTTCTCTCCGGACAGGATAAGAACGGAGCTTTCTTCCCTTCTTGAAAGGATCAGGTGAAAAAATGGGACTCAGAATCATTTCATGTGCATCATATTACGGGACAGGCTCCAGTGCGGTTACGGACTACCTGAGTGAATTCGAATCCATCTATTCGTTCACGAACGAGGAATTCCGTTTCGTCCAGGACCCTGACGGAATTGCGGACCTCGAGTACAATCTCGTTGAAAACTTCAACCGTCATAACTCCGGCCACGCCCTCAAGCGCTACAGGCGCCTTGTGGACCTCAACAGCGGCAATATGTTCGCACGTAAATATTCCCGCTTCTTCGGTGACAGGTGGAAGAAGTATTCCTATGACTATATTGAGAAGCTCACCGACTTCAAGTACAGGGGATGGTGGCAGTATGACCTTATAGACAGGGGCATGTTCTTCTATTTCCGCAAGAGGATAATCAACAAGATACTCAAGGAGACTGTGTGGCGCAATCAGCCGGACCGGGCCCTAAATACCATGAAGAAGGAGATAACATACTGCGCTCATCCCAGCCAGGAGAAGTTCCTCTCTCTTACGCGCTCCTACATTGACGAGCTCTTCTCCTCCGTATCGGAAGGCTTCGATACCGTCATGGTCGATCAGATAGTGCCTCCGACAAACCTCCAAAGGTACCTCAGGTACTTCAATGACATAAGGGTTGCCGTCGTCGACAGGGATCCCAGGGATATCTTCGTCCTCGATAAATATGTGTGGAAGGACGGGGTTCTTCCGGGTGACGCTGACAAGTTCTGCCTCTGGTACAAATATACGAGGGAACACAGGAAGAGGGAGACGTTCGACGGAAAGAACGTCGTCTTCATACGTTTTGAGGACCTCGTGTACAGATATGACGAAACATCCCGCTTCATCGATTCGTGGCTTTCCCTCTCCGAAAGCGACCATACCGGGCGTTTCAGTCATTTCAATCCTTCCGATTCCATGAAGAACACTCAGACATGGAAGACTGTCCGGGCAGCGCGCGATGAGATAAGCCTTATAGAAAAGGAGCTTGAAGAGTATCTCTATCCTTTTTGATATGGCAATTACATCTGTTTTATGACTATAATGTAAGACAGAACGACTTTGGAGTCAGAGGTAGAAGGTGTATCATTTCATCAAGCGTCTTTCCGATATTATTCTGTCGCTTATCGGCCTTGTTGTGCTGTCCCCTCTTTTTCTCGTAATCATGGTCATCAATTCCATTACGCTCCATTCTTCCCCGTTCTATGTGCATGACCGCATCGGAAAGGGCGGAAGAAGGATCGGGATACTCAAGTTCCGCTCGATGGTTCCGGATGCCGACTCCCTCATCTCCTCCTTTACACCCGAGCAGAAAAAGGAATGGCAGGAGAACTTCAAGCTTAAAAATGATCCGCGCATTACTCCGCTGGGCCATATACTCAGGGTGACGAGCCTTGATGAAATACCCCAGCTCATAAATATCCTCAAGGGGGATATGTCCTTTGTCGGGCCGCGCCCGATAGTTGAGGAGGAACTCAAGTGGTACGGGGACAGAAAGGATAAGCTTCTCTCCGTCACACCCGGCCTTACGGGATGGTGGGCATGCAACGGGCGTAACTGCGTGAAATATCCCCAGAGGTGTGAGCTTGAGCTTTATTATGTCGACCATTGCTCTGTTCTTCTCGACATCAGGATAATACTGAGGACAATTGCGTCCGTATTCCGCCGTGAAGGAGCGATGTAAGGAACATGAAGAGAGCGCTCATTCTGTTTTCTGCCTTCCTCTTTGCCCTTTCGCTCCATGCAGAAAGCTTTGTCATCAGCGGATACACGTTCAATATAAGCGGAAAGACAAGGGAAAGTGTCATTGAAAAGCTTGTTGTCCCGGACGGGGAGGAGCGCTTTGAAACAGAAGATGACCTCTCGTCGGCTCTCGAGGCCAAGCTTCAGACACTGAAGAATCTCAGGGTCTTCAGAAACGTGGAGTATGAAACGCTGACAGAAGCGTCGGAAAGCGGAGAAGAGAAGGTCTTTGTTACATTCACGATAGAGGATGCACGCACCTTTCTCATAGTCCCGTATCCCAAGTACGATACCAATGTCGGTGCGATCATCGGCGTCAAGGCCTTCGAGTCCAATCTCATGGGGGCCCTCACGGACTTCTCCTCGACTTTCCGTGTAATCTTTCCTCCCGAGTCATTCGGAAAACCGGGGTATGACGGAAACTTCTCCCTTACAGATTTAAAGCTCGGAAAGGCAACTCTTTCGACATACTTTGAGGGCGATACATCTGACAGCTCGTTCAAGTATGAACTTTCAGGCGAAGGCATTCCGCTGGGATGGGGAGCACAGTTGAATGCCTCATTCAGCGTGAAGAGGGTCTATGACAACTACAGGTATACGGTAAAAGCGGACGGCGAGAACATCATGCTCGGCTCCGTGTCGTTTCTTCCGTCCCTTGACGCTCTCATCCACTATGACAGGGTGTCGTCATACATAACGCCGTCAATACGCATGGAGAATGTGACACGGCATTCCCTCCGCTTCGATTTTTCAGACTATTTCAAGCTGAAGGAGAAGAAGGGAAGTGACGGTGTATACTCCTTCCGGCCCTACGAAGCTGCGCACACCACGGCGCTGTCGTTCCTCACGCCCTCTCTCTTTCCCTATTCATTCTCGAACACGCTCCGCTACAGGTTCGATGATTATTTTGATGTGGACAACACCTTCTTCTACCGCCTGAGCGACATAACGACGCTCATGGCAATGGAAAACATCAGGCTTTACAAGGAAAAGAGTGTCACACGCTTCGACAGCGGAGTCGGAATCAGCCAGGAGATAAGGATCGGCAGTCATATCTCACTGCGTCCGACACTCAGTGAATTTTTGCGTATCGAGAAGGAGGAGAACGGCACGGTACTCTTCAAGCGCTACTATGTCATCTCCGCCTCTACAAGCGGCAACTACATCAACTGGAAGGGCAATTTCCGTGACGGCATAAGCTACAATATAAGAATCAGCGAATCCTGGATGCAGGAGTACGGTACGAGGCGCATCAATGAAGATACGGGTGTCAACGACCACATAGACCTCTCCATCCACAAGATCTTCTGGTCATGGTTCAATCCCTCGTTCCGCCTTACGCTGAACTATGTCAGTGAAGTGGATGACTACGGGAGCATTGAAGGAAGTGACGATTACTCCCTCGGGGAATACCTCAGGGGAATCAGAAACGTCTCTACGGAAGGCTATGACAAGAATATCATAGGAATCGCAGCCTCCCTCAACCTCATGTCGGTCCTGCCCCTTCCGCCGTTTCTGTCATTTGCCGATGCCTACATCAATTTCTTTGTCGACTACGGTGTTGCAAAGCCGAAGGAAGGCGTGGATGCCAGGAACTTCTGCGGTTTCGGAATAGAGGGGATAGGAGTTCTCAAGAGTTATCCCAGCTATCCGGTACGTGCTTCTTTCGGCCTGGATCTGGAAAAACTCATGAAAAGATATCGCGGAGAAGCGGGAAGCGAAGGTTTCTACGAAATATATATCGGTCTCGGCTTCTTCTTTTAGGATGAACGAATGAAAAGAAAAATCCTGTTTCTGTTTCTTGTCACTCTTTTCTCCGGGCTTCTCTCTGCCGGAGGAAGGAACCTTTCGGTACCGCTGGGAAGTGATGCATACCGCATCATAGACTCTGCCGTCACGCGCGGCATAATCCCCATGCAGTCCTCAGTGAAACCCTACAGTCTTGAGAAGACGGTAACTCTTCTTGAACGCATAGAAGAATCGTCCCTCATATCTTCAGACGAGAAGCAGACGGTAAGAAGGCTTCTGACCCTTCTGGATGATTCATATACCGTGAGAGAAGATGCACCTCTTCTGGAAAAGGGATACAGGGGATGGCAAATCGACTTGTCCAGTGCCGTTGCGGCAGGCATGAAATTTTCTTCCAGGCAGACTGTTTCAAGTGAAAACGGTGTCTTCGACTCAAGAAACAGGGTTACGGCCTATGTGAAGGGAAATCTCTTTTCTTCCTTCTCCTTCTACATGGATTTCGGCGTGCTTCTTGACAGACTCGATCACCGGGCATTTCTCATCACCGACTTCCGTCATGACTGCGACGGCTTCTATATGAGTCTTTTCAGCGGTGCAGATTTCACTTCCTCTCCGTTTTCCTCCTTCGGTGACGGCTTTGTGATGAATCCGGAGCTCGCGGCTGTGCTGTTCGACGGAGCGCTTACGATGCGCTTTGCCTCCGTCAGCCGTGACTGGGGCCCGGGGGAGAACAACATTGCCCTCTCGAAAAGTGCAAGGAGCTTTGACGCCGTGGAGTTCACGCTTGAGCCTGCGTCCTTTTTCACCTTATCATCCCTTGTCGGTTCTCTCGGAAAATCGTATCTCATTCTCAAGGATGAAACACCTCTTACCGGAGACAGTGACCTTCATTCGAACCTGTATGACAATGCATTCTCCCTTCAGAGAATCGAAGTCGAGTTCTTCGAAGGCTTCAGGGCTTCCATATATGAATCCGTTGTCTGGCGTAA
Source organism: Sphaerochaetaceae bacterium (assembly GCA_963598715.1). GTDB lineage: Bacteria > Spirochaetota > Spirochaetia > Sphaerochaetales > Sphaerochaetaceae > Ornithospirochaeta. Next base: position 8,793 of record CAVBWE010000157.1, on the reverse strand, counting down.
GCGCTTTGAGCTGGCGTATCTCAACCCTCTCGGAGTCTACATGTTCGCACAGAACTATATAGGGGACTTTGACAACATGCTTGCAGGACTCGATCTGCAGTACGTGTGGAAGGGAGTCGGAAGATTCTACCTGACGCTGGGAATTGATGAGTTCAACAAGGCAGCCCTTTTCTGGGCAAGGAACATCTTTTCCTGTCAGGGCGGTGCAGTTTTCCCCGTCCCGGTCCTATCGTTCTCGACATTGACGCTGCAGGCGACATATGTCGGGCCGTTCTTCGGCAGCCATTACACCTATAAGAGCGGTATGAATCCATGGGGAAGCACGGCGATGGCTACAGGCTATGTCAACAAAGGCTATGCACTTTCCTATCCGCTGTATCCGGACTCGGTTGAGATCCTTGCATCATTCAGGACAAGTCTTGAGGAATACGGGCTTTCGCTGGATTTTACGGTGAAGGACCAGATGAGAAGTGCCCAGTACTCGACGGAAAGTACAGGCGGTACGACGCTTGAGACCCTCATAAACTACTACTACACGGCACACGTGGACGCCTATGCAAAGCGTGACTTCTTCTCCTACATATGGAGAAACGACCTCCTGCTGTCACTGTCTGCAGAAAAGAAGTTTGAAGAGAGTCCGGTAAGCCTCAGCGCAGCTCTCGGGTGCATAATCACACAGAAGCGCAGCTACACTCTCGATCCTGCAACAGTGAAGGAATATGAGTGCTATGACATCGTAGATACGGAGGGGGGCAAAATGATTACGAATCCCGGCACCGGCACTGTCATGGGCACGGACTGGAGTACGTCGACACGTTTTACGCTCTCTGTCGGTTTTACTCTTTACTATTAGTTCCATCTGTTGCCTTTATCCGCCTGAAAGGGATAACTTGTTGCTATGAAAAAAAGACTTCTTCCTTTTCTTGTGTTTCTTTTCGTGATGTCACTCCTGTCTGCGGAGAAGAGCATATATTCCGTGATTACGGATTTTCCGGAGGAAAGGAGGGAGAACCTCCTCAGGGGAGAGACCATAGAGATGGGCTCTCCATACGGAGACGATGTGCCGTCGATTTCGTTTGACGGTACGAAGGGAAAGGCGAAGGCCATCTCTGACAGCAGTGAAGACGGCGCATTCACGATGGGAATTTCCGCATTCATCCCGTATCCCGAAAGCTGGAAGGACCTTGACCATGACGAGAGGAAACTCCGGATAATCAACACTCTTCTCTCGATATCGACGATAAGGGGCATAACATACATTTCCCATGCGGCGGGAGAGAAGCCGAAGGTCCTCTTCAGTGATGCCTATACCCTCACTTCTCCCGTAAGGGGAAAGAAGGCCAGTGATGCCTCCTTCTCGTATGCCCCTGATGAATACACGTATGAAGCGTATGCCTACCTCAAGGACAACATCTTCGGCGGCAATACGTATGTAATTGACTACGATATAAGCCGTGACGAGATATTCGTCACGTTCACGAATTACAGTAAACTTGATTTCCTGTTCTACACTGCGGTGGACAGGGAGGAGCTCAATATGTCTGTCGACGTCCTCATGACTGAGGAAGGCCTGGCTCTTTTTGCCCTTGCCACGGTCTACAGGGAGAACACCACGATTGAAACTCCGTTTGTCTCCGTGCATCTTCCTTCCGCATTCACCAAGAGAATCGTATCGCTCAGGACCTGGTTTACAAAGGAGATAGAGAAATGAAGAGGATTCTGTTGCTGCTTTCCGTCCTGATTCTCTCCTGTGTTTCCCTTTCGGCATATCCGGCGCTGAAGAAAATAATGGCGTGGGCTGACGAGGAGACATATCAGAAGATCCTGGATGGCGAAACCGTGAAGGAGAACACCTCGGGGGGAGACCTCAGGCGCATCGCACCGGAGTCTGAACTCGTTTCAGCGAGGATAGACAGCATCCTATCCATGGAGAAAGGCTTTGCAGTGGCACTCGCTGCACTCGTTCCGTATCCTGAGGGCTGGGACGGCATGACACGGGATGAACAGAAAAGGGCGCTCTACAACACCCTTCTCAAGGTGTCGACGATGAGCGGAATCACCTATATATCCCACAGGGCGGGAGATAAGGAGGTGACGCTCTTTGATGAGTGTTCGATGCTCTCTTCAGATAACAGAAAGGACAGGATAAGTGACCCCGTAGTCCAGGATGTTCCGTTATATGCCGAATATTACTCCTATCAGGACGATACCTCGTTCGGCGGCAACGTATACAGTATGGCGTACACTGCAGTCAATGACGAAATCTTCATGGACATACGTAACAACGAGGACCTGAAGTTCATGGGAATAAGCCTTGTAAAGAAGGGCAAGGTCAACATGTGCCTCGATTTCACCCGGACGGAGGAGGGCATCTACGTATATGCACTCGCATCGGTGAGGGACAAGAAGCCGAAGGTCACGGTGCTCTTCTATACAGTCGACCTCGAGCTTTCATTCTATAACCGTATCGTCGCACTCTCGAAGTGGTTCACTGCCGCCCTCCATTCATGATGAAGAGAAAAATTTCTGCTGTCGTACTGCTTTTCACCGCATTCCTCCTTTCTGCAAACAGCCAGAAGTGGTATGCCGTGTCGTCTTCCCAATGGAAAACCGTCAACGCACTCTCGCATTATGCAGGTGTAAGCGGTCCTTCCTCCGGCGGTCCCGTGACGCAATCCCAGCTCTTTTCGGCAATTGAGCGTTCATCAGCCGTTCTTTCTCCTTCCGATGAATTTCTGCTCTATACGCTGAGCCTGTTTGAAGAAGGAGAGGCGGCTGTTTCCGACGGTAAGGGAGAACTGCGCTTCTCGCTTTCGCTGAGTCCTGAAGCATATCTGAAGACGGGAAAAGCCGAAGAGGAAAGCATTGAATGGGACAAGGACAGGGAATGGTTCATTGCACCCTCGCGTAAGCGCAGTCCCCTTTTTTCCATTCTCCTCGATTTCTCGCTTCTTGATTCGGTATACGGTGTCTTCGACTACAACTTCTCGCGCGACGAATTCCAGGACGGGATATGGAATGTGCCGTTCAGCACGAACATAAGCTCCGTCCATACCGAAAGCTATCCGTATAATGCAGGAGTCGCTTTCGGCGGGAACTTCTGGTCTGTCATGGCACTCAGGGGAAAAGCCTCACAGGGGGAGGGAATAACCGGCAATACCGCAGTCGGGGACAACTACGACTACCAGGAATTCGTGAAGGGCTCGTTTTATACCGGCTTCATGGGGTTTTATCTGAGAATAACGAATTTCGACTCTTCTCACGATACATCCCTCACATCAAATCCATATTCGCTCATGTCGCCGCGCTTCTCAGGCTACAGACAGCTGAGGCATGAGGAGCAAATAGAGTTCATGATAGCGGAAAACCTCCGCATTTCGGCTTCCCTCATCAATCTTCTTGATACCACATCCGGCTTCGACATAAGGCTCCTCAATCCCTTCAGCGTAATCCACAACATGTTCAACTACACTGACCACACGATATTCGAGAGCAACAACATGCTTACTGCCGATATCTCATGGACTCCGATAAGAAAGTGGAACATCTATTTCCAGTTTACGCTTGATCAGGCACAGAGCAGGGGCGAAGTCGAATCATACGGAGAGAAGCTGGACCCGGATGCCTTTGCGTACCTGATGAATATAACTTATTCCGATTTCGTGGAGGAAGGAGTGCTTTCAATGTATCTTGAAGGCGTATACACCTACCCGGGAATGTACCTCAACAGCAAATACTACAGGAGTGCATCCGACAGTACAATCGTGTCGGAGAACACGGGCCTCAATGCATGGTCTCAGGACTGGCTCATGGGGTACTGGAGAGGCGGCGGCAGTTACGGCGACGTGAAGTACTCGGGCTACATCTGGGGCCCTGATGCACTTGTCGTCTCTCTCGGCGGAGAGTACGTGAGGAAAAACTTCTCTCTTGAAACCTCCCTTATGTACATGGCACACGGAGAGAAGGGGCGCGGACGAAACCTCAATGCCTACACATTTGACGGTATCGACTCGCCCTCCACATACAGGACAATGGCTCCTTCGGGAATTGTGGAGCACACGGCGCTTCTTTCCCTGACGGGCTCATACGGCATAAATGAATATGTTTCGCTTTCACTTGGCGGGGCATACTCGTACATGTGGAACGCGGGAAACACTGAAGGAAAAGAGAAGGGCTCGCTCGCCCTCTGTTTCGGATGTACCTTCAGCTATGATGTTCCGCCGCTTCTGAGGAGGTAAAAATGAAAAGATCCGGAATGGCTGTTCTTCTTGTACTGCTATCTTTCCCGCTTTTCTTCCTTGATGCAGCATCATCCGGGCAGAGATACTATGCCGTTTCATCCCTCGAGTGGAGAAGCGTGAATGAAATATGCCGCTATGCGGGAGTTGCAGGTCCGTCGTCATTCGGCCCGGTAACGTCAGATCAGCTTCTCATCGCCCTGGAAAGGGCTGAGAAGGTGCTCCCTTCTGATAATCCCTTCCTCCTTGACGTGAAGAAGCGGCTTGAAAGTGAAGATGTCATTTATCGTGACGATATCGGGTCACTCGGCTATTCGGCGTTCCTTTCGCCTTCCGCCTTCTTTCAGAGCAGTGAGCCGTATGGCCCGGACGGCTCTTATGCACCTGCCTGGGCATATGACTCTGACTGGTTCATAGCCTCTCACACGACGAGGAAAAGCGCTGCGGAAGCTTCACTTGTATTTACCCTCCATGATGCATTATACGGCCGCTTCACCATTCCATACAGACAGAAGGTTTCGGATTCAATGGAGTCTGCTGCCATCTGCTGGAATGAGCTTTTCCATACGAACGTCTGGGGTTCCCGTATTGTCCAGAACTTTCCTTTCGATGCAGGAATTTCCCTCGGGCAAAGGGGGATGAGCCTCATTATCGGACGAGGGAAGGTCTCTCTGGGGGAAGGCTATACGGGAAACACGGCAATAGGCGACAACTACGACTACCAGGAATTCATGAAGGCGGGCTTCTACACCCGTAATACCTCAGTGTTTCTAAACCTTACGTCGTTTGATTCTTCAAGAAGTGTCAATAATCCCTGGGAAACCCGGATTTCATCATTCTCGGGATACAGGAACATAAGGCATTCTGCCGTCTATGAACTCATTTTCAGTGACAGGGCAAAGATATCTCTCGGACTCCTGAGTCTTCTTGATACCGATACGGCATTCGACTTCAGGTATCTCAATCCCTTCATGGTCCTTCACAACATGTACAACTTCCATGAAAGCGGAATCCTGGAAGCAAATAACCTTATAACCTTTGATTTCTCCTGGACGCCCCTGAGAAAATGGAACGTCTACTTCCAGGTCTCTGTGGATCAGATTCAGATTCCGGGTGAAGCTGCAGGCTATATCGAGGATTTCGGCTATACGGATCCCAATGCAATCGGAGGCCTCCTGAACCTCAGCTACACGGACATCATAAGACGGGGAATGCTGAACCTCTACGGGGAAATCGTGTACAACATGCCGGGAATGTACCTCAATTCCAAATATTATGACGAGAACGGAAATGTGACGCAGAAGAAAACCGGAAAATACTGCTGGTCCCAGGACTGGCTTACAGGATATCACAGGGAGGAAGAAGGCTCTTCCGACATGAGCTGCAGCGGCTACCGCTATGGCGGTGACTGCCTGGTTCTTTCTCTCGGCTCATCCTGGCGTGTGCCGTCAGAGTGGTCGCTTTCGTCGTCTGCCCTCTACATGGCTCACGGCAGGAAGGGACGTGGCACGGATGCCCTGAACTATACCTTCGACGGCATAGACACTCTTGATACGATTTTTCAGACGTCCCTTACGGGGACAGTGGAGCACACTCTTGTGTTTTCCCTGGAAGGCAGTGTGAGAATCTGGAGCGACTGGGTCTTTTCTGCCGGTGCGGCATATTCGTCAAGATGGAATTACAGAAACACAGACGGCCTGACAAACTCGAATATACAGGGCTATGTTTCTTTCACGCTCGCTACTGAAGGCGTCGGAATATAATACCGGTGCAGATTCACATTCCGGCCGGGAAAAGAGAGGATGGCGGCAATTTTCCGAGGCGTTTTTCTGAAACATAACGTGTCTGTGTTTTCAGAGCGGCACCGTCACTTCCTGACGAGATGCTCCGGATCCGGCAGGAAATGCATCCTGTCCTGCAGTATCTGAAATATGGAGTGCACTGCCGGATGATGAGCTGACGGCGTATGAAATATGATGCACGGTTTTGAGGCCGTGCATCATGTTCCCGGACACCGGCAATCAGAAAGCCCTGACGGGACGTACGCTTCTGTACTCATAGCGGGCATCGATTACAGCTGTCCCGTCTTTGAAGGAGATGCTCCATCCGTACTCACACCCGTATTCAGTACTGGACCAGTAGTTATCATCCCTCCACGGACCTCCCATATCCTTATCCTTTAATTCACGGTACATTATGTCCAGCTCATCCTTGCTCGGTATGAACCAGTCGTCATACTTGACGCCGTCGACTGTTGTACTGTAATCATCACACAGTTTTGCGGCATAATAAGGAGGAGCATCAGTAGTTGTCCATCTTAAAATAGCTTCCGTGTTGGCTTTTCCTTTTCCGAAATCAGGTTTTGTTCCTATGGTATGCGGGGTAGCACCCTCAGTTGCGTAATATCCGAAGGAATGCTTTCCTCCGATATCCTCGGGGGCAGCTTCAAGATAGCGCCAGAAAAACTCAACTTCCTTTCCGTTTCTGTCCGTATACGGAGTATTCAGCGTTCTCTGTGCATCATAGAAGATTATTCCGCCGCCAGGACCCTGTTCTCCGACTTCATACAGCTTTCTCCAGACAGCATAGAGGGTTATATCGTCAGTCATCTTCGTGTTTCCGAAGTCATAGGCCTGTGTTCCGTTTTCGGTAAGCGACCATCTTTCAAAGGCGTAACCGTCTCTTGCCGGATCCTGAGGCTTTACTGCCGACGCTCCTTTCCTGACCTTCTGGCTTTCGATACTGCCTTCCCCGCCACAGAGATTGAACGTAACCGTGACAGAAGGATTTTCCTTCCAGACGGCATAAAGGGTCATATCCTCTGTTATTGCCGTACCTGTGAAATTGAATTCTGCCGTTCCGTCCCCGCTAGCAGACCACATCTGGAATGTGTAGCCGTCTCTTGAGGGGACTGTATCAGGTTTTGTCGCAAATCCGCCTTTTGTGACTTTTTCAGGATCAATATAGCCGGAAGCTCCTGAAAGGTTGAATGAAACAAGAAAGTAAGGTCTTTCCGCCCAGACAGCATAGAGAACCGTATCTTCGGTAATCTTCGTTTCGAAAAAGAAAGTATCTCCGTTTTCGGTAAGGGACCATCTTTGAAATGTGTAGCCGCTCCTTGCCGGATCCTGAGGCTTTGTTGCCGACGCTCCTTTCCTGACTTTCTGACTTTCGATACGGCCTTTTCCGCCACAGAGATTGAACGTAACCGTGACAGAAGGATTTTCCTTCCAGACGGCATAGATGACCGTATCTTTGGTTATCTTTGTATTGAAATCAAATTCTTCTGTTCCGTTTTCGGTAAGGGACCATCTTTGAAATGTGTAGCCGTCTTTTGTCGGATCAGGAGTCGGCTTCAATGCAAGTTCCCCTTTATTGATTGTCTGCTCGTCGATATTGCCGTTCCCGCCGGAAAGATCGAATGTAACGGTGAAGGCTGTCTTTTCCTTCCAGACGGCATAGATGACCGTATCTTTGGTTATCTTTGTATTGAAATCAAATTCTTCTGTTCCGTTTTCGGTAAGGGACCATCTTTGAAATGTGTAGCCGTCTTTTGTCGGATCAGGAGTCGGCTTCAATGCAAGTTCCCCTTTATTGATTGTCTGCTCGTCGATATTGCCGTTCCCGCCGGAAAGATCGAATGTAACGGTGAAGGCTGTCTTTTCCTTCCAGACGGCATAGATGACCGTATCTTTGGTTATCTTTGTATTGAAATCAAATTCTTCTGTTCCGTTTTCGGTAAGGGACCATCTTTCAAACGTGAAGCTGTCTCTTGTCGGATTGACATCCGGCTCCTGTGCCGTTGCTCCCTTACTGACTTTCTGGGCCCTGATATCTCCCTTTCCGCCACAGAGATTGAATGTAACCGTGAAGCCTGCCTCTTCCGTTTTCTTTGCATTGTTATCGCATGAGACGACGAGCATAACGGAGAACAATACCGTCATCAGGCAAAATAGAGCTTTCTTCATTATGTAGACCTTCTTTACATCCGTTGTTTTTGAAACATGATACCATAAAAAAGAAATTACAAGATTTATTGTTTTCAAACCATGCAGTTTTCACTGTGTTCCCGACACAAAAATCAGACAGACCCATATTTATTTGCTGTCTGCAGCGCCTATAGGAGAGGACTCTCACAACCGTTGTTTCAACATTGAAGCATCACTGTAATCAGAAAAACAGAGGGCCATTTGCTGTTTTATCAGAGGATAACGGCAGCTGCGTTGTCAGGGACAGTGTGCTTCAATTGCAGTCTTATGTCCGTTGTCACTTTCTCCTCTTCTGTATGACGGAGGACCTGATTTATCCGCCATGAATATCGACAGGTCAAAGGCATACATGTTTTACAAGTGCATATGTGACTGCATAACAATCAGAAAGCCCTGACGGGACGTACGCTTCTTTTCTCATAGCGGGCATCGATTACAGGTGTCCTCTCTTTGAAGGAGATGCTCCATCCGTACTCACTTCCGTATTCAGTACTGGACCAGTAGTTATCATCCCTCCACGGACCTCCCATAGCCTTATCCTTTAATTCCTGGTACATCGTGTCCAG
>CAVBWE010000156.1:0-20044 GCA_963598715.1 Sphaerochaetaceae bacterium | reverse complement strand
CCAGTCCCGTTTCGAGTGCGAACGAGATGATTTTCCCGATACTTTCAATGTTCTTGTTCCTTTCCCCGCTCTCAAGCACCAGCGTCCTTTCCGGCAGAGGAGAATACTGAAGGGTATTTTCGTCACAGACGATGAGCGGTGACTCAAGAGAGGAAACGCGATTCCTCAGTTCCTCTTTGTCTTCCGTGATGAAGAGGGATGTAATCTTTCCGTTATGGAGGGATGAATCAAACAGCTTTTTCATATGCCGAGTTTATTCAATTCCCGTTCTTCTTCCAATAAGGCTATAGACCAAAGTATGAATAAAGGGAAAAATTGAGCCATGGAAATCTATTTCGACAATGCCGCGACGACGAGGATATCAGACAGAGCGCTCGAAGAGTACATCCGCGTCTCGAAGGATTTCAGCGGCAACCCGTCATCAGGCCACCGTCTCGGACAGAAGGCAAAGACGCTCCTTGAGGAAAAGAGGGAGAAGATTGCGTCTCTCATCGGAGCCGGTGAGAAGAACATGATATTCACAAGCGGTGCAACCGAATCGATATCGCTCTTTTTCCAGTCGCTTCTCTGGATGGGGAAGGGAACAGTCATCATGTCACGCATCGAGCACGAGGCAGTATCGAGCTGGGAAGGCTTTCTCAAGAACAGCGGATGGAATGTCATCAGAATAAAGGCACGCGGAGGCTTCGTCTCTCCGGACGAACTCGAAAAAACCCTCACTCCCGACACAAAGGCAGTGGCGATAATGAGCGTGAACAACGTCACGGGAGCCATTGAACCCGTCAGGGAACTTGTCGGTGCCGTAAGACGCTATGAAAAGCAGCACGGACGGAGAATTCTCTTCTTCTGTGACAGCGTGCAGGCTCTTGGAAAGACTCCCCTACTTCTGCGTGAATGGGACATCGACGCGGCATCGTTTTCCGCCCACAAGATAAACGGTCCGAGAGGAATCGGGCTGCTGTATGCAAAGAATGCAGAAATCATCCGGCCGCTTGCCGTGGCCGGGGGACAGGAAAGGGGAAGAAGGGGCGGAACGGAAAACCTTCCTGCCATTGCGGCATTCGAAACCGCGCTCTCCGAATGGATGGAAAGAAAGGAGGAAGCGGCAGAAAACGCCTGCAGGATAAAACTTTACCTCAGGGAGAACCTGGAAAGACTCGAAATGAAGATCTTTTCTCCCGAAAACTCCTCTCCGTACATACTCTCTGCCGGTGCTCCCCTTCCCTCCGAAGTCTTTACACGCATGCTGATGGACAGAGGCTTCTGCGTCTCCGCAGGTTCCGCATGCTCGAGCAACTCAAAGGGAAAGACTGACAGGATTCTCGAAGCAATGGGAATAAACGCACATGATGCAGCAGGAGCCATCAGAATCAGCCTCTCGAGAACTTCAACTCTCACGGAGGCCGAAGAGCTGGTCAAAGCAATAAAGGAAATTATGAATGTCTGAACAGCAGTATCTTATCAAGGAAGGTGAAATCGCGCTCAAGGGCGGAAACAGGATCATGTTCGAGCGGAAGCTCCGCTCCAACATACGGGCAAAAATCAAGCCCTATTCCTGCCGCATGGACAAGACAAAGGGCAGGGTCTTTCTCTATGTTGATGAAAACTGTCCGAAGGAGAAAATCGAAAAGGCACTCTCCACGACATACGGAATCACGGGATGGGCTCCTTCATTCTCCGTCAGTGACAAAAGCATTGAAGCCGTCTGTGCCATGTGTGACGAGATTCTCTCCACTTCATCCCCTTTCTCGAATGAAGGATCATTCAAGGTGGAAGTAAGGCGCGAGGACAAGAACTATCCCCTGTCTTCCCTGGACGTTGCATGCCGCATTGCAGATGTCGTTGAAAAATACTATCCGTCCCTCAGGGTGGACCTGAAGAAACCGGACTACACGATAACGGTGGAGATAAGAAACGAAATATACATCTACACCCACTCCCTCAAGGGACCCGGAGGACTTCCGGTATCAACGGCAGGACGCGGAATGCTTCTCCTTTCAGGAGGAATCGACAGTCCTGTTGCAGGTGCGCTGATGGCAAAGCGCGGGCTCAAGCTCGACTGCTGCTACTTTCACGCCTATCCGTATACCTCTGAAATGGCACTGGAGAAGGTGAAGAAGCTTGCCTCCATAATAGCGCCGTATCTGCAGGGTACAAGGCTCTTCGTCATTCCGTTCACGAAAGGTCAGGAATACATAAGGGACCATGCTGTGGAGGAAGAAGCCACGCTGATGTTCCGTGCCGCAATGCTGGAAGTAACGGAACGCATTGCAAAGGATAATCACGATATTGCCATCGTCACGGGAGAAGCGGTTTCCCAGGTTGCATCCCAGACCCTTGACGCCATGAGCTTCACCGACAGCATGACTGACACTCTTGTTCTCAGGCCTCTTTCCGGCATGGACAAGGAGGAGATTATCCTGAAGGCAAGGGAGCTCGGAACATATGAGACCTCGATTCTGCCGTATGAGGACTGCTGCGTGGTATTTTCTCCAAAACATCCTGTAACACGTCCCGACAGGGAGGAAACAAGAAAGCACTACAGGGACCTGAACATGAAGGAGATCATCGATGAAGCGATCCGGAATGCAGTCTGCTACACATTCTCCTCATGCGGTGAGGAACTGAAGAAAGAGGAAAGCGATGAAGAAGATTAGAGAGTACGGTTTCCTTCCCCTTTATCTTCTTCTCTCCCTGGCAGTCTTTTTCCTTCATCCTCTCAGCGGGAAGGAGGTTGTTGCCCTGCCATGGAAGACTGTTTCATATATCCTGCTCTTCACGCTCGTGGGAGAGGGAATGAAAAAGGAATATCTCCATCTTCCCCTTTTGAAGCTCTTCAACAGCATACGGTCGACACCTTTTCTCTTTTCTGTCATTTTGCTTTCGACGTTTCTTCTTTCCCTTATCCTTTCTGACTATCTTGTCATTGCGATGCTTCTTCCGTTCACGGCGGAACTTTTACGGGAAGCAAGAAAGGAGAAATACATAATACCCACAGCTGCCCTGATGACAGTGCTCAGTACCCTTACGGGACTTATAAGCCCCGTAAGCCGCACAGGCATCCATATTCTCTACACGGAGGGCACGGGATTCGTCTCCTACCTTGAGAAGATACTTCTGCCTTTTTCTCTGTCCCTTCTCATATTCCTTCTGGAAGCTGTACTGGTTTACAGGAGGACAAGGGGAGACGAAATCTATCTTCATGTGGAAAATGAACCTTACTGGGACAAGGAGAAGCGTGCATTGAGGATCCTCTATCCTTCATTGCTTCTCGTTCTCATAATCTCCCGCCGCTTCAGGGCCCCGGACATCTTCATCATAATCACCCTGATTCTTTTTCTGTTCGACAGGGAAGTATTCAAGAAGACAGACTGGACTTCCTTTCTTACAGTGCTTTTCATCCTCATCTTCTCATACACGCTTTCACATATCCTGACAGGAGGAAGAACAGAGATTCTTCTTTCCTCAATTCTCATGACGAAGGACGGCTCAATAGCCGCATTCGGCCCGGAAAGTGCGGCAAGAGTCTCCCTGCCCTCAGCTTTCCTGCCGTTTTCGTTTCCTGTCCTTACGGCACTGAGAATCATCAGCGACAGAAAAAGCTGTCTGAAAGAGTGCATCCTGCTCTCGCTTCCTCATCTTTTTCTCTTTCTCCTCTTTGCTCTTGCAGGATAAAAAAAGAAACCCCTTTCAATTTCAGTACGGCGATGTCACAATATTCGGGAGGAAATAAAAATGAAAAAATTACTCCTGGCTTTTATTCTTATCCTTTCAGTATCTGTACTTTCAGTTTCTGCAGGAGAAAGGGAAAACTACCAGAAGATCTACTCTGTTGACGATAAGATCTGGGATGACATATCGTCCCTTTTCATTCTCTCGGGGCACTCACTTCCAAGTACAACCGGCCCCTGGAGCGGAAGGGAACTTCTGTCAATGCTGGATAAAATCGAACGCAGCAGCCTCGACGGATATGCACTCTCGCTATACGATGACGTCAGCAGACGGCTTCTGGAGGATGCCTCGCTTCCCGTTTTCAGCGCTTCTCTTGAAGCAGATCCGGAATTCTACATACAGAGCAACTCGGCTTCTCCATACTTTCAGACCCGCGAAAACTGGGCCCGCGGATGGGACAGGCAGAAGCAGGCCGTAAACATCAATACGGAAGAACACATAGGACGGAACTTCTACGGCTTCTTCGACTTCTCTCTCGGAACGGCAAGAAACTGGCAGAGCGGCGATGACAAGTCGCATAAGTTCGGAGACAGCACTCTCTGGACAAACATTCCGTTTCTTCTTGCAAACGACATGAAACAGCTCGACTTCAACTTTCCCCTCAGGGCATTCGTGTCGGCAGGAGGCGATCACTGGACACTCTTCGTGGGGCGTGACAAGCTCTCATGGGGTAACGGAAAAAGCGGAAACTTCGTCATAGGCGACCAGGTCAAATACCACAATGCGGCATACTTTACAGCCTTTGACGGTCCTTTCAAATACACGTTCCTCATCTCTGCATTCCCGCATCCGCAGAACTACTACAGGGAAATAAAGGATGCGGACGGAAATGTCACGGGAATGGAATACAGCGTAAACGGAGTCGACGGGAAAGGACAGTCTCACTACATGAACGGAATATCATCATTCATAGCACACAGGCTTGAATGGAACATTCTGCCATCCCTCTCCTTCACCCTTACAGAAGGCGTCATGTACATGAGCAGGGACAACAGGATAGACCTCACGGTATTTGCGCCTGCGATGATGTACCACAACAACTATACGCGAAGCAATACCAATTCCATCCTCTCATTCGAGGCCGACTGGACGCCGGTGAAGGGTTTCAACATCTACGGTCAGGCCGTCGTGGACGAATCGGTTCTTCCCGGAGAGAACAATCCAAAGACCACGACAGAACTTGCAGAGCCGACGGCATTGGGCTTCCTTCTCGGCGCGACATACACGATGAATCTTGAAAAGGGCATGATAAAGCTGAATGCGGAAGGCGCAGTCACGGACCCGTATCTCTATCTCAGGGACGGAGATGCCCAGGCAGGAGAAACAGACAGAAGGCAGACGAACGGACGCTACGGAATAAGCTATGTGATTGCCCTTCGCGAAATGAGCAACTGCGGCGGAACGGAAAACTATAATCTCGAATTCCTGGGCTACAGATACGGCGGAGATGCCATCGTGGGCCTCCTCTCAGGCGAATACATCACTTCCGGATGGAATGCGGGAGCAAGTCTCTTCCTGATGATTCACGGCACCCATGACAGATATACGTCATGGACAAGGGTGAATGAAACCGTTGACGGGAAAAAGATGACAAACAAGACAACTCCGACAACAGACCATCAGACTGCAAACAGCAATGACAGCAATGCAGATAAGCGTGATGCTGCATCAACGAGCTTCGTCTCGTCGCTCTTCGGCTCCTATACATTCACTTCCTTCCTTTCTGCGGGAGCGGAAGTCGACTTCATCTGGCTGAAGAATCCAGGGAACCTCAGCTCAAACGGTTCCCTCTTCAACATTCAGACGACACTGTCCCTGAGCTATACGTGGAAATAGGAAAGATTGCAGAAGAAGAAACTCAGCCGGGTCAGATAATCCGGCTGAGTTTTTCATTGAGGCCCCTTTCCCGGAAGTCCCGGATATATCACCTCGTGCCGGACAAAAGGGGAAAGCGCCGGCAGAAAGCCAAGGATTGAATTCCGGTATCATGAAAAGATATCCGGCCGTTTCACTATCTTGAACTGTACGCCCTGTACTTCGTCACGCCGAGAATCGTCTCACCGTCAATCTGAAGGGAAGCAGGCCTGTCAAATTCAACGGTTATGTCCTTTCCCGTGTGAAGGGCAACCATATCCTTCTTCTTTACATGCTCACCCTTGAATATGGAAGGAAATGCCATCAGCGTAGAGAGCTTTCCCTTCCCGTAAAAGAGCATCACGGAGAGCGTATGGCCGCTGCCGAGCCTGTCCTGGTCAGGAGCCGCCATCATGCCGCCACCGTAATAGCGGCCGTTCATCGTCGGGCAGAGCCAGACCTTACTGTATTCATATCTCCTTCCGTCAACCGTCAGCACGCAGTTTGTCGGATGATAGAAGAAAAGAAGTCCCTTTACTGCAATCGAGGTATAGTTGATGTTTTCGCTGCCTTCAGCCTTGAGGCGGTCCCCCACTTCACAGCAGTATCCGTCGATACCGAACCCGATGCCGTTCAGAAAGCGCTGTTTTCTGCCGTTTACCTCGACAAACGGAAGAAAGCGTATATACCTGTTTATCTTCACCGGGCAGTCGTCAAGAGGTGTGTTGATATCCCTCAGAAAGTCATTTCCGGTTCCTGCAGGATAATAATAGATGTCATTCGTTATGTTCATCCCGTCGGTATCGTTGATGAAATGATTGAGTGTACCGTCCCCTCCGACTATGTAAATCTTGTCATCGTCGTGAAGGTCCGACAGATATTCCCTGTAACCTGCAAAATTGATTACATCGGCAATATCAAGTTCATCATCATTGAGCCTGGCCTTGAGCGCATCAAGACCTTCCCTGCCCTTTCTGCCTGACTGCGAATTCCAAAAAAGATAACTCCTGCTCATTTTACATTTCTTCCTTACTTATCTTTTTTCCAGATTTTTTTCCATCATCTCTCTGACCACCCGGCTGATTTCAGAGCTTCTCATTTCCTTCACCTTTTCCACCGGTATTACATCCAGCACATCAATGTATACGTCAGATTTCTTCAGTCTCTTTATATTGCTGAATATCTTCTCCGTTCCGCTTACCGTAAGTACGACGATGGGAGCATCTCCATAATCGGCTATGCGGAACATGCAGTCATGAAAAGGAAGAAGCTCACACTTCTTGCTTCTTGTTCCTTCCGGATATACTCCGATTGAAACTTCGCCGCGCTTCAGGAGTTCCCCCGCCTTCCTTATCGTCGGAACGGCGTTCCTTATGTTCTTTCTGTCTATTGCCATGAAACAGCACTTGCGGATGAATCTTCCGAAAACGGGGATTGAGAAGTTCTCCTTCTTCGACAGGTATGCAAGATGCCACTTCTTGAAGACATACCAGGTAAGAATCGGATCATAGTTCGAACGGTGATTCGAAACAAAAAGACACTTTCTGTCATCAGGGACAAGATCGAAGGATTTCACATGCACATTGATTCTCAATGCCCTGACGATATTCCGTGTGGAGTTGTCAAGAAGGGCCCGGTAGAAAGGACTTTCCTTTTCATATTCCCTCTTCGGAACAAGAAGTGCACAGATCAGAAGAAAAAGCAGATACAGAAGATACAGGACTACGGGAACGAGAATCAAATACAGCAGATAAATCATAGGCTCAACTCATTCTCCAGTCTGTCATCATATTCACCTTTCAGCACCATCAGGGCATATCAGCACACCCTGTCCCGGCCGAAGATATGCCGACAGCTGAATGCACTTTCCTGATTTCATACAGTAATTATATAAAACTGAAAGTGAATTAATCAATGAAATGCGGGCTCAGAAAGAAAAAGATGTGGAGAATATGTGAAGAATGTCCATTGTCTCTTCTTCCCCGGCATGAAAAACGGGACGGATACGCAGTCTTCAGAGGCTCCCCCTGACTCGGGGAGGAAGAGGAACATGCGGGAAAGGAGATGAGGGAAGACGGAAACTTCTCTCAGCCAAGGCGTGAAAAAAGGCAGGACACAAAAATGTACTGCCTTCCGATTTCACGTTCCTTCAAAGCACTATGTGCATTTTCTCCATGATGGCATCGAGATTCCTGTTTCCGATTTCATTGGCCTTTTGCGTACCCGAGGCAATTATATCACGCACATCATCACGGTGTGCTTCATAGTAGTGCCTCTTTTCCCTGATGGGACTGAGAAGTGCATTCATCTTTTCATTGAGAATCTTCTTGCACTGAACGCATCCCATACCTGCAGAAGTGCACTGACATCTTACTTCATCAACACCTTCCTCATTGAATGCCTTATGGTACTGATAGACGGAACAGACGTCAGGGTTTCCGGGAATCTTCACGGAAATACGGTTGGTATCTGTCTTGGCATTGCGGATCTTGTTCCACACTTCATCGGGAGTGTCACTGAGATAGATGGCGTTACCCAGGCTCTTTCCCATCTTGCTGTTGCCGTCAAGCCCGCACAGCCTCGAAACCTGGCTCAGGCGATAATCGGGCTCCCTGATTGCGGTACCGTACATTTCGTTGAAGCGTCTTACGAGCTTACGCGAGAATTCGATATGCGGAACCTGATCCTCTCCTACGGGAACGAGGTCGGCATTACAGAATGTGATGTCTGCCGTCTGCGACACGGGGTATCCCAGAAAGCCGTATGTCAGGCGCGAAAAATCATATTCCCTGTTGTCGTCCTGGAAACCGTATGAACGCGCCTCTGTCTTGATGGTCGGATTTATCAGAAGATGGTTGCACGTCGTAATCATCGAGTAGAACATGGTCAGCTGATGTATCGACGGAACCTGCGACTGCTGTATGAAGATAACCTTCTCCGGGTCGAGTCCCACAGAAAGATTATCCATTGTTATCTGATATATCGAATCATAAATCAGTTCCGGATTTTCAAAATGAGTCGTCAGAGCCTGAACATCAGCTATGAGAATGAACTCCTCATATTCGTCCTGAAGTGCAACCCTGCTCCTGAGAGACCCGCAGTAATGTCCCAGATGCAGTTTTCCTGTCGGTCTGTCACCTGTGAGAATCCTCTTCTTTTCCATCATTGTCTTCCTTTACAGGATGCGCAGGAGCATCCCGATTGATGCGGATTATCAGTACAGTAGTACCCGGATCCCTTATATATCACGGCACCGGGCTCTGCAATCATGCGCTTGGCCTTTCCCCCGCATGAGGGGCAAACATCATCCTTTTCAGAGTCATCGAAGCTTTTGAATGCATCGTACTCCTTTCTGCAGGATGTACACCTGTAGGAATAAATGGGCATTATAATATACCTCCGAGTCTTTCATTCATCATCAGGCGGGCCTTTTCCAGCATTTCCCCGCCAAGAGCGTAGCCGCTGATTCTGAGAAAAGAACCGTCAACCTTAAAAATAACGGAAAGGGCAGCATAGTCAAGTTTTTCGCCGCTTCTTTTCCCGTCCTGGATTATCTGGTTCCTGAAGAGCGTATTGAGTGCCCTTGCTGTGCCTTCGGACGACATCTCGAACCAGCCCGATAGCATGATTTCCCCGTTCACCCTGTCAAAGAGAAGGCAGGTGCGTTCGATTTCATCTATGACGGCCTCGGGTATTTCAAATCCTATGTCGACAAGACCTTCCGGCTCGAAAATGTAGAGAGACACGGCAGAGTCCGCCATTCTGGACGCCGTAATGTCATCTATAAGCATCTTTCTCTCCGTATAGGACCGCCTGTAGAATTTTCCGTAATCCCCGCCGGTAAAGAGCAGGACTCCGTTCTTCGGGGAGTACAGGCTGACTTCACCGCTGGAATAATATGAGGCTCCCCCGTCCTTTTCGGAAGAAAACTGCGGAGAGAACCTGAGGGCGGTATTCGTCAGAAAGCGTGAAATGTTTCCTTCGACTGCCCCGCTTGTTACATATTCCCCTTCTTCGCCGTCCGTCTTCTCGAGAGACAGGGAAACACGGGTCGAGCGGGAAAAGAAGGCATTCTTCTTCAGCCCGTCTCCTATGATTTCATCAAGCTCCCCGTCCTTTATCCTTTCCGTGTCCGCCGTCACCACAATCTCACCCTTCTCACCGAGTGCCTGATAGAAGTACTCGGTGGTAAACGGCGTATGGTGAACACATCCCGTAAGAAGAACAAGAAAGAGGACAGGAAGGAGAGCTTTCGTCATGGTTCTATACCTTTTCAACCTTCACAAAAACGGCAGCCTCGTTGATTTCGGCCTTCTTTCCGTCGTTCTGTGCAACGGTGAGGGAATCTGCAAGAGTTTCCTTCCGGATGAAATCGGAAAATGCGGACGCAGCCTTTTTAAGCGTCCCGTCACCGTCGACGGTAAGCCTGATGTGGTCCGCCACATCGAATCCCTGATCCTTTCTTTCCGTCTGCACGAGCCTCACAAGATCCCTTGCAACACCTTCAAGGAGGAGATCCTCGGTAACAAGAGTATCGTAACCGACTGTAAGGTCGCCGTCATTGAGGACCTTGACGTGTTCCTTCTCCTTTCTCTGGACGACGAGGTCGCCTTCCGTGATGTCAATCGAGCCGTCACTGTATTCGATCGTCTCGCTTCCGCCGTTGAGAATCTTCTCGATCCTGGTTCCCACAAGGTCCTGAATGCGGGAAGCAACTTCCTTCATTGACTTGCCGAGCCTGGAGCCGAGAATCTTGAAGTTGGCCTTTGCAGAATATGTGACAAGGTCTTCCTCGTTCTTCCTGACAAAGACGTTCTTGACGTTGAGCTCCTCCTTGAGAATCTCCACATCCTTCTCAAGGATGTCACGCATATTGCCGTTTCTGGAAACGACGATGAACTCCTTCAGAGGCTGCCTGATCTTGAGGTTGGACTGTGCCCTCAGCGAGCGGCCCATCTCGACAGCCTTCATGACGACCCTCATCTCCTCTTCCTTTACACGGTCCCTCTCTTCCTCATTGTATTCGGGATAGTCGCAGAGATGTACCGAAATGGGCATGTCAGACGTACGCAGATTCTGATAAATCGTCTCCGTAACGAACGGAATCATGGGAGCCGCGACCTTGCAGAACGTGATGAGAACCCTGTAGAGGGTGTTATATGCATCCTTCTTGTCAGAGTCGTTCTCGCTTCTCCAGAATCTTCTGCGGCTTCTTCTGATGTACCAGTTGTTGAGGTCATCGATGAAGGCAACGACTGCCTGTGTTGCATCCTGTATCTGATAGCTGTCAAAGCCCTTCGTCACCTTCTCTATCAGTGCCTCGAGGTCCGAAATAATCCATTTGTCGAGAGGATTCCTCAAATCCTTCGTCTCGGTCACGGACGGTTCATAACCGTCAATGTTTGCATATGTCACAAAGAAGGAATATGCATTCCAGAGAGGAATCAGAAGGCCCTTCAGGACATCCTTTACCAGATCATCGGAATACTTGACGTCATCTGCCCTGACCAGACAGGAGTTGATGAGGGCAAAACGCAGAGCATCGGCTCCATACTCCTTCACCACTTCCATCGGGTCTGTATAGTTGTGCTTGCTCTTGCTCATCTTGGAGCCGTCTTCGGCAAGCACGATGCCGCTTACTATGCAGTGCTCGAATGCAGGTTTTCCGAAGAGGGCAGCAGCAAGAACAGTGAGGGAATAGAACCAGCCCCTTGTCTGGTCCAGGCCTTCGTTGATGAAATCAGCAGGGAAAATCTGATCCCAGTTTTCACTGTTCTCGAACGGATAGTGCTGCTGTGCATACGGCATGCTTCCGCTTTCGAACCAGCAGTCAAAGATGTCGGGAATACGGCGCATCGTTCCCTTTCCGTCAGGGGAAGGCCAGGTAAGGTTGTCAACGAAATGCTTGTGAAGGTCTTCAACCTTCTCGCCGCACTTCTCTTCAAGTTCCTTCACCGACCCTATGACTTCAATGTAATCCGAACCGTCACACTTCCATACCGGAATCGGGTTCCCCCAGAAGCGGTTACGGCTGATAGCCCAGTCGCGTGCACCCTCGAGCCACTTTCCGAACCTTCCGTACTTGATGTGGTCCGGCACCCAGGTTATCCCGTCATTGCACTTCAGCATCGTCTCCTTGATCTTCTGGACATTGACGAACCAGCAGCTCATGGCCTTATAGATGAGAGGCTTTCCCGTTCTGTAGCAGAAGGGATATGAATGGAGGTAGTTCTCCCTCTTCACGAGCTTTCCCTCCGCCTTGAGAGCTTCGATGATGCTCTTGTCCGCATCCTTTACGAACATTCCCTTCCAGGGACCTACCTCCTGAGTGAAGCGGCACTCCTCATCGACCGGGCATACGACTGGAACAGAGGGAAGCTTTGCCTTCATTGTCCTGTAGTCGTCTTCACCGAAACCCGATGCGGTATGTACGATTCCGCAGCCGTCCTCGGTCGTGACATAGTCGGCCGTCACGACCTGGAATGCGCCCTTTTCCTTGAGAGAGGCGAAGAACGGCATCAACGGCTCATACGTCATGCCGACAAGGTCCTTTCCCTTGACCCGTCTGACTATGCGGCAGCCCTTCCCGTCCTTGTAGTATTTGCCGAGAAGCTTCTCCGCAAGGTAATAGTGACAGCCGTCGTCCTCGTCCTCGACTTCGACATAGTCAATGTCCTCACCCACTGCAAGGGCGAGGTTTGACGGCAGCGTCCACGGCGTTGTCGTCCATGCAAGGAAATAGCTCTTCTCTGTTCCGTCAATCCGGAAGCGGACCGTCACGGCCTGGTCAACTACATCCCTGTAGCCTCCGAGAGACACCTCCATGTTTGACAGGGGGGAAGCAAGGAGCGGGGAATACGGAAGGACGTTGTAGCCTTCGTAGATGAGTCCCTTGTCGTAGAGTGTCTTGAAAACCCACCATACGGATTCCATATAGTTCTTGTCCATCGTCCTGTAGCCGTTATCGAAATCGACCCAGCGTCCGGTGCGTGTGATGGCCTTCTTCCATTCGGATGTATACCTGAGGACAATGGAACGGCATTCCTCGTTGAACTTTCCGACGCCGTATTCAATTATCCGGCTGTGTCCGGAGACTCCGATTGTCTTCTCCATCTCAGCCTCGACAGGCAGTCCGTGACAGTCCCATCCGAAGCGTCTGATGACCCTGTGGCCCTTCATCGACTGATAGCGCGGTATGGCATCCTTTATGGTGCCGGGCAGTATATGACCGAAATGAGGAAGCCCCGTTGCGAACGGAGGCCCGTCATAGAAAACATACTCATTATCCTTCGGGCGGCTTTCAATACTCTTTCTGTAGACGTCGTTATCCTCCCAGAACTTCAGAATCTTCTCTTCTTCAAGAGGAAAATTCACCTTATTGCTCACAGGTTCAAACATCTTTGTTTCTCCTTAGACTTTTCCTTTCAATTGTAAGAGTTTGAAGTATTCTTCTTCAAGGGGAGAGGAATGAAATAGACGGCCTTTGTATCCGCAGAGGAAGCGCGCTCTGCCTGATGCCGGCAGAAAGACCGCTCTCCCGCGGCTTAAGAATGCACTGTCATGGAAGAGGCAAACAAAAAAACTTTTTTTTTCGTGACCATGGCGGTAGAATCGTCAGTGCAAAATGATCAGGAGGAAAAAATGAAACAGATAAAAACAGCCTTGATACTGCTTGTCATCATGCTTTCCCTTGCCCCCCTTGCGGCTGAGGGTATAAAGGAAGAACTTACTGAAACGGCAATCACCGTACTTCCGGTAGAGAATGTGACAGTCACCGGATTTGATAAGCACGGCAATACGATCATAGATCTTGCGGCAGACAAGATGCTCTCTGACGGCTATGAGTATGGGGATACTGTGAATATCGCCTTCAGCAACGGCATGAAGTACCATGGCATACCGTTCTACAACGGAAACTATGCCCATGAAGGAGAAGTCTATCTCAAAACGGCGCCGACCATCAGGGAAGTGCGTATCTGCGTCAGCTACGGCAGCATGAAGGATGATGCTGATCTTGAGGTGGGTGACACGGCAAAAATCACGCTCTCGAAGAAAAAGGGCGCAATCGAAACGCAGCTTCTGAATGCACTGAGCTACACGATGAACCGCTCCGATTATTCTTCTGACGAGGTTTACGCAAACTTCCGTCCTGTCACTGTCGGCAACATAGGAGAAGGGAAGTTCTACCGCTCATGCTCTCCGATAAGCAACATATACAACAGAGCTCAGTATGCCGACAGGCTGATTGCCTCAGCCGGTGTGAAGACGGTCTTCAATCTCTCGGATTCGGAAGGGGAGATCGACGAAGCCATCAGGAAAGGCGATTTCAACAGTCCCTACTACAAGTCCCTTTATGATGCAGGCAATGTACGTGCACTGAACCTTGGTGCAAATGTCTATACGGATACTTTCCGTGATGCCATAGCATCCGCCATGTCATGGTTTGTCCGCGAAGGACACGAGACTCCGCTTCTTGTTCACTGCAAGGAAGGAAAGGACAGGGCAGGTTTTACCTCTGTTATCATCGAGGCCCTCATGGGTGCAACTTATGAAGAAATAGCTTCCGATTACATGAAGACATACGAAAACTATTACGGAATCACGAAAGAAGATGCTGAAAGATACAATGTAATACTCAACACGCACCTCAACAGAATGGTGAAAATGATTTCCGGAGTCGAGAATGTCAGTGAAATCACACAGCCGCTTCTCGAAAGCGGTGTAAGAAACTATCTTATTGCCGGGGGAATGACCGAAACCGAAATCGAGAGTTTCGTGAACGCCCTGAAGTAGGAAGTTTTCCGGGCTCCTGAAGCTCCGTGACAACTGAAGGAAATCCCTCTTTCCGGACGAATCCCGGAGGAGGGATTTTCATTGCACAAAAGGCATTTTCGGAGAAAGACCAGGGCTGAGAGACAGAAGAAAGCTGAAAACCTGATGAAATCTCTGCATCTTCAGGAAAAATTCGAAGCCAAAGGACAGGCTTCAGAGGCCGCGCAGGCTTTCCATGGATTTCCCGCCCTGCGGATATATCACTCCTCCCGCGGCTGGAGGTGTCATTCGTTATATCCTGCACCCGGAAAACCGCGTCATTACGGCGTCATTCCAGTCCGGACAGGGCATCAGTATTCTTCTGCTGACGCCGCACTCATATCCGGGACTCACCTTTCAGGAGACTGCCCGTGCAGAAAGCACAGCCTCTCAGCCTTTTTGACGGGAATCTGCCGTTTTCCTCCGTGTCCGGTTCTCCTATCAAAAGAACATGATCCGTGCTATATTCAGAACATGAAATACGTATCCACGGAAAATCTTCACGAGCTCTCGAAAATCTTTTCAGACCACTCATATTCACTCTATCTTGTCGGAGGAGCCGTAAGGGATTTCCTCCTTGGACGGGAGAACAGTGACTATGACCTTACAACGAGTGCACTTCCGGAGGAAGTCAAGAAGATGTTCCGCCGCACTATCGACACCGGCATCAGACACGGTACCGTGACCGTACTCTTCCGAGGGGAGCACTATGAGATAACAACCTTCCGTACCGAAGGCGACTACTCCGACTCGCGTCACCCTGACAGCGTGACATTCGTCAGAAGCCTCGAGGAAGACCTGAAGCGCCGGGACTTCACGATAAATGCCCTTGCTGTCGATATTCTGACGGGCAGCATAATCGACCTCCACAAGGGAAAGGAAGACCTTGAAGGGAAAATCATCCGGGCAATAGGAAATCCCGGGGAGAGGTTTCATGAAGATGCACTGAGAATGATGAGGGCATGCCGCTTCTCCGCAAAACTCGGTTTCACGATTGAGGAAAACACCCTCTCGGCAATAAAGATGCTGCACAGTACCATAACGAAGGTATCGGCTGAAAGGATAAAGGATGAACTGGACAAGCTTCTTTCATCCCCTTATGCGGTAAGGGGCATGGATTACCTGAAGGAGACGGGACTGATGGAAATGATTCTTCCTCGGAATGTGTCATATTCTCCATCCGTAATCGCAAAGGCCTGTGAAGAGAAGCTTCCGCTTTGCTCCCTCTATTCGCTCTTGTTCTCTTCTCTTGACGGGAAGGAACTTTCAGCACTGCTCAGACGGCTCAAATTCTCAAACTGCGATTCAGATGAAATAAAGACAATCTGTCCGCTCCTGAATGCCCGATATCCAGACCCCGCCCCGCTGGATGCCCGTCTCTTCATTAAGAAAAGCACGAAAAAACTGGCAGAGACCGTACTTGATACGCGTGCAGTCATCTTCACAGATGAAAACGAACAGAAATTTTCACGTCTCGTCAGGGAGGAACTTGAAAAAAACGTTCCCGTGGAAATCAGCGAACTCATGCTGACGGGAGAAGATCTCTCGGATGTGGTTCCAAAAGGCCCCGGGATGGGAAGAATGCTGAACCATCTTCTCCAGTATGTACTGGAAAATCCGTCACTCAACACAAGGGAAAAGCTCCTTGAAGAAGCACGGAACGCCGTCAGTCGCGGTTTCTGATCACTTTCGTATTGTTAGGTTCAAGACCGAGGTGTATCAGAGCTTCCCTTGCGGCGTTCTGCTCGGCATGTTTCTTGCTCTTTCCGTCTGCAGGTCCGTATGTTTTCCCTTCAACTTCAACGGTGACGGAGAATATCTGATCATGGTCGGGTCCTGTATGCCCGACAACAGTATATACGGGAACCCTGCCCCGCCGCTTCTGGTAGTATTCCTGAAGCTTGGTCTTGTAGTCCTTGTATGACACCCGGTTCCTGAGAACCTTCTCAATCTGGGCAGGAATGAATGAAAGAACGAAT
Organism: Sphaerochaetaceae bacterium; assembly: GCA_963598715.1. Classification (GTDB taxonomy): domain Bacteria; phylum Spirochaetota; class Spirochaetia; order Sphaerochaetales; family Sphaerochaetaceae; genus Ornithospirochaeta. The sequence continues at coordinate 3,668 of CAVBWE010000156.1, read as the reverse complement.
TTTCTTGCTTCCTCCATTCCGCCGTCAAGGTATATCGCGGCGATGACAGCTTCCATCGCATCGGCCTGGATTGCCTTCTTTCCCGCTCCGCCGTGACTCTTCTCGCCGCGTCCGATCAGAAGATAGCGGTCGAATTCAAGCCTTGCGGCAACCTCACTCAGGGAATCTTCGCTGACAACGACAGCCTTGATCTTGGAGAACTCACCCTCATGATAGACGGCATAGTAGTTCTCGAAAAGAAACTCTGCAGCAATAAGGTCAAGAACAGCGTCACCCAGGAATTCAAGCCTCTCATTGCTGTCAGCTCCCTTTGTCTCGTTTGCATAGGAAGTATGCGTGAAGGCCAGATTAAGAAGGCTTATGTTCTTCAGCGAGAGACCGTTGGCCTCCTGAAAACAAACAAGCTCCCTTTCTCGTTCTTCCGTAAGAAAAGGAGCATTAAACGGTATGGAATTCAAATCAGTTGAGTTCCTTCATCAGGTAGCGTACTGCATCTCCGACTGTCTCGAAGCCGTTGGCCTCGTCATCGGAAATCGTGACACCCGTCTCTTGTTCAAGAGCATACACAAGATCGTATGTATCAAGGCTGTCTGCACCGAGGTCCTTGCGGAATGATGCATCCATGGTTACCTTGTCCGCACTGACCCTGAGCTTCTCTACAACGAGATTCCTTACCTTGTTAAAGATATCAGCTTCCGTCATTCCTTACTCCTCGTCCTTCGCAACGACTGCCTTGCCTGCATAGTAGCCGCACTTGGGACATACGCGGTGAGCCGGAATAAGGTTGCCGCATGTCTGGCATGCAACAAGATTGGGAGCTGAAAGCTTCATGTTGGCAGCCTTTCTTGATGCTGCCCTCGACTTGGATGTTTTATACTTAGGAGTTGCCATTTTAAACCTCTCTGTTATCCTTTTCCGATATAACGGTTTGTAAGTCTATCAAAAGAGTGCGCCCTCGTCAACCGAGGGATACAAACCTGTATTACTATAAATAAACATGGGGAGTCGGTTCAAGTACCGTGGTGTGGAATAAAGTCCGATAAAGGCAGATAATGGGCATGATGAAAATCCTGAGAGAACTGTTTCTTGTTCCGGTTCACATATACAGAATCGTCCTGAGTCCGCTCAAGGGCATGGCAACATGCCGCTACGAGCCTTCATGCTCGGCGTATTTTACCGAGAGTGTCAGGAAATTCGGAATAATGAAGGGCTCGGTAATGGGAACGGCAAGAATACTCAGATGCCGTAACTCCTACATGGGAGGCCCCGACCCGGTACCGCAGACCTGGTCGTGGAAAACCGTAAGAAACGGCTACATCGTATACCGCAAACCGAAGGGTTTCGACAGGGAGAACAGAAGAAAATGACAGTCACTTCTTCATTTCATCATTCATTGCGGAGATGAATGAATATAGGACTTCCATTGCCCTGTCGTTATAGCCGCCTTCAGGGATTATCAGATCTGCCATAGCCTTTCCCGGCTCTATGAAATTGTAATGCCCGGGCCTTACCACATTCAGATACTGCTCGATTACGGAACTGACGGTGCGTCCACGCTCCTCAACGTCCCTCCTGAGACGCCTGATGAAGCGGATGTCCGGCGGTGTGTCGATATAAATCTTCAGGTCCAGCATTTCGCGTATACGCTCGTCATAGAAGACCATGAGGCCGTCGATTATGATGACAGGCCTCGGCTCAAGCAGAAGCGTTTCATCCTTTCTCCTGTGATGGACGAAGTCATACTGGGGAATACGGCAGCTCCTGCCGTTTCTGAGGTCCATGATATTGCTCAGGAGAAGGTTCATGTCGAACGCATCGGGATGATCAAAATTATATGCCGTTATATTGTCGTTGCTGACAAAGGAAGCCGATTTATAGTAGTTGTCCATCTCGATGACGACAGCTTCATCAAACTTCTCCTTCAGCCTTTTCACGACTGTACTCTTTCCGGAGCCCGATCCTCCCGAGACTCCGATAATCCTTACATTCACCTTCACTGTCCCTTCACAACAAGCGAGTACACGGTCTCCGAACGGTAATCCCTTCCGCTTTCAGTCCATGCCTGCGGAAAATCAGGGCGGTTCGGAGTATCAGGCCACTGCCCGGTTTCAAGGGCAATGCCGCTGAAAGGCTGCGGGAGATTCTCTCCGGTATAGACCTGTATGCCCTTCTCTGTCGTACGGCATGTAAGACGTGCCCTGTTACCTTCGGCAACGACAACGGCGTCTTCGTCAAGGCACCAGCAGTTGTCATACTTTCCGCCACGGCGTACTCCGATTACACGCGGAGTGCGGAAGTCATAGTCAGTGGATGAAACAGATGACGGAGCAGATGAAAGAGGAATGAGGTTTTCGTCCACATCTATGAAACGGCTTGCGGGAAGCGTGAGGGTCACGAATCTGTCGTTTCTGTCGTCAAGAACAAAATAAGCATGGTTTGTAACCGCAACGGGACACTTTCTGTCAGATTTCACCAGATATGAAAGCTTCAGCGTTCCGCAGGAGGAGACGGTATATGTCACCTCAGCTTCATGAGCACCCGGAAAACCTCCTTCCCCGTCAGGAGATGAGACAGAAAGCGTAATGCTGTCTTCCGTTTCCCCTTTTATCTTCCAGTTCTTCTCACCCCAGTTCGCAGATCCCGAGTGCAGGCTGTGATTGACATTGAAATTCCTGTCGAGGGAATATTTTTCACCGTCGAGAGTGAAAGAGGCATTGCTGATGCGGTTTGCATACGGTCCCACGACTTCTCCCCGGTGACCGTTTCCGCTCTTGAGGTAATCTTCATATACAGGATGTGTCAGCACTGCATTCCAGTCTTCCGTTCCCCAGTACACGATTGCGGCACCGCGTGTCATTACGGAAAATCTGTATTTACCGTTTCTGAGGGTGCACAGAATGACATCCTCTCCATTCATTTTTCCCCATGAAGCCTTTTCCATACTATTTATCCTCCTCGGTCTTGAGTACTGCCAGGAATGCCGACTGCGGTATTTCCACATTACCCACCATCTTCATCCTCTTCTTTCCTTCCTTCTGCTTCTCCAGAAGCTTCCTCTTACGCGATATGTCACCGCCGTAACACTTTGCAGTAACGTCCTTGCGGTACGCATTGACAGTTTCACGTGCAATGATGGTGCCGCCGATTGCAGCCTGGATGGCAATCTTGAACTGCTGTCGGGGTATTTCCTTCTGAAGTCTCTCGACTATCTGACGGCCTCTTGCCTGTGCGTTGCCCCTGAAGACGAGACAGCTGAGGGCGTCAACCGGCTCTCCGTTCACGAGAATCTCCATTCTTACGAGCTCGGTTCTCTTCTCTCCCGTGACCTGGTAGTCGAAGGATGCGTAGCCGCGGGATATACTCTTCAGTCTGTCGTAGAAATCGAAGAGCACCTCGGAAAGCGGCATGTCATATATGAGCTCGACACGCTTTGTATCGAGATAGTTCATGCTCGTCTGCACACCTCTCTTCTCGAGACAGAGCGTGATAATCGGCCCCACATACTCCGTAGGCGTTATGATGTTCGCCTGTATGTACGGCTCCTCTGCATAATCCACTCTCATCGGATCCGGATACTCGAGAGGATTGTCGATTCTGAGAACCGAACCGTCCTTCATGTGGACCGTGTATCTTACGGAGGGGGATGTGAAGACAATCGAGAGGTCGAA
>CAVBWE010000155.1:0-18476 GCA_963598715.1 Sphaerochaetaceae bacterium | reverse complement strand
CTGCTTGACTGTTTCCGCTGCTTCGTCAATGACTGACTGAGGTACTCCGGAAAGCCACTCATCAACACTTTTCTTCAGTTCCTCGTTTTTGCTGATATTGTCGTAGTTCCTGTAGAAAAACACATACCTGTCATAATCCGAGACCGTCTTGTCGTCCAGATCACAATACTTCAGGCAGTCATCACAAACCACTCTGCCTTTGAGATTCTTAAAGGATGAACTCCACGTCAAATCCTTTCCGCAAATAAAGCAATCCATATCTGTTCCTCCTCCGTTTCAGATATTTTCCTTGCTGTAAATATAAATCAGAAGTGAAGAAATGCAACATTAATTTCCCTGCGGCTGACGGGTCCGGTTTCCGTATTTATGATATGCACCGGTATATGGAGTAATGGAAGGAGCCGCTTTCTGCCGGATTCCGAGAGCCGCAATTCTGACATCTTCATGCGGAGACGCGCTCATCAGACGGTGTTCAATCAGGTGTTCCCGGCCGATGTACAGCTGTGTCTTATTACGCCGGGCAGAAGATTTCTTATTGTTCCTCTATCGTGATTCCTGAAATCCGTTCTTAAATGCACTGAGACTGCATATTATGTATAATTCTTTCAGCTTCAAGAAAATCATCATAAAAGGGGCAGAAAACTTCCACCCCTTTCCATGAGCATTAGACGATTTTGAGGAATTCGCCGTATGTTTCCCTTGCACTCTCTATGTCCCGGACGGAGGAGATTTCCCATGGGGCATGCATCGACATGATCGGCACTCCGCAGTCTATTACCTGCATTCCATAGAAGGCACAGAACTTGGCAATTGTACCACCGCCTCCCACATCAACCTTCGACATTTCGGCAACCTGATAGGAAATGTTCTTTTTCTCGAGAGCACATCTTATTTTTGCAATGAATTCGGGATTTGCATCATTTGCGCCGCTTTTGCCTCTTGCTCCCGTGTACTTGTTGAATACTACCCCCCGTGAAAGATATGACGAGTTCCTGCTGTCATAGAGGGAGGAGTTAAGCGGATCGAAAGCCGAATTGACGTCTGCCGAGAGCATCATTGAATTTCTGAGTGTTCTGGAGAGAGCGATGGAAGAGCATCCCCCCATCTTTTCCAGTACTTCGGCCGTGCAGTTTTCGAGCATAAGGGAATTCATTCCTGTTGCTCCTGTCGAGCCGATCTCTTCCTTGTCAACAAGAAGACATGCCCCCGTCCTTTCTTCCGTTTCTCCCTCAAGGAATGCATCAAGGGTTGTGAAAGCGCATATTCTGTCGTCCTGGCCGTAAGAAAGAACCATGCTTCTGTCCAGTCCAAGATATTTTGCCTTTCCTGCGGGAACAACTTCAAGTTCAGCCGAAAGGAAGTCCTTCTCGTCTATGTTGTACCTTTCCTTGAGGATTGAAAGCACTGCCTTCTTTGCCTTGTCCTTCTTTTCCCTGTCACCTTTTTCCGGAGTTCCGAGGCCGGCTATGAGGTCAAGGTCTTCTCCTGCGATGAACTCTGAAGCGGTTTTCTTCATCTGTTCCTGGGCTATGTGGGGAAGAATATCGGAAATGCAGAACGTGAAGTCATCATCGTCTTCTCCGAGTGCGAGGTTGATGACTGTTCCGTCGGTCTTGCAAACCACACCGTGTATTGCGAGGGGCAGTGTAACCCACTGGTATTTCTTTATTCCTCCGTAATAATGGGTATCAAGATAGACGATGCCTTCCGATTCATAGAGCGGGTTGAGCTTTATGTCGAGCCTGGGAGAATCTATGTGGGCACCGAGTATGTTCATGCCCTTTGTAATGTCTCCCTTTCCTATATGGAAGAAGGCGACGGCCTTGTCGTAGTTTCTGATATAAACCCTGTCTCCCGGATGAAGCGAGGAAACGGTCGCGATGTCCCTGAAACCCTTTTCTTCTGCAAGAGCCACAGCATTTCTTACGCATTCTCTTTCTGTCTTTCCTTTGTTGAGGAACGACATGTATTTTTCAATAAGATCATTCATGCGCTCAGAATAAATCTTTGGCTTCAAAAGTGAAAGAGACTTCAGGCATATAATGTATAATTGTTTCGGATGTAAAAAAATGAAAGATGCATTCCATTTATCTGCCTGTTCTGTTGTCCATCATCCGCATATGGCGTGAGCTTCTGAAAACGAAAGTCAGCACATGTTATGCTTATCAGTCTGTGGCATAAGCAATTACTGATGCAGATGCAGTAACTTTTCAGCAATGTCCTTTCCGAGACGCTGAATCTCGGTGATACAGCGTTCAACTCCCGGCTTAAGTTCAGGCTCCTTTCTGTTGATGATGGGAAAACAGGGCTCAGAATGTCCTCTGACGGGCATGCCCATAAGAATATGGAAGTGTTCTTTCATTACGCAGAAAGATATTCTGGTGACGAAAACGGAACACGTTGACGCTGACTTCCCGCGTGGAAGCGGAAGCAATATGTGCATGAGCCTGATAAGCTGCCCGCAGCAAACAGCAGATAACCGGTATCAGGAACTTTCCATGAGGAATGCTGCCGATATCACTGAGGATGATTTGAAGAATCGTCAGCCCCGAACTCCGGATGGAGTACAGCGAAGTCTGCAGCAACGGCAGCTTCTCGGCGACGGATGACAACATCTGCCAAGAGTTATCAGCCGCCCCGTTCATACAGAGCAAGGGACGTGAGACAGACTACCTCAACTGCAGGTTCTTCTTCGAGTTTGACAGCGATACGGGTAAGTATTACATCAATGCCAGAAACGTCTGCAACGAGTTGCCTACTGTTATGAGTGCAACGTATTCTGAAGGTGCAGAAGTCGATATGCCATCTCTCAGACAGCAGGCGAAGCTTGCATCCGTCTTCCTCTCCGCTCTTTCAGGGGACGCAGAGGACGCAGTATTTTGTGTTCCGTCTGCCCTTGCATGCCATGCTTTCGCCGGGAGCAGGATGGCAGAACTTTCCTGAAGGATTTTCATCCTTCGAAGCAGACTTCTCTGCAGAACCGTTTCCTTACAATATGACAGTCAGAACTGCAGAGAGCGCGATAAGGTAGGAGAACACGACTGAAAAGCTGCGGTATGCCTTATCCTTTTTGCCTGCATAACGGGAAAAGAGATATCCCGGTGCCATGATGATGAATGATACGAGAAGTCCTTTTGCATTGAGTAGTGAATATACGCTGACGACACTCAGCGAAGTGACTGCCCACGGAATGAACCATGTTATGAAAAGTCTTGCCGCATTTGACATTTTCAGGAATCTCTCCTCCCTTTTCTGTGCTTTCTCCGCATAGAAGAATGTGTACATTTCCCTTGTTTCAGAGTAAGTCATCTTTTCCTCCCTTTGACGGATACAGTATAGAAAAGTCACCAGGTCAATGAGTGACCTGGTGAAAGGGAAATTCCGATTATTTCGAGAATTTTCTTCTGAGCTCTTCAACTACCGTCTCATCGGTCTTCTCCCAGGGGAATGAGGGAAAGCCGAAGTGGCCGTAGCGTGCCGTTTCCCCGAAGATCGGAGAGGTGAGCGAAAGGGCGTTGATGATTCCCCATGGAGTGAGGGGGAAGCGGGAGCGGATGAATTCGACAAGTCTCTCCTCATCGACATTCCGTCCTTCTGCCTCAACATGTACCGAAACGGGTTCAGCTACTCCGATTGCGTATGAAAGCTGTATTTCCGCTTTTTTGAACAATCCGGATTTCACAAGGGTCTTTGCAATGTTGCGGGCCATATATGAAGCAGACCGGTCTACCTTGGTACCGTCCTTTCCGCTGAATGCGCCGCCTCCATGGTGGGCATAGCCGCCGTAGGTGTCCGCAATGATTTTTCGCCCCGTAAGTCCCGTGTCGGCAGCAGGTCCGCCAAGGACAAAGCGTCCCGTGGGGTTGATGTAATACTTCGTTTCGGGAGTAATGAGGCTTTCGGGAAGCGAGGGAAGTATGACATTCTTCATGAGGTCCTTTCTCAGATCGTCCGTGGAAATATCTTCAGAATGCTGTGCGGAAAGCACTACAGTATCGATTGCCTTCGGTTTTCCGTTCTCATAAAGAATCGTAATCTGACTCTTCCCGTCAGGTCTGAGGTAGCTTCCCTTCCCGCTTTTTCTGTATTCGGTCAGGGCTTTCACGAGAATGCGTGCCTCAGTTATTGCGAGGGGCATGCATTCATCTGCTTCACTGTCGGCATAGCCGAACATCATACCCTGGTCCCCGGCACCATCCCTGTCCACGCCGAGTGCGATGTCCCCGGACTGTCTGTGGAGGGCAACTTCTACTCTGCTTCTGTCACTGAAGCCGAGTTTTTCATCCGTGTAGCCGATCTCGGCAATCTTTTCACGTATGACCTTCTCATAATCAACCTTTGCCCTGGTGGTAACTTCCCCGAAAACCCTGCAGAGTCCTTTTTCCACTGTAGTCTCGACTGCCGAGCGGGAAAACGGATCTTCCTTCAGCATTGCGTCAAGAACGGCATCCGAAATCTGGTCGGCAATCTTGTCGGGATGTCCCGGAGTTACTGATTCTGATGTGAAATAGCTTTTCATTTTCTGCTTCTCCTTCACCATAGAGAGAAGCCATCACCCATCGGACGGGCATCAAAAACCCATCATTCAAGCTTTAGCACCTTATTTCAACAGGTTGCTGTACGGTCACAGGGCTTGTCCCTCGCGTACTCTCTATGGACAGGAAAATGGTACATGAAATATGTGACAGATACAATAGCACGGGAAGTGTCTCTTCCGGATATCCATACCTGATCCATCGGGACCTCTTAATACTGCAGCAACGTTTTCCTGTTAATATGCTATAATCGCCGCTGGAGAAGAAGCATGAAGATAAAGGTCAGAAAAAGTGATTACCGTACGGTTATGGCAAGAAGAGTCAGGGAAAGAAGAAAGCCCCTCCGGACATCCCTTTTCATGCGTTATCTTCTCAGAAAGGTTTCATCCATTGACCTCAGGCGTACCGGCTTCGAGTGGACGGGAAACGGACTCGAGCAGACAAAGGGAGAGAGCAGTGTACTTGTACTGATGAATCACTCGTCATTCATAGACCTTGAGATAGCACTCTCCGTCCTCTATCCGCGGCCGGTGTCAATTGTGTGTGAAGCTGACGGTTTTGTCGGAAAAGAGACTCTTATGAGACACATAGGATGCATTCCGACCCACAAGTTCAATACCGATCTTCCTCTCGTGAAGGATATAGTCTACTGCGTACGCAATCTCCATTCATCCGTACTGATGTACCCGGAGGCGTCTTATTCGTTTGACGGCACATCTCCGACACCTCTTCCGGAAAGCCTGGGAAAACTCGTCAAAATGCTGAAAATACCAGTTCTCATGATAAGGACGGAGGGAGCATTTCATCGTGATCCGCTCTATAACCGTCTGCAGAAGAGAAATGTGAAGGTGAGTGCAGATGTCGAGAGAATACTGACAGCGGAAGACTGCCGTGTCCTCACGGTTGATGAGATAAATTCCCGTATCAGGAAATATTTTCAGTTCGATCATTTCGAGTGGCAGAAGCAGAAAGGCGTGAGAATTGACGAGAGCTTCAGGGCGGAGGGACTCGAAAGCGTGCTCTATAAGTGCCCTGTCTGTCTCAGGGAAGGCGAAATGACGACGAAGAAAGACACTCTTATGTGTTCTTCCTGCCTTAGTCAATGGCGGCTGGGGGAAGACGGAAGTCTCACAGGGCCCGTATTCAGTCATATTCCCTCCTGGTTCAGATGGGAAAGGGAAGAAACGGAAAAGGAGATAGATGCAGGTGAATACACTCTGGATGTTCCGGTGAGGATTCTTCTCCAGGTAGATTATTCTGCTGTCTACGATATAGGGAAGGGAAGACTGCAGCAGAATGAAAACGGCTTTCATCTTGTCTCCGATGACTCTCAGGTGGATTACACCACCTCCGTGCTGGACAATTACTCTCTCAGCTCCGACATCTACTGGTATGAAATCGGTGATATGATTTCAATCGGTGATGACAGGAGGATTTTCTATCTCTTTCCCGAGAAGGGGTATTCCGTCGTTACGCGTGCACGCTTTGCAACGGAGGCCTTCTACAGAAGGGCCCTCGCCAGGATCCGGGAATGAAAAAGGAACGGGAGAAACTCTGTCCAGCTTCTCCCGTTGACAAATGACTTATAAGATTTATTTTTTTCTGTGGCTGCAGCCGCTGCAGCCGCTGCAGTTTCCGCTGCAGCCGCCGTTTTGCTTTTCCTTCTTCAGCGATATCACGATGGCGGCAACAATTGAAGCCAGGATTACGAGAACAAGGAATGTGCCGGCATTCATGCCTTTACCTTCTTATCGGATGCCTTTTTGAAGAAGAGCTCATAGATGTAGAGCGCCAGGACAAGAACGGCGAGGATGAAAAGAAGTACATTACCGTTACCGGTGAACATGTTGCCTACCTGTGTCACTACAAAAGCCACGCAGTATGCGAAACCGCATTCCCATCCGATTGCAGCCCAAGTCCACTTCCGGCTGTTCATCTCCCTTCTGATGGCACCCATTGCTGCAAAGCACGGAGCACAGAGAAGGTTGAATGCAAGGAATGAGAATCCCGTCACCGATGTGAATGCTGCGCCTATTGAGGCATAAACGTTGCCTGAAGCACCATAGAGGATTCCGAGTGTTCCGACAATGTTCTCCTTTGCAACGAGTCCGGTGATTGAAGCAACTGCTGCCTGCCAGTTTCCCCATCCGAGAGGTGCAAATATCCATGCAAATACCGAGCCGATTCTTGCAAGTATCGAGTACTCGATTTCTTCGTCGCCGAGCATTCTGAATCCGTCAGGAGCAAAGCCGAAGTATGTCGTGAACCAGATGAAGATTGTGGAGAGGAGGATGATTGTTCCGGCCTTCTTGATGAATGACCAGCCTCTTTCCCACATCGATCTCAGTATCGAACCCACTGTCGGAAGGTGATAAGCCGGAAGTTCCATTACAAACGGAGCGGGGTCGCCTTCGAAGAGCTTCGTCTTCTTGAGGATTATACCGGATGAGATGATGGCGAACATTCCGAGGAAGTAAGCTGACGGAGCAACCCAGCTTGCACCGCCGAAGACAGCACCTGCAACCATTGCGATGAACGGAAGCTTTGCGCCGCACGGGATGAACGTCGTCGTCATGATTGTCATCCTTCTGTCCTTCTCGTTCTCGATTGTACGTGAGGCCATGATTCCGGGAATGCCGCAGCCTGTTCCGATGAGGATAGGTATGAATGATTTACCGGAAAGACCGAACTTGCGGAAGATCCTGTCCATGACGAATGCTATTCTTGCCATGTATCCGCAGCCTTCGAGGAATGCCAGGAAGATGAAGAGGACGAAGATCTGAGGCACAAAGCCGAGAACTGCACCGACACCTGCCACGATACCATCAAGTATGAGGCCTCTTAGCCATTCTGCGCAGTTTATCCTGTCCAGAAGTGATCCGATGATTGCAGGAACGCCGGGAATCCAGACGCCGTAGGATGCAGGATCAGGCTCCGTGTAGTTGACTTCCTTCATGCTCTGGGCGCTTGTGAGAAGATCTTCGTATGTTGCGCTCTCCTCTTCCTGTGCCAGGGTCTCCTCATCTTCCACTTCATATGTGACAACATCCTTTGACGAGGAAGCATTCACTATTGAAGCAACCTTTTCCGGTGAATATTCTTCGATTTCGATGCCCTTTTCATCAGCGAATGCCGAGAGGACAACGTCTGCCGAAGAGTACTTCTCCGCATCTTCATTGTATTCGGAGCTTCCGATTCCGAAGAGGTGCCATCCGTCACCGAACACACCGTCATTGGCCCAGTCTGTAGCCCAGCCGCCGACGGTTGTTACAGAGATGTAATAGACGAGCCACATCACGAGGGCAAAAATCGGGAGGGCAAGCCATCTGTTGGTGACGATCCTGTCGATCTTGTCTGATGTCGAGAGGCCGTGCTTCTTCTTTGTGTAGCAGTTCTTTATGAGGGATGCGATGAAAACATAGCGTTCGTTCGTGATGATCGATTCAGCATCATCATCCATTTCCTTCTCTGCATTCCGTATGTCCTCTTCGATATGGTTCAGTGTTGCGGCATCGATATTGAGACTGCCATACGCCTTTGTATCCCTCTCGAAGATCTTTATTGCGTACCAGCGCTGCTCGCTTTCGGGAAGATTGTGAAGTGCAGCCTCCTCGATGTGTGCCAGTGTGTGCTCTGTAGCTCCCGAGTAGATGTGGGGAGGAACGGGGCGTGAGAGGGAAGCGGCATTTACGCACTTGTCCGTAAGGGCATCGACACCGTCACCTCTGAGGGCGCTTATCTCGATGACGGGAACGCCGAGTTCCCTTTCAAGTTCCTTTACATTGATTTTGTCGCCGGATTTTCTCACGACATCGATCATGTTCAGTGCGACAACCATCGGAATTCCGAGTTCGATAAGCTGTGTCGTGAGATAGAGGTTCCTTTCGAGGTTCGTTGCATCCACTATGTTGAGGATGACATCCGGCTTCTCATTCTTGAGATAATCCCTCGCGACGACTTCCTCGAGCGTGTAGGGTGAAAGTGAATAGATACCCGGAAGGTCAGTCACGACGATGTCAGTGTTCTTCCTGAGCTTGCCTTCCTTCTTCTCTACAGTGACTCCCGGCCAGTTTCCCACGAACTGGTTGGATCCTGTAAGTGCATTGAAGAGCGTGGTCTTACCTGCATTCGGGTTGCCGGCAAGTGCAATCTTGATACTCATATTAATCAGACTCCTTATTCTACTTCTATCAGATCGGCATCAGCCTTTCTCAGTGAGAGCTCATAACCCCTCACAGTCAGTTCAATCGGGTCACCCAGCGGTGCAACCTTTCTTACATAGACTTCGGTACCCTTGGTCAGTCCCATGTCCATGATTCTTCTCTTGACGGCACCTTCGCCGCCGAGCTTCCTGATGATGGCCTTTTCGCCAACCTTAACTTCCTTGAGTGTCTTCATATTTCTGATTCCTCATTACACATATATCTTCATGGCCATCTCTTCGCTGATCGCCACTCTTGATTCCTTTACCTTTACTATTACGTTGCCGCTGTTGTTGGATACCACGGTGACAAACGAACCGACGGAGAATCCCATATCTTCGAGATGACGTTTCACTTCAGGGCTGCCTGAAACCTTCTTGATTGAGTTTTCCTCTTCCGGTCTTGCTAGAAAAAGTGGGAGCATAATTATCAGTCCTTTGGTTAGTTTTTGCTAACTAACGGAGAATATAGACAAGTCTCTTTTTTTCGTCAATAGGAGCGAACGGGAAATTCCGGTTTGATATTCCGATATGATTATCCTGTTGTTTTCACAACACTTACCTCATTTCCCCCGTGGTATTTACGCTCTCGTCCTTCTGTTCTAGAATTCACTCATGCACCTGAATTTCTTCTGTGATATAGACGGAACGCTCCTGCCTTTCGGAAAGGGGATTCCCGACAGTACGCTTCTGGCAATTGAAAAGGCCGGAAGAGCGGGGCACCGCTTCTTTCTTTCAACGGGCCGCAGTCCCGCTGAGGTGGATCCGAGACTCTCGGCAATAAAGTTCGACGGCGGAGTCTACTCAAACGGCGCAACCGTCGTCCTGGGTGACAGCGTCATCTCTGCAAGGAGAATGACGGGGGAAGAGAATGCATTTCTTCTCGATTATGCGGGGAGAAAGGGGTGTCTCTTCATGGTCCAGAGTGATAAGGGAACGCTTCTGACGGACGATAGCCTGGACTTCTTCATTTCAGGGATGAAAAAGGCATTCGGCCGCGTTATCGATGTTCCGAATCTTATAGTGACAGATGATTTTTCCCTGTCGGCGCTGCCTCCCGTATGCAAGTTCCTCTTCTTCTCTCCCGATCACAGAATGGATGAAGTACGCCGGGAGCTGGGGCAGGACTTCCTGGTTGTAGACAACACGGTGGGGCTTCCGCAGTCAGATATGGCGGAAATATGCATGAAAGGGCTCAACAAGGGAACGGGAATCGGTGTCATGATGAAGGCCCTGGGCGAGGACATGAAGTACTCCGTTGCCCTCGGGGATGGGGCGAACGACATCGAGATGCTCTCTGCTGCGGGGCTCGGCATCGCAATGGGGAATGCAGACGATGAAGTGAAAAGCCATGCGGGCTGGGTGACTTCCTCCGTTGATGATGACGGATTCAGCCAGGCCGTTGAATATGCCCTGTCCAGACCGGATTTTTCTTGAAAAACAGAAGTCCGGAGCTTAATCTGAAAAATGTATGAGTCTGTTTGATTCTGTCCGGAGGAGGGGCGCCATGGAGAAGACGGAAAGGAAAAAGGCGGAGTACAGGAGTGCACTGCGGAGTCGGACGATGATAAAGGAAGCTCTTCTGTCACTCATGATTGAAAAACCTTTCGAGAAAATCAGCATTACCGATATCGTGAAGCGTGCTGACATAAACCGCGGTACGTTCTATGCCCACTATCCCAACACGTCGGAGGTTCTGAGAAGCATATCTGAGGGGGTTGTGGATGAGATGGCTTCAATCCTCTCTTCCTGTGACACCTTCGGCATTCTGATGTCGCCGGAGAAATTCCTGAATCCGGTTACTTCCTTCCTCAAGAAGAATCCTTCCTATTATGCAAAGCTCCTGCAGTCTGACAGATTCTATGATGTTCTGAGCGATGCCAGGCACAGTGCGATAACAAAGATTCTTTCCTCTCTCCCTCCTGATTTCACAGGGGAGAGAAAAACCATGCTTATCGTCATACTCGATTATTCGATATCCGGAATAGTTACGGTTTATGAGGACATACTTCTTGAAAGAATACCCGTGAAACTCGAGTCTTCAGCCGAGTACATATCGCGGATCCTCAAACCCCAGCAGAACGCTCTTTTAGAGCTCCTTCAGCAGATACAGAAGTAGCCGGGACAGAAGAGGTTCATGATGAAGAGCGGCAGACAGCATGAGAGGAAGCCGTCTGATGAGGGGTAGCTCGTCCGTCTTTCGCTGTAGAAGGACCTGCCGTGGCGCAGTCGCTCGAGAAATGCCGAATACTCCATATTCTGAGGCTCCCTTTTCACCGCTTCCGCGATATCGCCAAGTGCTCCTGAAGTGTCACCGGAATAGTATTTCGCCACGCTCGAATAGTAATACCATCGTCCGTTCCTGTCTTCCGTCCTGACTGTCGAGAGTACATGAAGTGCCTCACGGAAACGGTGGGCGTTGATGTAAGATGCTGCAGCCCTCATCTCATTTGATTCGGCGGAGCCGGATGAGTATGAGCCGTATGAACTGTATGAAGAGCCGAACGGGCCGGAACCTGATGTGTCCGAGTAGGAATGCCCGTTTATTATTGCATCATAGGCTGCATTGATTTCCTGCATCTTTCTTGCTGCATTCTCGTCATTGCCGGCAACATCCGGATGATACTTCTTTGCAAGCCTCTTGTATGCCTTCTTGACTTCCTCAATGCTTGCGGAGCTGGATAATCCCAAAACTGAATACGGGTCGTTCATCGCTTCCTGCCTCTTTCGAATCTGGTCCACATTCCCCTGTAGAGAATATCGTCTATTATAGAAGTATATTCGCTGATGGGAAGCCTTGAAGCCGAGGCGGAAGCCGATGCTGCCGCATCCATGAGAAGTGAGCGTATCTCTTCTTCACCGGTTTTCTCATCAAACGGGTTGTAAGCCCCTTTCTTCCGGTCCCTCTCCCTGTCATCCCATCCGTCGAGGAGGTAGATGAACTTTCCGATGCTTACGCCCAGAAGATAGAGGTCGGAGGAGAAGAATGCGTTCTCGTCGGGTGTGAAGACTTCTCCCAGGATTCCTCCGAAGAGCAGGGAAGTCTTCTCCGGGTCTTTCTCGTTCCTCTTTTCGTAGCCGTCGATCTTTTCGAGGTTGGTCTTCAGGACGGAAGCTGCCCGCGGATATTTTTCTTCAAGAGACGGAATGAACGGAGCAAGGCTTTCTGCCTTCCTTTTTCCCTTCCCGTCGTCTTTTATGGAGTCCAGGGATGAGTAATAGGACAGAAGAATCTGCATGTCTGCAGAGTAATTCATCGCTTCAGTCGTAAAGTATCTGTGTTTCTTTACCGGATGCACCGCACAGCGCTCTGCCGCAATGGTTTTCTCATCAGACGATATGTCACTCAGAAGAAGCGCGAGGAAAGTCATGTCATACGAGAGACTCATCATTCCGGCTCTTCCATATTTCTTTCCGAGAACATGACAGAGTCCGCAATAACACTCCCTGTATGTCTCCTTGTCCTCCTTCGATGCCCTGGAGGAGAGAACTATATAACCGAACATGATCATGTCCTCCTTATGAATTCATTCGAACAGCCCGGGCATTTGATCCTGATTTTGCCCTTTCCGCGGGGTACCCGCAGCTCCTTTCTGCATCTGGGACATGTGAAGTATGCATAAATCTTCTCGTTTTCCTTACGCTTCTGCCGTCTTTCCCTTTCCGCTTTCTTCTCTTCTTCAGTCTTTCCCCGGAAGAATCTGACGAAGTTCCAGTTTTCCTCCCGGCGTTTTGCCACGTTCCGCGAGAAGCTTCTCCACAGAGCCAGGGCAAGAAGAAAAAGGGCGAGGGCAATGAGAATGTATGAAAGATAGCCGGATGTGAATATCGGACAGGCAATCAGAAGCAGAACTGCCGTCACTATAAGTGTGACGGAAAGTTCATCTGCTCCGTTACGGCCGTTAAACGGACTGTTACTGGTGTAGTTCATATGCTATAAGATAATCCTCTGAAATAAATTATCAACTTCCTCAAGGTGTTTTTTGTGTGTAGAGGCGAAAAATCATTCCGCTTTGAGCCTGTCCCCGCCGGGCCGGAGATGCGGTCAGCGGTCAATAAGAAAAGCGCGATCTCACATAACCAGTGTCCTTGGCGGGTACTTCTCCTCGAATTTTTCCAGAATCTTCAGAAGGCGCCTGTCGAGGTAGTTCCTCTTCACGACCGCGCGCATTGTCAGCGGCACACCGTAGAAGGGCTCTGCAATGCCTCCGGTGATGGCTGCAAGAGTGTCGCTGTCCCCTCCGACTGAGACTGCAGTGCGGATGGCGTCCTCGAATGACGACGATTCGAGAAAGGCCTCTATCGCCTGGGGAACAGTGCCCTGACACGTTTCGTTGAAGCGATAGCTTCTTCTTATCGAGTTGATTGTGAAATCGAGGGGATAGTAATTTTCTGTGACGTATGAGCGGATTTCATCCTTTGTACTTCCGTGCATTGCCATATAGCCGCAGACTGCCGTACACTCCGCCCCTTTGAGGCCTTCAGGGTGATTGTGGCTTACTTCGGTTACAAGACGGGAAAGGAGCTTCACTTCTTCGAGGGAGGAGGCACAGTAGGAAACTGCGCTGACTCTCATGGCCGCACCGTTACCGTAGCTTCCATACGGTTTCGCATTATTGCCGAATATGAATTTGTAGAACGAACCGCCGTAGCCGCAGTCGGGGTAGTGTACTCCGATGCTTCTCATGCATTCCACGGTTTTTTCCCCGAGACGGGAGTAATCTCCATCGCTTTCGAGCAGAGCTTCTGCAACTGCCACCGTCATGACTGAATCGTCCGTGCAGGAACATTCCCTGCTGAACAGCTCAAAGTCTTTCTTCCTGTAATTGTCGAACTCGAATCTCGAGCCTGCGATATCGCCGATAATTGCTCCGATCATATGCTGCCTTCCTTTTTTACGGTTTCGATTGTATATCTTGTTTTCCCGATGCTCTTTCTTCCGTATTCAATGCACTTCTCCGGACAGTACGATATGCACGCCATGCAATGTGTGCACTTTCTGCCCCATACCGGCCCGGTGTCCCCGATTGTGATATTCCCCATCGGACAGACGGCGGCACATCTGCCGCATCCCGGACAGTTCTTTCCTGCCCTGAAGGGAGCGGCCTTTACAATGAAGCGGTAAAAGAGGGGATTGACGGGGCCGCTCAGCACTCTTTTCCGGAGTGTGACGCTCCCGTCCCTGAATTCTCCGTTCTTTTCAATGACGGATGCAATTTTCTCAATCCTCTTCTCTGCCGTGGCCACTATCCTCCTTGCCTCTTCAGGAGACGGAGAATCAAAGAGGGCTATGTAGTTCTCCGGCATGATGAGCTTCACCGTCCCGCGGTACACGAAGCCTTTCTTTCGTGAGAGTTTTCTGTTGTATTCTGCCGCATTGCATATCGTGTCGCCGCATGTCATCACGAAATAAACGTCTTCCGTACCGCAGAATGAGCTTTTCATGATCCAGCTGCTGACGATGCGGGGAATGCGCCAGCAATAGGTCGGCGTGACAATCACGAGGCGCCCGTTTACCCTCAGGTTTCCCCTTATCCCTTTCTTCAGCGCATCATTTATCGAAAAGAGTTCATCCTTAAGAATTGCGCCGAGTCGTTCTGCCGTGTATCTGCTGTTGCCTGTTCCGGAAAAATATAGAATCACATGAACAGTATAGACCAGAATATGGAAAAGGGTAAAACCGCACTTCCGCTTTTCTTCAGGCTCGGGCGGCTTGACACCGCTCAAGACGGGAATTATTCTCATTTTCATGCATTACAGTACGGAGGCAAGACGGAGAATACTTTCCCTCTTCGGGGAAAACGCAGAGTCATCCTTTTCAACTGCAGACATCCTTACGGCTCTTCCGGACATTCCGAAGAGTTCCGTCTACAGGGTTGTGGATTCACTTGAGGAGGACGGCAGGATAATGCGGGTAGGTGTTTCGAGGCGGCGTGCAGCCTTCTATCAGCTTTCCGACAGTGCGGTATGTGCAAGGCACATGCACCTCAGGTGCTCTCTCTGCGGCAGGACAGTCCATATGGATGAGAAGACGACACGCGCGATAGAGAACATTATTGAGGAAAAATACGGTTACGGTGACTGCGTTCAGAGCGTGATGATGGGAAAGTGCCCCTCATGCCTGAAAAAGGAGAAATGAATGGCACTCTTTCTGACGGCACTTCTCAGTGCGGCGTTTTTTCTGGGGATGCTTCTTGCTTCGGCAAGAACCGACCGCGAGAGAATCGAGAGGATAAGCGTTCCGCTTGCCTTCGGGGCGATGCTGGGTGTTGCCGTGTTCGATATCATTCCGGAGATCATACTGTCAGTCAGGGAAAAGAACATGCATGCCGTGCATGTTATCCTGATTACTGCGCTCGGGTTCTTCTCGCTTCTCCTTCTGGACGGCTTCGTTCCTGAACATGAAGGAAAGGAAAAGACGAGGGAAGGCAATCTTGCCCATATAGGCCTGATGTCGGCTCTCGCAGTGGCTGCACACAACACGGTCGAGGGCATGAGCGTCTTCTCGATAGCATCGGAATCCCCGAAAGCCGGAATCATACTTTCGCTTTCGGTTGCACTGCACAATCTTCCGATGGGAATGCTGATCTATTCCACGGTCAAGGGGGAGACGGGGGGAAAGAAAGCCGCCGTCATTCTCATATCAGGACTATCGACGTTTTTCGGCGGTCTGCTGATGACGGCTCTCGGCAGTGCGGGAATGTCCGGCGTCTTTGAAGTGCTCACGTCTCTTGCTCTGGGCATGGTAATCTACATACTCTTCATGGAGCTCCTTCCGGATGTATTGCGCAACGGAAAAAAGGCGGATTCATTACTCTGGATTATAGCAGGATTAACACTGGTAATAGTGGGCATGCTTTTTGAGTGATTATTCATATTCTGCTTGACGAACTCCTTTACAGCAATAAAATAAACCTCTGACGAAAAGGAGCTGGATTATGGCTGAGTTCACGGTTACCAACTTGTTGCAGGCGGAGTTTGTCCTGCGTGTCCTCATGGCTTCCCTCTGCGGTATGTTCATAGGCTGGGAGAGGGAGAGAAGACTCAAGAGTGCCGGACTGAGAACCCATATGCTGGTTGCTTTGGCTGCTTCGCTGATGATGGTCATTTCCAAGTACGCCTTCATGGATGTCGTATATCTTTCGTCAGTCCAGGTGGATGCCTCCCGTGTGGCTGCGGGGGTCGTGCAGGCAATAGGATTTCTAGGAGCCGGCGTAATCTTTGTCAAGAAGGACAATATCGTCGGTGTCACGACGGCGGCCGGTCTCTGGGCGACAGTCGGAATCGGACTCACGATAGGCTCAGGCCTCTATGTCCTTGGAGTGTCGTGTACCGGACTCATCATTCTTATACAGCTCATCGTTCACCGCGGAGAGCACAGGACGTTCAACAGCAATAACGGCTCGGTGCAGATAAACCTCACAAAGGCCGGCATAACGATAGAGGAGGCGAAGGTGAAGATTGAGGAGAAGGGACTTCTTCTCAAGAACATAAGCCTTGTAAAGAATCATGAAAACGACCTGATTCTCTCGTCTTCAGTCATTTCAATGACATCGAACAACTCTGTTGAAATCGTCGAGGCACTCGAATCGCTGGGCTTTGTGGACGTTATAGAGATTTATTCACTTGACTGAGCCTGTAGGCAAGCGGAGTCATTCCCGCCGATAAGGAGAAGAGCCTTATGAAATAGGAGGGAGTATTGAATCCCACCTCATGTGCAATCCGCTTCACGCTGTAGTCAGTACACCTGAGATAGAAGACACTCCTGTTGATTCTGAGTGCATTGCAGTATGAAGTGAATGTCATTCCCGTTTCATGCCGGAAAAGAGCGGAGAAGTATTCGGGAGTAATCGAGAGGCGTTCTGCAATCTCCCGCTCCGAAAGGGGTTCCCTGTAGTTTCTGGTTATGTACATGAGAGCCCGCCTGATATGGCTGCTGGATGAACTTTTCCTGACCGGCACTATCTCCCATCTGTTCCTTCTTCCCCTGATTGCCGTCCCCCTTGCTTCATCATAAGGCACGCCGTCCGAAAGGCAAGCAAAAGAAAAGAGGACTTCCGGAGAAGTCCTCACAATCCTGACTGTATCTTCAGTTTTCGTCGTAGTTGTCGTCGTCGATGATTTCAATCGGTTCGTCGTCTTCGTTTTCCTGGAGCATCTCTCCTTCCTCGTCGACTTCCCTGATCTCACCGTCTGCACTTTCCCTCTCCTCATCGGAAGCGGAGTGTGTACGCGAGACGGGAGCCTTCTCGAACCTGACTGCAAGATAATCCGGACACGAACCCGTTCTGTCATAATCGCGCTCGACAAAGTATTCACAGAGCAGTCCGTCATCACTGTTGTAGAATCTGCATTCAGTACGGGCAGGAGAATTCGTCATGAGATTTCTCAGAAACTCAGCACCCTCCTCTGCATGAGATGCAATCTTCTCTGTGGATTTCTTGTACATGTCCCTGTAAAGGTTTATGTTCTTGTTGTGTGCACATGAGATGCAACCCGCTCCCGGAACAAGATTTTCTTTCTTAGTAGCCATTGTCACTCCTTGAGGAAAGCCTATTATAAAGCGGAAGGCCTGAAAAAGCCATACCACCACAATTTGACAGTCTAACAGATTCGTCCTTTCGTGGCAACAATCCGGGCGCGTCTGTCCCCTTCTTTCCCCGTCAGGTGTTTTGATGTGTTATCTTGTTATGCATCCATGAGTTAAATGATTGTGTTATCATGATAACGAATCCGGAAGAATTTATGCAATTTAATGCCGGAGGTATTGTTCTTTCCCTTTCAGTTTTATATAGTTAGTTAATTTTTTTCTCAGGGAGATGAAGATCGGTGGACAACAGGAAGATCAAGGTCGCAGTTCTCGGCGCAACAGGCGCTGTCGGACAGGTTTTTATGTGGATGCTTTCGGATCATCCGTGGTTTGAACTCAGCTATGTGACTGCTTCTGCAGCCAGGGTGGGGATGAAGTACTCTGAAACCGCACACTGGGTCATGCCTTTCGAGATGCCTTCTCAGATACAGGATATGACAATAAGGGAATTCAGCCATGATGCCATGCTTGAAGAAGGTGTGAAGATTGTCTTTTCTGCTCTTCCTGCGGAGGTTGCAAGGGAGGCCGAGCCCCAGCTCAGGGCAAACGGTTTCTATGTTTTCAGCAATGCCGCCGCAATGCGCTACGATTCGGATGTACCGATTCTCATTCCGGAGACCAACGTTGAGCAGCTTGACCTCATCCGTGAACAGGGTTATCCGCAGACGGGATTCTGCGTGACGAATGCAAACTGTGTCACGACAGGCCTTGCAATGGCACTTGCACCGCTGAGGAAATTCGGCATAAAGACGATTACCGTCAACAGCTATCAGAGTGTCTCCGGCGCAGGTTACCCCGGGCTCTCGTCCTTTGACATAACCGATAACTGCATCCCGTTCATAAAGGGTGAGGAAGAAAAGATAGACAAGGAAATCAGGAAGATTCTCTCGATTGACCCTGTTGTGTATGCATTCACGGTCCGTGTTCCCGTCATGTTCGGTCATCTTGAGACTGTATGGCTTGACCTGGAGAAGGATGTGGAATGTGAGGACATCATAAAGGCATGGGCTGACTTCAGGGAGGAAACGGACCTGCCGTCGACTCCGTCCCAGCCCGTTCAGTATTCACCGGAGGATACGTTCCCTCAGCCCAAGTACGCATTCTGGGGAACTCCCAAGGGAATGGTTGTATATACCGGACGCCTCAGGAA
>CAVBWE010000154.1:0-8182 GCA_963598715.1 Sphaerochaetaceae bacterium | reverse complement strand
GGACCCTCGTACTCGGCTTGGGAAGCCGGTGCACTACCACTGTGCTAACACCGCAGGAGTGTCTCTTACAGCAGAAGATTAACTCAAACTTGAAAAGAATGGAAGAGCATCGGCAAAGATAAATCCCTCATGCTTCTGTTTTGAGTCCGGGATGCCGTTTACTTTGTCCGGTCAAGAGCAGGAGCATCTCTATGAGGCCGGGCTTGACGCTCTGAGGATATATCCTTCTCCGGTTCTCTGCTGCATTTCTTCTGTCATGATGCTGCTTCTCGGAGCTTTCATAGTCACCCTCTCCTTGCTCACGGTTCCCGGCAGAAAAATCTTCGCTGTTCTTTCTCTTCCTCTCTGATCCCGGGTCCCGGTGAACACGGCGAAAGACACTTCGAAGATGACCCGGAGAAAAGCCCTCCGCCGTAGCAGAGGGTTGAAAGGTCAATGCAGAATCAGTTAAAGGATCTGATGGCTCGCACATGGTAATTACACTGGCTACGATTGTAGCCTTGTTGCGTGCCGTCGCTGAAGTTCTCTGCATATGCACCGACATCGCTGCTCTCCGAACTCGACCAGAAAGTGCCTCCGCTCAGTGTTTGAGCCACTGCTTCAGGTAAGTATCCTTTCGCTTTATAAAGTTCATGGAGCTCATCCTTGCTTGGCAGGAACCAGTCTTTATATGTAAGATCGTCTACTGTTGTACTGTAAGCGATACATGCCTTGGCTGCAGCGTAATTATCTATTCCATTACTTTTTAATATTTCTGTATTGCTCTTTCCTTTTCCTATTTCTGTCTCGGTTCCTGTCGTACTTGAAACTCCTCCCCATATCTCACTTGTTTTGCAATCTTCAGCTGCAGCCTCAAGATATTTCCATCCGAAATCTTTTTGCTGAGTGTCGGTTGCAATATAGAATATGACGCCGCCTGCAGGACCTGTATCGCCTACAGCATAATCGCGGAAGACGGCATAGAGAGTTATCTCGGATTCTACCGCCGTATTGAAGTCATACTTTTTAGGAGTTTCCGTTGACTCTCCCGAAGGGTCGTTCAGTGACCAGTAGTCAAAGACTTTTTTCTCAATTTTGGGATCGGTTTTCGGTTTTTCTGCTTTTGCTCCTTCCTTGACGGTCTGTACATCGAATGAGCCGGTATCTCCTGGATTGACGACGAATGTAACCGTGAAGTTCTTGTCCTTCCATACGGCATAGAGAGTTGTATCTTCCGTAATTTTCATTCTGTCAAAATCAAAGGCTATTTCTCCGTTTTCGCTGAGAGACCATCTTTCAAATGTGTAGCCGTATCTTGTCGGGTCGGAATCCGGCTTTGATGCTTTACTTCCGTCTTCCACAGTCTGTGTGTTGACAATAGAACCGTCTGCTGTACTGAATGTTACAGTATAACTCCACTTTGCCCTGATAACCGTATCAGTGTTTATGGTGATTGCTGTTCCGGGATCCTGAGGCTTTGCAGATTCTCCGACAAGCCAGCCCCCGAATGTTCCGCTTCCCGCAGGTTTTTCCGGAAGAGTGTACTGCGAATTACCCGCTACAGCCTCGCTCTTTACGAGAGTGTCCTTACTGAGAATGCTGACTGCATAGTACGTTACGGGAGTCTCTTTTTCAAAGACAGCCTTTACCGTTGTATTTGATGTTATTTCAATTACTGTTCCAACAGCAGTTTCTGTTCCGTTTACACTCCACGCCCTGAAACCTGTTTCATTGATAGCCGGAAGAGTGTATTTCGTACCGGATACCACATATTTTGCGTCAATGACATTTTCCTTTGAAATGACGATAAGAGAGTAGTAGACAGGTGAGGGCTCTGCAGTCCAGTCTGCCTTCACTGTTGTATCTGCTGTAATCTTGATCTTCTCTCCGGCTTTCTTGAGATTTGTATCATCTCCAACCTTCCAGCCGTTGAATCCCGTTCCCTGCGGTGCCTGAGGAAGAGTGTATTCAGTATTCTTCTCGACGGACTTTGTCTCGACAACCGTATCCTTTGATATGACGACGAGTGTACAGTACGTCTTTACGACCGGGGCGGGCTCTGTCTTGAAGACGGCAGTGAGATTCATGTCTTTTTTAACGGTTATTCTCTCTCCTGCCGTATATGTCGTTTCGCCTTCCTTATAGCTTGCGACCGTCTTATCTCCCTGGCTTTCAGGCAGGGCAAACTTTTCGCCGTCAGGAACCTTGAAGCTTTCGCTTGTTTTTTCATCATACCTGAGTGTGACGGTATGCATCGCCGCACTGCTTCCCGTATCGATTTCACATGAGACGACAAGAATTGCGGCAAGCAATATCATTGTCAGTACTGTAAGGGTTTTCTTCATTACGTATAATTCCTACTTCTGTGATTATGACCTCCCGGGAAACCATTTGCAAGGATTATCGTCTTTCCGGTTGTAAGGTCACGGCGTAACGGGCATCCGGGTTTATGAAGTCCTTTCATCGGGAGAAAAGACAGTCCGGGAGGTATGTTACTGACTTTTATTTCAACGGTGATTATCATGGCGGTATGGATATTTTCAGGATTCATGGTGTTATAAAGAACTATGACTGGGGGACGGAGGATTATCTGAGTGACCTTCTTTCCCTGAGCGCAGACGGCAGGCCCCGTGCCGAATACTGGATGGGGACCCACCCGTCGGGGGAAGCAGAAGATGATGAAGGCGAAAAGCTGTCCGTGAAAGCCGGATGCAGCCTTCCGTTTCTCTTCAAGGTATTGAGCATCGCTTCCCCCCTTTCCCTTCAGTGCCATCCGACAAGGAAAATGGCCGAGGAGGGATGGAGGCGTGAAAGAAAGGCGAGGGAAGAAGGAAGAAGTGTCAACTACACGGACGACAACGAAAAGGCCGAGATACTCTCAGCCGTCACTCCCGTCACTGCGCTCTCGGGCTTCCGGGACGAAGCGGAAATCAAAGACGCTCTATGCTCCTTCATTCCTCATTCATATGAAAGGTATCTTTCGGACTTTTCCGGAATAAGAAGTCTTTTTTACGGCCTCCATGCCTGTGACGAAGGGACAAGACGTGAAATTCTTTCAGAACTGGCGGAACATGTCACGGGGGGAGAAAACATATCCCTGAAGCCGTTTCTCACAAGGGAAGACATCATACGTGAGACGCTCCTGAAATATCCCATGGACATAGGCTCCCTCTTTCCCCTTCTCATGAATGTCGTTCATCTTTCGCCCTTTGAGGCCCTCTATCTGGAACCCGGTACTCTGCACGCATATGTCAGGGGAAACGGCATCGAACTCATGAGTGCGTCAGACAATGTCCTCAGGGGAGGACTGACGAAAAAGAGGGTGGACGTTGATGAACTGGGGAGGATCATGCACTTCTTTCCGTCCCATGCCGGAAAAGTGCAGACGGAGGAAAAGGACGGTGCCATCTATTATGTAACGCCGTCGGAATCATTTACGCTGATCCTCGTGAGAAGAAAAGCCTGTGTGGTGCTTGACAGGGCTTCAATAGCATTTTTCCTTTCGCCTTCATCGATGGAGAGGGAAGGAAAAACGGTCCTTGCCGGGCGTGGAGAAGCATATTTCATCCCGGGCTCCGGCAAGCCTGTCATCTTCAATGCAGAAGGCCCGGTCTTTGTAGCGGCAGGCGGTAAAAGATAATGGAGTATGTTGCAATAGATTTCGAGACCGCATCGGTTCTCCGTGACTCCGCATGCTCGATCGGCCTTGTGCTTTTCGACTGTGAAGGCGAAGTGAGGGACACTTACTATTCGCTTATCCGGCCGCCCGTTCTCCGCTTTGATCCCGTATGTACGGCAGTCCATCATCTTTCATCTTCCGACATCATCTCAAGCCCTTCCTTCAATGAGCTCTGGTGCGCCATCTCATCCTTCATAGGCTCGCGCCCTCTTGTGGCCCATAATGCACAGTTTGACATGGGAGTTCTGTCGCACACGCTCTCGTCCTGGGGACTTGAGTGCCCGCAGTATGACTATTACTGCACGCTTTCACTCTCCCGTAAGCTCTGGAAGGGGAGGGACAGCTATCGTCTGACTGCGCTTGCAGAAGAGCTCGGATGGTCATACAACGCACACAATGCACTTGAGGATGCTGTTGTCTGCGGCCGCCTCTTTCAGAGACTCTGCGGAGATGCGCTTCTTGATGACGGGCTCTCTTCGCGCTTTTTCTCGCGCATCTACAAAAAGGGAGAGAAGCACCGCTACCCGGAGAAGCTGAAGCCGGTAACCCTCTAGCTTTCCTCTTTTTCCATGAGGCCGAGCCTTATGAGAAGAAGAGGATAGAGAACCATCAGATAGAAAATCATGAAGGAGAGGCTGAAGACCTTGATAAGACAGTGGAAGGAAGAAATCCTTGCTGTCCAGAAAAGGGTAAGGGCATATGCCGAGAGAAAGCCCGCGAAAAAGCACAGCAGCCTTCCGACAAGTGTTTTCTGGTTCCTGAATGCGACATGTTCCGATTCGATGTAGCCGGAAAGCAACAGTGCCGACAGGGCCGTGAACGTATCAGAAATATCCTTGTAGAGAACCTTGTCAAGGACTTTTGTGTCAATGAGTACGGCATCCGCAATGGCCAATATATAGAAAACGGGAACTATGATGATGACGGCTTTCCTGAACAGGTCGCGGTTGTCATAAAGGGATATGAACCTTTCAAGAAAGGACGATGCGGCCATTCCTATGAGAAGCCCTGCTGCCACATCCAGCGGCCAGTGTACTCCGAGATAAAGCCTGGAGAGCGGAATCAGGATGAAAAGAAGGATGCACAGGACCCTTATGCCCTTCCTTTTTCCGTAGAGGCGCATGACGGAGCCGTATACCGCACCGGCGTTTGTCGAGTGCCCGGACGGAAAGGAATAGCCGGTGGCAGTGCTTTTCCTCAGAGGCACTATCTCCTCAGGATACTTCACCCATGGCCGCGGGATACGCAATATTATCTTGACCGTATTCGTCACGACATGGGCACTCATCGTGACAAGTGAAGCGGCATAGCCCGCTTTCTTGTCAACGCAGAAGTAGATGAAGAATACAAGTGCAGTGGCAACCGTGGTCTCTCCGAGAATCGTGATAATTTCACCGAGCTTTGAAAGAAGGGGAAGCCTTACCGACTGAAAGAAGATCATCAGGGGCTTTTCAAGAGAAAGAATCCAGTCGGTCATATCTGTCCTTCCTTCCGCCCCTGAATTTCCGAACCGTAGCGGCAGAGGAGCGATATTATCAGAAACATGATGCCGAGCGGGAGCGAACCGTTCAGGAATGTGGCGGAAAGAGGAACGGAAAGCTCTGCAGGGAAGACAATGCGGTACAGAAGAGCCATGACAAGCCGTGTAAGAAGCGAAACGAGAATTGTCAGGAAACCGAGCTTCATGAGCCTGGAGGCACTTTCCTTTTCAAAGGGAGTTCCAGCATCGAGTTCGGCCCGGAAATAGGAAGAAGCGTACCTTGAGAGGAAAATCTCTCCGAGAGAAATCAGAAAAAGGGCTGCAAAGGCAGCTGCAGCATTCCCTGCATTCGAGTTTCTCGCTTCAAGAAATCCGTTTATCCTCATGCTCAGATCCCCGTCCCCGAGACTGAATGTGAGTATCCCGGCGGCAATGAACGAGATGAAGAGAAGAATCATGCTCATGAAACAGAAGAGCCGTGACAGCACAAGCCCGATACGGTGGAGCGTCTGCACTCTTGACAATGCGCTTTTCATATGTGGGTGCATCATATAATAAAAAAGGCAGAGTGTCTTCCCCGGCGCTTTTACGGATTTTCCTTCACCTTCTGTTGTCTGATGTGCAATATTGTTATAGTATGTTTCCGACAGTTTAAATGGAAATGTAAAATTTCAAGATAGTAAATTCTTTCTTTATAAGCAGATAAACTGTCACTCTTAAGAAAAAAGACAAAAAGTGTCAAAAACGTTTGAAAATTAATTGAATAAAAATACAGAAAACTGTATATTGCTGACAAGATTTTAAATCAGAATCAGGAGTCTATTGATTATGAAGAAGTTTCTTGCTGTAATGATGGTCGCTTTAACCGCAGCAGTCTGTTTTGCAGGCGGAAGCAGTGAAAGTGCAGCCAATGAAGTCAGAATCGGTTTTATCGGACCTCTCACAGGTGACTACGCAAACTACGGAACACTGTGCAAGCAGGCTGTTGAAATGGCAATTGAGGAACAGAATGCAAAGGGCGGAATCAACGGAGCTCAGATAAAGCTTTTCGCTGAAGACAGCGAAGGTGATGCGAACAAGGCTCTTGCTGCCCTCGAGAAGCTCAATTCAACCGATAAGGTATGTGCGATCGTCGGATC
Source organism: Sphaerochaetaceae bacterium (assembly GCA_963598715.1). GTDB lineage: Bacteria > Spirochaetota > Spirochaetia > Sphaerochaetales > Sphaerochaetaceae > Ornithospirochaeta. The sequence goes on along the minus strand of CAVBWE010000154.1, from coordinate 1,905 downwards.
CGTCCTCACAGGTGAGACATTTGCCGTTGCACCGGTTGCCCAGGAACTGGGAATCGTAACCATAACTCCCTCTGCATCCCATAAGGATATAACGGCTATCGGAGACTGCATCTACAGGACTACACCTTCTGACGGTCTTCAGGGTGTCGTTGCAGGCAAGTACTGGGCACAGGTTCTCGGTTATAAGAAGCTTGCAGTACTCTATGCAAAGAACGACTACAGCCAGGGACTCTACGAGAGCATGACCAAAAGCTTTGAGGAAGAAGGCGGAAAAGTTGTTGCAACCGAGACATTCATGGTCGGTGACAAGGATTTCAAGACACAGCTGACAAAGCTCAAGAACACCGATGCCGAGGCAATCTATATCCCGGACTACACCGCTGAGATGGCTCAGATTCTCGAGCAGGCTGCACAGCTTCAGGTCAACAAGCCTTTCCTCTCATGTGACGGATTCCTCAATGAAGAGATCTATGACCTTGCAGGAGACTATACTGACGGTGTCGTATACACTGCTTCCGCAAAGGTTGAGGAGAGCTCTGCTGCCCAGGATTTCAAGAATGCATATGCGGCAAAGTACTCGGTTGCTCCGGACAGCTTTGCAACCAACTCCTATGATGCTGCATATATCCTCTTCTCCGTTATCTCAAAGACCGGTACCGACAGAAGTGCAATCAGGAACGGCATGAAGGAAGTCAAGGACTTCGTAGGTGTCAACGGCGTCATCAATTTTGACGAAGTGGGTGACCTTGTGGCTTATCAGGGAATCTACAGGGTTGACGGAAAGACACCTGTCTATGTCGGAGCATTCCAGGTTGTCGACGGAAAGGTCGTTGAGGTCAAATAAGCGGGGTAAGTGAACCCTGAAGGGAAGAAGCACCGCCGGACGGTGCTTTTTCCGTCAATAAGTGTTATAAGAGAGAAAAGTTTCGGAGGTCTATGATGGGATCTGTCAGTACGTTTTTCCAGCATCTCATGAACGGCCTGACCCTGGGAGGAATCTATGCGCTCATAGCGCTCGGGTACACCATGGTCTATGGTATTCTAAAGTTCATCAACTTCGCCCATGGCGATATCCTAATGGTGGGGGCATATGTCGGGCTGTTCGTCTTTGACGCCCTGCGCGGCAGCACACCCATGGGAGCGTGGTGGCTCATCGCGTTCTTCATTGCAATGGTCGTGAGCATGGCTTTCTGTGCCCTTCTGGGAATGGCTATCGAGAAGATAGCCTACAAGCCCCTGAGAAACGGCTCGAGGCTTGCTCCCCTTCTTTCTGCAATCGGAGTGTCCTTCATCCTCTCCAACGGAGCGGCATGGCTCTTCGGAACACACTCGAGAAAGTTCGAGTATCCCTTTGACAACAGTGCGGTGAATATTGCCGGCGTCGTCATCACTCCCCATCAGATCCTCGTCCTGGTGGTTGCTGTCGTGATGATGGTTGCCCTCAAGCTCTTTGTTGACAGGACGAAGATGGGAAAGGCGATGAGGGCGACATCCCTCGACGGCGAGACTGCGAAGCTCATGGGTATAAATTCCGACATGATCATTAGCCTTACATTCGGTATCGGAAGCGCCCTTGCAGCATGCGGCGGTATCCTGATATCCCTCGACTACAAGGTCTATGCAACGATGGGAACCATGGTCGGCCTCAAGGCCTTCGTCGCGGCAGTCGTCGGAGGAATCGGAAATATTACGGGTGCAATGCTCGGCGGCTTCCTGCTGGGGCTTCTCGAGACCTTCGGAGTTGCACTTCTGGGCATTCCGCAGGGCTTCAAGGATACGATTGCCTTTGCAGTTCTCATTATAATCCTCCTTCTCAAGCCCGAGGGGCTTCTGGGCAAGGTTGAAAAGGAGAAGGTCTGATGTTCAATTTCTTTCTTCTCATACTCATATACACATGTATCTATG
>CAVBWE010000153.1:0-2522 GCA_963598715.1 Sphaerochaetaceae bacterium | reverse complement strand
TCCCCGAGGCGTGAAAGCACACTGATTTTTCCGCCGTTTTCAACATAGGCATAGAGATCGCCGTCAATGTACATCGCTGCATACTTTCTATCGGGGTTTACAGCCCTCACTATCCATTCCTTCCTGATTGTCCCGTTATCGATTTCCTTTCTGTGTCCGGAAGAGAAATGCAATTCTCCGAAAAGCCCGGTCTTTTCGATGAGCTCTTCGGTGGAAAGGGAAATATCGGAAAGCGAAAACGGGCCTACTTCCGTACGGCGTAGCGATACAAGATGCGCTAGGCTCCCGAGACGCAAGGCTATGTCGCGCCCGAGGGAACGGATATAGGTGCCCTTGCTGACGCTGCAGTCAATTGTCGCCCTCTTTCCGTCCCAGGAAAGAAGAGAAATCGCGTAAATGCAGATATCCCTTTCAGGTATATCCACTTCCCTTCCCTTCATTGCCTCCCTGTATGCCCTCTTTCCGTTCACATGAATTGCCGAATACACAGGCGGCTTCTGCTTCTGTTTTCCCAGGAACGAGGGAAGAATCTCCCGGATTTCCTTCTCTGTGGGGATGCGGGAAGTTTCGGCCGTAACCCTTCCCTCCCTGTCGAGAGTGTCAGTTTCACATCCGAATTCGACGACGGCAGTATATCTCTTTCCGAATTCCGAAAAGACGGGATTGAGTCTGGTAGCCCCTCCGATCATCACGATCATCAGACCGGAGGCGAACCTGTCCAGTGTTCCTGCGTGCCCTACCTTAACGCCTCTGTATTCCTTCCTGTATTTTCCCAGTGACGAAAAGGAGGTTATGTCCTCCTCCTTGTCACAGAGGAGTATTCTAAAGAGGTTACTCATCAGTTTTTTCTATATTCAGTGAATCAATGAATCTGTTGAGCTCATCACCCTCTATATAGGATGTGTCCTTCACGAACGTCAGTACAGGAGTCTTCTTTGTCCTTAAAAGACGCGAAAGCCGGGCCTGGATGAATGCCGATGCCTGGTTGAGGGCCTTCACGGACTTCTCAAGCGTGGAATTGTCCGCAAGATACGATACATAAATCCTCGCCTGACTGTTATCAGGCGAAAGATCTATTCTCGTAAGCGAAACAAGAGAAGAAAGATTATGATTCTTTATCTGTCCCGAGACGATGAGGGAACCCACTGCCTCAAGTATTTTCGTCTCGAGCCTTGTCTGACTGAACTCACTCATTGAATTCCAGTGTCCTCTTCACTTCTTCGGTTTCGACTATCTCAAGGATATCTCCAACCATGAGGTCCTGCCAGTTCTCGAGTCCGATACCGCACTCGAATCCTTCCTGGACTTCCTTTGCATCATCCTTGAACCTCTTGAGTGAGGAAATCCTGACCATATCCCTGTTGATCTGGATTGAATCACGGATAACCCTGACAAGTGCAGAACGCTTGACCTTTCCTTCCGTGACCATACATCCAGCAATCAGGCCGACCTTCGGCACCCTGAATGTTTCCCTGACCTCAACCTTTCCGATATCAACTTCCCTGGTATCAGGAGCAAGAAGTCCTTCCATTGCAGCCTTGACGTCATCCACAACGTCATAGATGATGTTGTACTTCTTGATTTCAACCTTCTCCTCGTTCGCAAGAGCCTGTGCACGCGGAGTCGGACGCACGTTGAAGCCTATGACTATTGCATTCGATGCCGAAGCAAGAGAGATGTCGCTTTCGATGATGGCACCGGCCGAAGCACGTATGACATTGAGTTTTATCTCGTCTGTACTGAGTTTTTCCAGTACACCCGTCAGAGCCTCGACGGAACCCTGCACATCACCCTTGATGACAACGTTGAAGTCGGTCACTGCTCCTTCCCTGATCTTCTCGTTGAAGTTCTCCAGTGTTACCTTGCTTCTTGCATTGCCCTCACCCATTCTTTCGAGTTCCTGACGCTTTGCGGCAATCGAACGTGCAGTCTTCTCATCTTCGGTAACCTGGAAGGGATCACCTGCCGACGGAATGTTGCTCAGTCCTATGATTTCCACGGGAGTTGAAGGACCTGCAGACTGAATCTTCACGCCCTTGTCATCGAACATGGCCCTGACACGCCCCGAGTATATTCCGGCAACGTAGTAGTCACCCTGATGAAGTGTACCCTTCTCGATGATTACCGTAGCAACCGTACCGCGGCCGGGGTCGATCTTGCTTTCGAGAACCTTTCCGGATGCCCTGCAGTTCGGATTGGCCCTGAGTTCAAGCATTTCAGCCTGGAGAAGGATGGTATCGAGCAGATCGTCGATTCCGAGCTTCTTGAGGGCAGAAATCTCCGCATAGAGTGTCTGACCGCCCCAGTCCTCAGGCATGAGGCCGAGGTCTGAAAGCTGCTGCTTGACCCTGTCCGGATTGGCTTCAGGAAGGTCGCACTTGTTGATTGCGACGATGATCGGAACATTTGCAGCCTTGGCATGGTCGATTGCCTCCCTTGTCTGAGGCATGACACCGTCATTAGCGGCAACCACAAGAACAACGATGTCCGTCACCTGTGCACCGCGTGCTCTCATCATTGAG
>CAVBWE010000152.1:0-14231 GCA_963598715.1 Sphaerochaetaceae bacterium | reverse complement strand
TTGTGACAGCGTTTGTCAGAAGCATCACGGCAATCTCGGCAATCATCCTGCTCGTTACGCCGCAGTACCTTCTCATTACGGTTCAGATCAACGAATTTGCAGAGAAGGGTTCGTACGGACTTGCATGTGCCTTTGCAACCATCCTAATCATAATCACCTACGGCTCGGTTCTCCTGATGAATCTCTTCATGGGACACTTCGGAACCAGCAGAAAGCTCAAGGAGGCTGAATAATGGAAGAAAAGATCAAGAAGGGCGTTACGCTCTCACACATATCAAAGATTTACAAGGACCCCAAGACAGGGAAGAACTTCTATGCCGTCAAGGATACATCGCTGGAAATCGAGCCGGGTTCGTTCGTTACGCTTCTCGGACCGTCAGGCTGCGGCAAGACGACGACGCTGAGAATGATTGCCGGCTTCGAAAGCCCGGACGAAGGAGAAATCTATCTTGGAGGGGAGCCTATCAATGCCCTTACTCCCAATAAGCGTGATACTGCCATGGTCTTCCAGAGCTATGCACTGCTTCCCCATTACAATATCTTCGACAACGTTGCATACGGCCTGAGGATAAGGAAGGTCCCGAAGGACATCATAAGGAAGAAGGTATTGAAGATTCTTGACCTTGTGGAACTTTCCGGAATGGAGGAGAGAATGACCAACCAGCTCTCGGGAGGCCAGCAGCAGAGGGTTGCCCTTGCGCGTGCGCTTGTCATTGAGCCTTCGGTGCTTCTCTTCGATGAGCCTCTGTCAAACCTTGATGCGAAGCTGAGGGTGCAGATGAGGACGGAAATCAGGCGCATACAGCAGGAAGTCGGAATTACGGCCATATATGTCACACACGATCAGAGTGAGGCAATGGCCATATCCGATAAGATCATAATAATGAACAGGGGTGTCGTGGCCCAGATGGGAACGCCTGAGGAAATCTACTATCACCCTGTTGACGAGTTCGTTGCAGACTTCATCGGAGAGGCGAACTTTCTCCGTGGCGACTACATCGGTGATGACGGCGGCTACGGGGTGCTCTCATTCGAGTCATTCCGCCTTCCCGTTCCGAAGAAGGACGGCATGAAGAAGGGCGGGATGTACACCGCCGTATTGAGACCGGAAGCTGCCAAACTTGCAGATGAAGGTACGATAAGGTGCCGTGTCGTCGTCTCATGCTTCATGGGGTCATATCAGAACTATCATGTGATGGTCGGCGGTACTCTCGTAAAACTTGAAGACCATAACCCGAAGAACAGAAAGGTCTACAGAACAGGTGAGGAGTGTTATCTCTCCATAGATACGGATGCCCTCCATGTGATCTGAAGTTCACGGACGGGAAAACCGGGGGAAGAAGGAATATCGTCTTCCCCCGTTTTTACGCGCGAAGAACAGAAAACACTGTTCCTTCCCTTCGGATAAGAAACGGCAAAGGGTTACTTTCAGGATGAGGTTTTCTGTTGTAAATCCAATAGTCTGGCTGTACTCTTCAATTACAATCTTTTCTGGGGGAAGAATCAGACGCCTGAATCCGGAGGGGGACAGGGCGTCTCTTTTTTTCCTGACGAGGCATATTTCCTGCCTCCTGAGCAATTCTTTTTTATGTTTCTTCTGCATCCTCCTTTTGGGGGATGCAGTTCTCTTCATATGCTGAGTACCATGGAGACGGAAAGCTGGAGATCATTCTGAAAGCCTGAGGTTTCACCCGTGCTCTTTGTGTAATTGAATCTTCCTATCCAGTCAGTCTCGGTTTCAATCATGAGACCCGGCCAGGAAATGAACCTTCCGAAATCGAAACGCGATTTGAGGGAGATGACCGAAAAGTATTTCGTCACATCCCCCGAAGGAGTTGCGCCCTTGATGTTCGGCGCTCCGTCATTGTTTCCTTCCGTGTTGTGGCTCTTGAAGATGTTCACCTCTCCCTTCTGACCGAAACGGCAGAGAAGCTCAGCGCTCCACGCATCATCGGATGTGTAGCTGGCCGAGAGTTCCAGAATCCTGCAGTCCCCGCCGTAAGGGAATCCTATGTAGTCGAAAAACACGACAAAGTATGTCTGTGCATCTACCGCGTTGTACCTTGTTGCCCTTATGAAATCCACTTTGTCCCTTCTGTACAGCATCGGTGTCGTCATGGTGTATTCGGCATAGAGAAGCATGCTTCCGTTTCTGAAGCTTCTCCTGTATTCGAGTCCTCCCATTATGCCGTATGCATTGGACTGGGAATCATCTTCATAGGGTGCCTGAACCTGGTCAATCACAATCTGCGCATATGCTTCAAGACCGTGTGCAATCAGGAAGTTGAGGTCGATATATGCAAGGGCATTGAACATCTCGCGCATGTTGAGGTTGTGGTAGATGAATGAGGGATTCATGTAGTAGAAGTCCAGCACCCTGTACTTGTACATTACATTTTCGCTGAGTGTGAAGGAGAGTCTGTCCATCGGCCGGAAATGGAGGGTATGAATCATGAAGATCCGCGCTTCGTCCGTCATTTCCTCAATGGGGCTTACGGATGAATTGAGAAAGAGAAGAATGCCGTCATACTTGAATGACGGAGAGAAGAACGAGAGCCTCAGATGGTCTGAGAATGTGTGGTCATCCACAAGGAGGTTACCCGTTCTCGAATTGCCGAGGCTGAGCTTTGACCGGCTTATCTGGGCATTCCAGTTTTTTCCTCCAGCCGAGAAGACAGCGCGTCGAGGCCACTGGAAGGAATAATGCCTTGCGTCAAAGAAGACGTTCGTCATGATGTTCTCCCTGAAAAAACGGGAGGATGAAACGAAGTACATGCTGTCATTCATATGGTACGTCCCGACATAGCTGTCCCTGCTCAGGCGACCTCCTTCCTCTGTGGAATAGTGCGTGAATTCATCCTCCCTGTCTGCCCTGTTGTGACGATAGTGGAGGTCACATGCCGTGTAGAAATTGTCATTTACCGTGAAGTCAAGATTCAGGCGCAGAAAGGATCGCCTTTCGTCATATCCCCTGTTCCAGTCGCTTTCCGTCCTGAAGCCCGTGCTGTTTGTATGCGCATAGCCTTCTATTGCCGTTTCGAGCACTGCGTTGAATCCGAAGCCGTCGCCGTTCCATCTTGAGGATTTTCTGATTGAAGAGAGTATTCTGTCATAGAGAAGCATTCCGCGACGGGAAAGACAGTCCCTGTCAACGCGGCTCAGAATCATTTCCGCTTCCGCTGACGACCAGGGTCTGTTTGTTGAAGGACGGCTCAGAGACGCCAGGCTGTACAGCTCGTCCATATCACGATAGATGGGGTCATCCAGGCTGTATATCACCGCATTGCTGTAAGCACCGAGGGAAATGACAAGAATGAACAGAAGGGCAAGAAATACGTATGCTTTTTTCATCAGATGAATCCTTTACCCGATTGTACGGCAAAGAAAGGAGAAATTGGGCAATAAATTGTGGTGACTTTGATTTTTAATGCTATAATTCTAAGCCGGAGACAATAAATGAAGAAAACAGTCACGATTATCATGGTCCTGATGCTGGCGGTGCTTGCAGCCCTTCCTGCATATACAAACGGACAAAGGGTCATATCCGTCGACAGCGGAGTCTACAAGGCAATGGAAACGCTCTATATCCTTGCGGGAAAGAGATTACCCTCGTCATCGGGCCCCTGGACGGAAGACGAGATGACGATCATGCTTGAAAGAATCAGCCGCGACTCCCTCTCCGATGCTGCAAGGAAACTCTATGACCAGATAGAGAGCATGGTGGTATCCGAACCGAAGACGGTCTATGATGACAATTTTGCATCGTCGTTCAATCTTGATGCAGCTCTTGAGGCATATATCCATACAGATACCGCAAACGTACGTGACGAGAATCTGTGGTTCCATGGCTTTACATCACGCAGGCCCTTTCTGAACCTCAGCTGTGAAACCTGGCCGGGAAACAGTTTCTACGGTTACTTCGAGCTGACACTGGGACATAACTACGGCTATGATGTCGGATCCGCCAATAATGCCCTCTACGGCAACGCATTCAACATCAACATACCTCTTCTCAATGCAATGTGGTTCTCGAAACCGTCGAACGGCAATAACTTTGCGGATTTTGACTGGACGTTCCCGTACAAGGCACTCGTTTCTGCAGGCGGCAGCAACTGGAACATAATGGCAGGACGCGACAGACTCAGCTGGGGCAGCGGTGAAACGGGAAACCTCATGCTTTCGCAGTCATTCCCCAAGCAGACATTCATGAAGGCCACGACCTATCACAATGCATTCAAGTATTCGCTTCTTTTTGCATTCTACCCGGGAATTGACTCTGACGCGTCAAACCAGTTTGCAAGTCTCGACGGCTGGAAGGCCCTGGTGACGCACCGTCTTGAATTCAATCTTCTGTGGGACAAGGTCGGACTTGTAATCAATGAAGCCTGCATGTTCTGGTCTACGAAGGACCAGCAGTTCTCGCTTTTCCAGATTAATCCCTTCGGCTTCATGCATAACGAGTATGTTGCAAGAAACGCAAACTCGCTGCTCGTCTTTGAACTCAACTATACACCCGTAAACGGGGTAAACCTGTATGCACAGGCTGCAGTTGACGAGTTCAGCGGTCCCGGAGAGGGAAGGGTCAATCCGTCGGCGTTCGGTATTCTTGCAGGCGCAAAGGGCGCAATGAGTGCCGGAACCGGAATTCTTTACGGCAGTCTTGAATTTGCCCGCACAGATCCGTTCCTCTATATAAGGGGGCAGCATTATGAGTATACCGACCCCGATAAGGCTTCCGGTTACGGTTATGATGCAAAGCTCAGGATCATCTCCTGTGACAGAATGACGGTGCAGAGCAAGTTTGTAACCTATACATACGGTAACGATACGATTCTCTTTGACGGAAAGATCAACTATGCTGTCCCGTCTTCATGGAAAATCGGATTCGAGATGATGTACATGATGCACGGCTCGATGTCGAGTACAAGCCGGTGGGGACAGTATGAGGGGTCATATTCCAATGCTCCCGATGTGACGACACCCACTACGTTCAATCCCTTCGATCCTGAAGACTATGATGTTGCAACAGATACCATATTGAGAACGCATGGAGTCGAGAAGAGTACCATCCTTTCCCTGAGCGGGGAGTACAATATTCTTCAGTCCCTTGCTGTCTATGGTGTCGTGGACTGGCTTTTCGTGGATAACGTCGCCAATACAAAGGGAAAGAATCTTAAGGATTTCCAGGTGACGCTGGGTGTTTCATATTCCCTCTGATTTTCCTGTGGCCCGCAATACGCGGGCCTCTGTTTTATATTCACAGAAAAAGGCATTTGACAGATAATCGCATTATGTTCAGATGCTTTCTCCTTGCTGTCATGACACAGGTCGTCATCGGCGCCTATTCTCCGTATGTTCAGATTTCGCTGCGCAACAAGGGTTATTCCCATTCCCTGGTCGGTCTTGTGATGGCAGCAGGACAGGCTGCTGCAATAGTCGGTCCTCTCGTCATCTCGTCATTCTCGGAGAGGTGCGGCCGCACAAAGCCGTTCATTCTCCTTTCTGCAGTCATGAGTGCTGTGTGTGCTCTTCCGTTCTTTCTTCTCAGGAGTGTTCCCGCTGTCATCTTTTCTTCCTTTATGCTTGAGGCCTTCTTCTGGTCGATCAACCCCCTTTCAGACGGCTTCATCAACCGTTTTCTCGGAGACAGGAATTCAGAGTACGGCACGATTCGTTCCTTCGGTACTTTCGGCTATATGCTTGCCCTTCTCATCTTTTCATTTACGGGCTTTCCCGATGAAGCGGACAACAGGTCCATTCTCACATGTTTTCTGTCGCTTTCCCTTGTCTATATACTGACAGTGCTCATCCAGGGCGAAAGAAGCGAAGCAGGGGAGAGGAATGAGAAAAAGGCCGTTTTTTCCCTGTTTTCATTTGACAGGAACTTCTACATCTTCATGGTCATCGTTGCATTCACGCGCTTTGCCCAGTGCGTCATCGACAAGTTTCTCGCTTCCTATATGACGGAGACACTGAAGCTCGGGCACATCTTTCCATCTTTCATTGCACTCGGTGCATTTTCAGAGTTCCTTGCCATGATCATCTTCGGCTCTCTTCTCAGAAGGAACAGGGTGACGCCGCTCTTTCTTCTGTTTCTTTCGGCCCTGGGCCTTACGGTGAGGCTTCTTCTTTATCTCATTCCGTCCATTACGGTCTTTGCGTTTGCCCAGACTCTTCATTCTCTCACATTCGGTGCGTGCCATGTTGCCGCAACGGCCTACATAACGCGTCACGTGGAACCTTCGCGGTATGACTCAGCCATGTCGGTCTATTGGGCGGTGATGACAAATTTTCCTCAGCTTCTGGCTTCTCTCATCGGAGGGGCGGTCATCGAGAAGTGGGGCTACAATACACTCTTTCTCTCGTACTCCGCTTTTCCGTTCATCGCCATCCTTCTTATTGTCCTCTTCCGTCAGCGCCTGGAAGATCAGCGTTCCTTTTCATCAGGCGTGAAAAATATGTGAAGAATGAGATTGTCAGAAGTGTACTGCATAAAATCCAGCCGAACGGATAGCCCATGGCAATGGGGAGTATCGTATTGGAGATGAAGTTCTTCATTACGTACAGATAGACCTGGCGGGCAAAAACGAAGGAGAAGAGCATGACAATCATCGGTACCTGACTCTTTCCCGCCCCCCTGAGTGCACTTCCGTAGACCTGGTTGAAGGTACAGAAGAGATAGAATGGGCTAAGGGTTCTAAGAAAGAGAGTGCCGTATTCGATTACTGCGGTCTCTTCACGGCTTATGAAGAATTCAACGATGAGCGGAGCAAACATCACAACAGGGAAAACGAGTATGAGCGTCACGAGAAGTGCCAGCAGCTCGGCTGAGTTTGCGCCTCTCCGTGCCCGCCTTATCTTGTGTGCCCCTATGTTCTGTCCGACGAACGTCATGGAGGTAAGACCCAGTGACTGAAGAGGCAGAAGAAGGAGCTGGTCAACCTTGTGGTAGGCCGTCCAGCCACCCATCACATCCGTTCCGAATGCATTTATGTAGGACTGGACGAAAACGTTAGAAAATGAAGTCACTGCCATCTGCACGGCTGAAGGCAGACCGATTTTTATGATCTGGAGGAGTATGCTCCAGTCAAGACAGAGCTTTCTTCCCGATATTCTCACCGGCCCCGGGGTTCTTATCAGGGAGAGGGTGACCAGCACAGCCGAAACCGCTTCCGATATTATCGTTGCCCAGGCCACTCCCGCCGTGCCCCAGTGAAAGCAGATGACAAATACAAGGTCAAGCACTATGTTCATCACTGCGGAAACTACAAGAAAGATGAACGGCAGACGGGAATTTCCGACTGCACGGAAGATGCTGGAGCCCATATTGTAGATCATGAGCCCCATAAGGCCCCCAAGATAAATCGTGAGGTATATCTTCTGCTCTGCCGCAACTTCTTCGGGTGCTCCGACTATTCTTATGAAGAAAGGTACGAGTGCGATTCCGCATGCAGTCATGATGAGACCGAGAATCACGATGAATACAACGAATGTATGTACGGCGCGTGAAACCTTTTCGTTTTCACCTGCCCCGAAGTATTGCGAAATGACGACACTCGCTCCCGTGGAGAAGCCGGTAGCAAAACTTATGAGCATATTGGTGATGGAGCCGATGGTTCCGACGGCGGAGAAGCTGACCTTTCCGACGTAGTTGCCGACGCACCAGGTGTCGAAAGTGTTGTAGAGCTGCTGGAAGACCTGGCCGAAGAGAATCGGCAGCATGAATGCAACAAGAAGCGGAAAAATGCTTCCGCTTGTCATGTCCAGGGTTGTTCCGTTTTCTTTCTTCATGTCTGCTTCCACACTGAATTTAAATCTTTGTCCCGTTTTTGTGAAGAGCAAAAAAAAAGCCGTCCTGTCGAAGGCGGCCTGAAAGGAAGATTACATAAAAAAACTCCCCGGGAGGGATTTGAACCCCCGACAGGGTGGTTAACAGCCACCTGCTCTACCGACTGAGCTACCGGAGAATGTCCTTACGAACAAGTGAACTTTAGAGCAAAAGCGAGTTGAGTGTCAATAGAGATACGGAAAAATAAGAAAAAAGCCTGATTCTGCGCTTCAGGTGCCTGGAAAGGGAAACACAGATATTGCGATATGGACCGTCAATGGCCGGAAGGAATGCTCAGCCGGAAAAAGGGATGCCGGCGTTGCAGTACAGCTGTGCAGAGCAGTGAGTGACGGGCGCTTGTCCTTTCCTTTTCTGACTTTATAAGAATCAGAGATGCCTCCATACGATAAAGCCATACTGACACGAAGGAACATTTGTAATACCCTTGAGAGCGTAGGAAGAAAGGGAAGAAGATGCATCCGGAAGGATCGTCGTTCATGTAACCTTCCTTTCCTTTTCCTGTTTCATTCAGGGGTTCTGTCGGGCACAGGACAAATGGAGGACGGATCATGAAGAAATATCTGAAGATAATCACTGCTCTTCTGCTGTGTGCGGTTTTTATCGCCTGTGACGGTGAAGGTACGTCTCTTACGGGGACGGTCGAGTTGACTTACGCAGATGTCGACGGTGTTGAAGGCATCACTTCATACATTGTGGAAATGACGGATGAAGACGGAGAGAAAATCGTCAGAAAGACGACGGAAAAGACAATGACGATTGAAAAGGTTCCTGTCGGGAAGTGGACGGTGGCCGTCTCGGGCGTGAATGATGAAGGAACATATCTCAGTTCATCCTTCTCAGATGTGACGGTTCTGAGAAACACCGTTGCCCTGTCGTCTCTTTCCCTCAGGGGAAGTGCGGAGATAAAACTCAGCGTGAAAAGGGCTCCCGAGCGTCTGTCTTACTATGTCCTTATAATCTCCTATGGGGAAAACGGATTAAGAAGCTTCAGCATAGACAAGGGGAATCTTGCTTCCACTCCCATCAGCGTTCCGGCAAGTACGGAGCTTACCTATACCCTCTATGCATATAATGCCGAAGGTGCCCCGCTGAGTGCGTCAGTCCGCCAGAAGTTCTCTTATATCGGCACAAGTGATACCCTTACCTTCGATCTTCAGGAATACAATTACAGGGTTGGGGACACCGGGCCCGCCGGCGGAGTCATCTTTTTCGTCAATTCCGATTATGTCAGGGACGGATGGAAATATCTTGAGGCGGACTCAGGCGATTTCACGACAAGACTCTGCTTCGGCTACAATGCAGGACTGGCAGAGAAGGGAAGGGATTCGAAGAGTACGTGCGGGACGGACAGGAAAGAGAATAAGGCGATCGGGAAGGGAAAGGAGAATACGGATATGCTCACTTCCCGGATGGGTGATAAAACCGTCATCAGAAAGGACAGGACCACGATGGGGGAGTATGCGGCAAAAGCTGTTTCCTCATATATGACGGATGACGGATTTTCCGGATGGTTCCTGCCGTCCGAGGATGAAGCCGAGCTGATGTTCCTCCATAGGGATATCCTGGACCTGGACCCTCACGCATGCTACTACACAAGCAATGAATGCGACACCCTTACCTCATGGGTTCTTGACATGCCTTCTGCCCTGGATTACGGCCACGTCTCTTTCAGCCGCTATTCAAGAGAGAATGCCGCCGGAGCAATAAGGGCCATAAGACGCTTCTGAAAAGACGGCGGAAAGCAATTTCAAAAGGGGGTGCTGCAAAAGCCGGAAACCGGCTGAAGCAACACCCTCTGTCTGATTTATACGGAAGGAACAAGGGAATATCCCTGTGCTCTCTTCTTCATTTCCTGGTCTTGAACTCCTTGGGTACGGGGTTGCGGCCGTCCCATATTATCTGACGGAAGTGCATCGGGTCGGTATTTCCCTCGGTGTTTACCATGAAGATAAGGGAGTCCTCGTTGATTTTCAGCGCTTTCCTGAGATCCTCGTCCTCGTTTTCGGTGAGAAGTGAATAGAGACATCCGAGAGGAACTGCTCCGCTTTCACCGCTTATTGCAAAGGGATCGCCCTTGAGCGGGCAGGAAAGTATCCTCATGCCGCGTGCTGCGATGTAGTCCGGAACCTTGATGAAGATGTCGGCATTGTTCTTCAGTATGTCGAAGGCAATCGGAGACGGGTCTCCGCATGCCAGTCCCGCCATTATCGTATCGAGATCTCCCTTGACGGAATGGCAGAGGCCGTCACCTGCCTTGATGGACTCATAGACACATGCTGCCTTATCGGGTTCAACCACGATGAAAAGCGGCGGATCCTCCGGAAAGAGGGCAGTATAGAAACCGACGACGGATGCTGCAAGTGCTCCGACTCCTGCCTGGACTATGACATGTGTCGGCTTCTGGATTCCCATTCCTGCAAACTGCTCCTGACACTCGAGAAGCATTGAGGTATAGCCCTGCATGATCCATGTCGGAATCTCGGTGTATCCCGGCCATGATGTATCTGAAATTACATACCAGCCGTTTTTTTCGGCGTCCTCGGCAGCCTGTCTTACTGCGTCATCGTAGTTTCCGTTCACAACCGTCACTTCGGCGCCGTACTTTTTAATCGCATCGATTCTCGCCTGTGTCGTTTCGCTGTGCACGTATATCTTGCATCTGTATCCCAGCATCTTCGACGCCCATGCCAGTCCGCGTCCGTGGTTGCCGTCAGTAGCTGAACAGAAGACTATGTCTCCGACCTTTTCCCTGCATTCCCTGCTTGTCAGATATTCGAATGTGAGTTCCCCGTCTTCTGCATTCAGGAGCTTCTTCATGAAGCGGTAGATGGCAAAGGAGCCTCCCATGACCTTGAAGGAATTGAGCTCAAGCCTCTCTGCCTCGTTCTTTATGTATATTCCTCCGACACCGAGCATGTGACTGAGATTGGGAAGTGCAAGAAGCGGGGTCATTCTGTATCCCGGAATCTGGCGGTGAAACTTTCTTGCTTCACGTGCAGTCCGGACAGGAAACATCTCCTTTGCCTTTTCCTGATTCTTCTTCGAAAGGTCCCCGTTATTGTGGATTATGTACTGATAGTCATTTACCATAATTACCTCCTGACTGCATAACATGATAGAGTTAATCAGAAAAAATGCAATATACCGAAAGAAAATTTTTATTATTGTGGAATAGCGTAATAATTTATGTGAAATATAGTGTATTCCTGCATAATTCCATTCTGCCATGATTGCACCGGCTGACTTATGCACCGGACGATGAAAAATCCCCGGGACGGGAGGTTCCGGGGACTTGTAAAAGAGTGCTCTCAGCTGAATGAACGGATTATCGAGCTGATTTCATCCATCTTCTCCCTGAGCATTTCCTCTGACTTTGCCTCGCACACAATGCGCAGGAACGGTTCCGTGTTGGACTTGCGGACGCTGAACCACCAGTCGGGATATTCGATTCTGTAGCCGTCGAAGTCCATGACGGACTCTGCTTTCCCTGCAAAACGGTCATAGAGTGCGCTGATTGCCCCGTCCTTGTTCTCCAGGCGGAAATTCGTCTCGTGTGAATTTGCATAGACGATGATGCCGTTGAGGAAGGACGACAGGGTTTTTCCCTGCTCCTTGAGTGACTTCACGACATTGAGTACAAGAAGTGAAGCCAGTACTCCGCTGTCACAGTTGCCGAATTCCCTGAAGTAGTAATGTCCGGCAAGTTCTCCGCCGAAAACTCCGTTGATTTCCCTTATCTTGAGCTTTGCAAATGCATGCCCGACCTTCCATATGGTGTTCTTCCATCCTTCCCTTGTGAGGTAGTCGGTCGTGCTCTTGCTTGTCCTTACATCGACAAGGGAGGCGCCGAGCATTCCCTTTGACTTGTAGTAATAGCCGAGCACGGCTGTGATGTAGTCAGGCTGGATCCACTCTCCCCTGTCGTCGACGAAGATGACCCTGTCGGCATCTCCGTCATAGATGACGCCGCAGTCGCTGTGATTCTTCTTCACTTCCTCTTCAAGTGCACGGCAGTTCTCCTCTTCGAGGGGATTCGGCTCGTGATTGGGGAAGGAGCCGTCAAGGGTATCATAGATGTAATGGATGTTCTTATTGTTTTTGAGTACATCCTTGATGATTATCGAGCTCATTCCGTTTGAGCAGTCAATCGAAAGGTTCAGGTCTTCCAGACCCTTTGCATACGGAGCGAAGAATTTTATGTATTCCTCCCGTACATATGAGTAGTCCTTGATTTCACCCTTTCTGGAAGAGACCTTCACGGTTCCTTCTGTGACCATCTTCTCCAGGTCCTTGAGTCCTGTCTCTCCTCCAACCGGAAGAGCGCCCGTGCGGCTTATCTTGAGGCCGTTGTACTCGCTCGGGTTATGGGAGGCCGTAATCTGAACAGATGCGTCAGCCTTGAGGAAGTTTGTTGCAAAGTAGACCATCGGCGTTGAGCTGAGTCCGAGATCCCATACGTCTGCGCCGCTGTCGGTTATTCCCCTGACAAGTTCGTCATGAATGACGGGAGAGCTCAGTCTGACATCTCTTCCTACTACCACATGATCCGTCCTGAGCAGGCTGGGAAGGAAGAATCCCACCTTGTATACTGTTGTCTCGTCGAAATCCTTCTTCCAGACACCGCGGATGTCATAAGCCTTGAATACGCTCATTTTCATTCTCCTTTTTTATTTGCGTTTACGAAGTCCCTGAACTCTCTGAAGGATGGAAGTTCAAAGAAGAAAACCCTCTCCCCCACCTTCACCCTGGTACAGTTTCTCGTAAATATCTTATTGAACAGTGATGATTCTTTACTGACATCATTTAGGGTTTTTAAGGACTTTTCCGCACTTGAACGGGAAACAAGAGTAACATCACTGACCTGACTGACGGGAAGGAATATCTCCATCTTGACATAATTCCTTTCCCTTTCAGCTTCGCTTTTCGACTTTATCTCGTAGCCGAGGAAACGTCCGGGACGGAAGAAATCCTCTGCCGCGAGGGTTTTACCGTCCGAGTAGAGGAAAACACCCCATTCTCTTGTTTCTCCCCCGATTTCGGAAAACCAGGTTGCAAAGGAGCGGAATCTGATCGGACCTCCGATTCTTTCTTCCCTTTCCCTGAGAAAGGCAAGTGTTTCATCATCATGCTGCATACTCCGATATTAACAAAACTCCGGCAGTCACGGCTATCTATTTTTCATCAAATTGAGTAATATCCTCTTTGTGGATGATTATTTAAAAAAGGATTTCGGAAAAATCCTGAAGAGAGCCGGACTGAATGCAAGACGCTGGATGAAGGAAAGCGGAAGCGACACTGCCCGGGTCTATGACAGAAATATCGAGTCCCTTGCGCTGACGGTTGACCTTTACGGGGAATGGACACGTGTGGTGGACTACTCGGATGAAGAACGCCGTGAGAATGAAGTGAATGAAATAGAGGATGTGATTTCACGTTTTCTATATGTCGAGAAGAAGAAAATCGTATTCGTGCGGAGGAAAAAGCGCGAAAAGGGTGAGCAGCACGAGAAAAGCGGAGAAGAGTGCCGCGTGACGGTGAAGGAGAACGGGCTCGTCTTTGAGTGCGAACTGCTCAAATATGCTGATACGGGACTTTTCCTTGACCAGGAAGAGACACGAAGGGCAGTAAGGGAGATGGCCCTGAATCAGCGCGTGCTCAATCTCTTTTCATACACCGGGTCATTTTCTGTCTATGCAGCGTCCGGCGGGGCCGAGAGCGTCGTAAGCGTGGATCTTTCGAACGTCTACTCCGGCTGGGCCGGAAGAAACCTTGAGGCAAACGGTTTCCTGGATGAGGGGAAATACGAGAGGGTAACCGATGATGCCCGGCATTTTCTTGAGAAGAGCATTGAGGAGAAGAGAAAGTTCGATCTCGTAATATTCGATCCCCCCGCATTCTCGAATTCACATAAAGCAGAAACATTCGATGTGCAGAGGGATTATGCAGAATACCTTAATATGATACACTCTCTTCTCTCCGACGGCGGTGTAGTCATATTCAGCGAGAATCTCGGAGGCTTCAGGTTTGACGCCAGGTCGCTGTCTGGCCTGTATGAAACGCAGGAGATAACGGGGGACGTATATGCACCGAACTTCTCGCACAGAAGAAAAAGCTGCAGGGTATGGATTCTCAGAAAGAACGGAAAGAAAAGGCATGAAAGGAAAGAAGGAAAGATGAAGGAAGAACTTGAGAGGTTCTCTGTCGGGAACCTTGACGATACGAAAGGTGAAGTGAAGAAGAGGGAAAGAAAGGGTGCAAAGGCAATTTCTTTCGACCGCGATGATTTTCCGCGTGAAGAGAAGAATGTCTCTTCGGAAGAAGGCGGACGCAACAGAGAAAGAAGGGGCGGTTTTTCATCCGGGGGACACACATACTCCAGAGA
>CAVBWE010000151.1:0-9235 GCA_963598715.1 Sphaerochaetaceae bacterium | reverse complement strand
AAACAATCACTCTGAGCAGAAACAAGGATAACAACTATAAGATTGATGATGTCAAATCATACGATCTTACATATATCTTCTATGAGTATGACAAGGTTGAGCTTGCACTTTCACTCAGCGGAGATCTCAAGCATGACGGAAAATATAAATCTGATGATGCTTCAAGCTACATTCCTTACACAGTGACAATCACAGGAGCAAAGGATAAGGATGCAGCAGGCACAGAGCAGGATGCTGTTGCAGGCGGTTCACTTTCTTCCTCCGATACAAACACGAAATATACTGTAAACTATGAATCAACAGATAAGCTCGGTCAGATGAGATACTGCTCGCTTCCTCTTACGATTTCTACCGGAGACAGTGAAATCCTCAAGGATAAGTATGCAGGAAAATATACAGCAACGATTACTGTTACTGCAAAGAGCACAGTGTAATCTGTCTCAAAAGCAGAAGGAAGCACCGGAAGGTGCTTCTTTTTTTGTCTTTATTCTGAAGTGAATTCACATTCATCGTCTCTTCCCGGCCCTTTCCTGTGACATGACTGGCTTTCATAAAGACGTCCCCTTCCCTTTTTCAGGCAATACGGACAATTTCCGTTGCGGATAAATGCAAAATCAGCAGAAGCGGGTTTCCCGGATCAGTGAAAATACCGTGACAAAGATTTATCGGAGTTCAGCGGATAACAAAGTCCGAAGAAAATGAAGTAAACACCAGAGAAACCGGATATTTCCATAATATAGGAAAGAATAGTATCCGTAAGGTTGAAACAGGATGTCTCAGGTAAAACAGGCTTTCTCATAGCGGAGGAAGAACAAGACGAAGCTGAGAGAACCAGGACATATATAAAGCTTTTTCAGGAGTCCCGGGGAGCTAGGATATTTGCGGCCCCTGATTTACTCTGGCGTTCCTGAATATAAGGAGCCCGGATGTGTGTCCCGTTAAAAAATCTCCGGCGACCTTTCACTGCAGCACATTGACGAATATTACTTAATGACCGGAGTGCCTCCGAAGAATGATATCATATTAAGGCATGAAATCAATGCAAACTGAATTTAACAGAATTTAACAACAATCTGATGATTTACGACTACTCTTCCCCCTCTTTCTTCCTGTTTTGTTAAATTTATTTAATAATTATCAAAGAAAAGTTAAGTAATGTTAGATATCTAACAGACGATTATTAAATATATCGTTAAATTACTGTCAGATTAAGGGACAGTGACTGTCCCGATAAAAAAAAGAGATTGAGGCTGTTATGAAAAAGCTGTTTTTAATATTCATTGCTGTCATGTGTGTTGCACTTCCTGTTTTTGCCGCAAGCGAGACTCTTCCGAAGACCGAGACGGTCAACGTCAAGCTTTCCATTGAAAGAGAGAGCAAGTACTATACCGGAATCAATAAGACAAACATGGATAGCGTTACTGACTGGAATCCGATTAAAAGCGAAGACGTTGTTCTCAAGAGAACGGAAAACACGATGACTTTTGCACAGGACGGAACATATTACCTTAACTACAAGTTTTATGAATTTGTCGGATGTCATCTTGATATAACAACGAACGGCAACATGAAGTCGACCGACACTTCAGTTTCTGACACAATCCCCTTCAAGGTTACTGTTGCAGCCGGAACGGATGTACTCGGAACGGATTCGGAAGGAAACGTCATCAACAGTGCAGCTGCTGTCAAGACGATTGAATCAAAGACAATCTACTCTGACGGAGACGGAACGGATAAGATGGCCAGTGCTACAGTCGTGACATATGAAGAGACAAAGGTTGTCGGTGACTATGTCTTCGGTTCTCTTGGTCTTACAGTTGCTCCGACAGAGGATAACCCTCTTCTCGGAAAAAAGATTTCTTCCTATGTCGGAAACATCGTTCTTACTGTTACACAGAACAGCTGAGATCAGGTGTATGGAATTCCTCCCGCAAGATATGCGGGAGATTTTTTTGGGTAAATGCATACGGGAACGGAAACATTTACAGCTGATACAGCTGACATAATCCGTATTGTCCGGAGTTTCCTGATGGTGAATATAATCGTCACGCCGGAAAAGACGCAATGTATTTTTCAAAGCGTCTGACTGTCGATGAAGGAGGATGTGCTGTCGGCGGGTGTGGTAACTCTGCTTTCCGCCCAGTCTTCAGAATTGCCCGGGCAAACTGTAAAATCCGCCCGGGCTGTGTACCTGAATAAATAATAAGGGAGACAAAGTCAGACTCTGTTTTCACCTTTCCTCATTTTCTTGCGTCCTCTGTGACACTGACGCTGATTCTGCCCTCGAGTATATCCATATAGTCGCGGTAGTTCTTCTCAAGAAGAAGCGGAATCGGAAGCGAGTACGGGCATTTCTTCACGCACTTTCCGCACTTACGGCACTCAAGGATCCTTGCCATCATCTTCTGCCCTTTCTCGCTCAGCTGATCATCTGACGGGGAACGGCGTATAAGCTGTATCATCCGCGCACACTGATTTATCTCTATACCCTGGGGACACGGCATGCAATAGCCGCAGCCGCGGCAGAACTGGGATGAAAGCTCTTTTCTGTCCTTCTCTATGACTGAGCTTATTTCAGGTGTCATCATAACGGGATGAGAATTGAAGCTCAGCCACTCGTCAAGTTCCCTTTCCCTCTGTATGCCCCAGATCGGAAGAACATTGTCAAACTGCCTCATGAATGCATAGCAGGCACGGCTGTTGTTAAGAAGCCCTCCTGCAAGGCCCTTCATGGCGATGAAGCCCATGTCCTTCTGCCTGCACTTTTCAACAAGCTTCATTTCCTCTTCGCCGGAAAGATATGAAAACGGAAACTGAAGGGTGTCATAGAGACCGGAATCTATAGCCTCCTCTGCAACTTTCAGACGATGGTTCGTTATTCCTATATGACGGATTCTTCCCTTTTTTTTCTCTTCCATGACAAAGCGGTATATCTCATCATCTTCCTTCGGGCAGAAGGACGGATTATGGAACTGATATATGTCGACATAGTCGGTATTCAGCATCTCAAGGGATGTCTCGAAGTCCTTTTTTATTCCCTCAAGGGTTACCTGACCGCTCTTGGTTGCAACATATACATTCTTCCTTATTCCCGAAAGTGCCTTGCCGAGCTTGTATTCACTGTCCGAATAGGCACGGGCAGTATCGAAGAACCTTATTCCGTTGTCATAGGCCTTTCTTATAAGATAGACCGCATCCTCCTCAGTCAGACGCTGTACGGGAAGAGCGCCGAAGCCGTTTTTGCATACCGTTATTTCTGTTTTTCCGAGTCTTACCTTGTCCATAGTTCAATCATATTCCCTTTGACCTTCATTTTCCATAGAATTCTCCCATATGAAGAATCACAGATACATAGGGGACAGGGCCTTCTACAGGATGGTCATATCGATTGCGCTCCCCATCATGATACAGAACGGCTTCACGAACTTCGTCTCCCTCCTTGACAACATAATGGTAGGGAGAACGGGAACTGAACAGATGAGCGGTGTCAGCATTGCCAACCAGCTCATATTCATCTTCACAATCGTGATATTCGGTGTAGTCTCGGGCGGCGGCATCTATGGAGCACAGTATTTCGGGAAGAATGACGACCGGGGAATAAAAACCACAATACGCTTCAAGATCCTCATGGGTTATCTCGGAACCATCCTCTGCTCCTTCATTTTCCTTTTCTACGGGCGGACCCTCATTTCCCTCTTCCTCACCGGAACGGACGACGGCGGAGACATACAGAAGACACTCGACTGCGGGAAGATATATGTCGATACCATGCTTTTCGGGCTTCCCGCATATACACTTTCCCAGATCTATGCCTCGACGCTTCGTGAGAGCGGGGAGACCGTTCTTCCGATGAAAGCCGGCCTCTGGGCAATAGCAACAAACCTTCTCTTCAACTATTTCCTCATATACGGAAAGTGCGGATTCCCGCTTCTGGGCGTCAGGGGAGCTGCAATCGCAACGGTCCTTTCAAGGTACGTCGAGGCAGCAATAATAGTCGTCGTATCACACACAAGAAAGGATAAATATCCATTCTTCACAGGGCTTTACAGAACACTCTATATAACGTGGAAGGACTTTGTTTCGATAATAAAGGCAGCATTCCCCCTTATCATGAATGAAACCATGTGGTCACTCGGAATGACGTTTCTTGTCCAGTGCTACTCCACGCGCGGACTCAACGCCGTTGCAGCCTATAATATATCATCCGTGCTTCTCAATATATTCAATGTTTCCTTCCTGGCAGTCGGGAACTCGATAGGCATAATCATCGGACAGCTTCTGGGGGCGGGAAAAGTCGGGGAAGCCATCGACACGGACCGGCGCCTCATAGTCTTTTCAGTCATGGTCGGTACACTCTCGGCCATTATCATGGCATGCCTCGCGCCCCTGTTCCCCCTTTTATACAATACCAGCGATACGGTACGCCGTACGGCTTCCTGCCTGATTCTTGCCGAGGCTGTCTGCCTTCCGCTTTTTGCCTTCAAGAACGCCACATATTTCACGCTCCGCTCCGGCGGCAGGGTCTGGATAACGATTGTCTTTGACTCGGCATTCCTGTGGAGCGTAGGCATACCCACCGCATTCATTCTCAGCCGTTTCACTTCCCTTTCCGTCACGTGGATCTACCTCATTGTGCAGATGATGGACATAACAAAATGTGTGCTCGGCTATATACTTGTCAGAAAGCGCATATGGGTGAGAAATCTTGTGGCATGAAAAAACCCCCTCACATCAGGATTGAGAGGGGGCGATTATTTCCGCAAGGAGACTGACTCAGGCTGTTTCCTCATACGTTTTTCTGACGGCAAGGATAAAATCGCGTGTATTCAGGACTTTTACTTCGTGGCCGTCTTTCGTGACACCGCCCGGAATGAGTAAAGCCAGATCCTTTGTCATGTATCCCCTTTCTATCGTCATGAGGGCAGCCTTCTCCATTCTGTCAGCCCATAGTACCAGGTCCTGTATGTCATCCATTTCCCCGCGCTTTCTGAGTGCCCCTGTCCAGGCAAAGAGGGTTGCCATGCTGTTTGTTGAAGTCTCCTCCCCCCTGAGATGCCTGTAGTAATGCTTTGTCACAGTTCCGTGCGCAGCCTCATACTCATACTTTCCGTCAGGAGACACCAGGACGCTCGTCATCATGGCCAGCGAGCCGAAGGCAGTGGAAACCATGTCACTCATGACATCTCCGTCGTAGTTCTTGAGGGCCCAGATGAAGCCGCCCTCGCTTCTTATGACACGTGCTACCGCATCGTCTATCAGCGTGTAGAAATATGTAAGCCCCTTTTCTTCAAAGGCTTTCCTGTATTCTTCCTCATAGATTCTTTCGAATGTGAGCTTGAAGGTCTCGTCATATTTCTTGCTTATCGTATCCTTCGTGCTGAACCAGAGGTCCTGGGAAGTCGAGAGGGCATAAGAGAAACAGGAGCGTGCAAAGCTTATGATTGAGGAGTCCTTGTTATACTGTCCCATGAGAACACCCGGACATTCATAATCATAGATTGTCTCTCGCGTCTCGCTGCCGTCTTCGGCAGTAAAGAGAAGTTCAGCCTTCCCTTTCTTCGTGATACGCATCTCGGTTGCCCTGTAGATATCACCATATGCATGACGGGCAATCGTGATGGGCTTCTTCCAGTTCTTTACGACAGGAGAGATTGAGGGCGTGATTATGGGGGAGCGGAAAACGGTTCCGTCAAGAGCGGCACGGATAGTTCCGTTCGGGCTCTTCCATTTCTCCGTAAGGCTGTATTCGCTCATCCGCTGCTGATTGGGAGTGATGGTTGCGCACTTGACCCCGACTCCCCATTTTCTGATGGCTTCGGCACTCTCGGCGGTAACCCTGTCCTTTGTTCTCTCACGGTTTTCCAGACCAAGGTCATAGTACTCGCTTTTCAATGATATGAAGGGATGGACAAGTTCGTCCCGTATCATCTTCCATATTATTCTTGTCATTTCATCACCGTCGATTTCAACGACGGGATTCTTCATCTCTATCATCTGACACTCTCCTTTATCTGGTTGAGTCTGCCGCCTTTCCTGAGCATTTCCTTCTGCACGTCGGAAGCAAAGAGAACAAGAGGTATCTCAAGGCCCTTTGTCCGGTCTAGAAGCGTAAACTCCCCTTTTTCCAAGGATTCCAGGCAGTTCCTGATTTCAATTTCATCACCTTGGGAAATAAGCTCATAGTCCTCCTTATTCCTGAAAAGAAGCGGAAGGATACCGAAGTTGCAGAGATTTGCCTGGTGTATCCTCTCTATCGAGACCGCAACGACAGCCCTGACTCCGAGATACATCGGACAGATTGCCGCATGCTCCCTGCTCGAGCCCTGGCCATAGGAGTCTCCCGCAACTATGAAGCCGCTTTCTCCCTGACTCTTCCTTTCAAGTGCACGGGAAGAAAAATCCGGGTCGACTGGAAGAAAAACGAAGGAAGCGTACTTCGGGATGTTCGAACGGTACTTGAGGTACTGACCTGCGGGCATTATATGGTCAGTTGTGATTTTGTCTCCGACACGGAGCCACACCGAGCCGTGAAGAGAAGACTGAAGAGGTGTATTTGACGGAGGAGCTCCGATATTCGGTCCCCGCTTTATCTCACACTTTTCCGATGTCGGGAATATGAACATGGAGTCGTCAACTGCAATCGGAGACGATGCATCGATATCCGAAATGTCACAGTCGAGGGACAGGGGATTCGTGAAGACACCGGTGAGGGCGCTTGCTGCGGCAGTCTCGGGAGAAACAAGATATACGTCAGCACTCTTTGTGCCGCTCCGGCCTTCGAAGTTGCGGTTATTTGTCCTCAGGCTCACGCCGTCCGTTCCGGGGCTCTGGTGGTTACCTATGCAGAACCCGCACGCAGACTCGAGGATCCTTGCTCCCGCCTGGATGAGAGTCAGGAGTGTTCCGTCCCTTGTGATGGACTCCAGTACGGCACGGCTTCCCGGAGCAACGCCGAACGAAACCGACGGAGAGACATGCTTTCCCCTGAGTATCCTGGCAACCTTCCTCAAATCATAATATGAGGAGTTCGTACAGGAACCGATGAGGACCTGGTTCACCTTCATTCCCTCGTTTTCCCTGACACTCATCACGTTTCCGGGAGAATGGGGGGCTGCAGTAAGAGGCTCGAGGGAAGAAAGGTCGATTTCGTACGTGTCGTCATAGACAGCGTCCCCGTCGGCAGCGAGCTTCACCCAGCCTTCTGCCCTCTCCTGGGCTCTGAGGAAGTCCAGGGTTACTTCATCGGACGGAAACAGCGACGAAGTAACACCGCACTCTGCACCCATGTTTGCGATAGTAGCCCTTTCCGGAACTGAAAGCGTCCTGACTCCTTCTCCGGTATATTCGAAGACAGTGTTGACATTGCCGTGTACTCCGAAATGTTCAAGAACCTTGAGTATGACATCCTTTGCACTTACAAACGGCCTCAGAGTGCCCCTGAGGATGATGTTGACGACTCTGGGGCAAATCATCGAGAAGCCGACGCCGGCCATGCTCAATGCGCAGTCGAGTCCTCCCGCACCGAATGCAAAGGACCCCACTCCACCTGCAGTCGGAGTATGTGAATCGGAACCGATGAGGGTCTTTCCGGGGAGGGCAAAACGCTCAAGATGGACCTGATGGCATATGCCGTTTCCGCACCTGGAGAAGACAACACCCTTGTTCTGGGCTACGGTCCTCAGATATTCGTGGTCATCAAAGTTCTCGAATCCGACCTGGATGGTGTTATGGTCCACATAGCTGACGCTGAGTTCGGTCTTCACCCTTTCAATGTCCAGCGCCTCGAACTGAAGATAGGCCATTGTGCCCGTTGCATCCTGCGTCAGGGTCTGATCTATCCTGATTTCTATTTCATTTCCCTTTCCGAGTTCTCCCCTGAGAAGATGAGAACCCAGAATCTTGTAGCAGAGTGTTTTACCCATATCATGCTCCTCTGTGTAGAATTTACCTCAAAGGAGCTCATTTGATAAAGACTTGAAACAAAAAATTACTATGGGAAGAAACAGCGGTTCCCTTTTTCTCACTCGTTCTCTGCAATGTAGCGCGCAATATGGATGCCGCTTGCCGAAGCATGCGAGAGCGAATGCGTTACTCCCGAGCAGTCACCTATGACAAAGAGCCCTCTGTGCACTGTCTCGAGGTTACGGTTGATGGCAACTTCCATGTTGTAGAACTTGACCTCAACTCCGTAGAGAAGCGTGTCGTCTCCGGCCGTTCCGGGAGCAATCTTGTCAAGGGCATATATCATCTCGATGATTCCGTCCATGATTCTCTTTGGGATGACAAGCGAGAGGTCTCCGGCCGTAGCCTTCAGTGTCGGAGTGATGAATGCCTTCTCGATCCTCTTCTCAGTCGATCTCTGACCGCGGATGAGGTCGCCCAGACGCTGCACTATGACACCTCCTCCAAGCATGTTGCTCAACCTTGCTATGGACTCGCCATAGGAATTGGAATCATTGAAGGGCTCTGTAAAGTGCTTGGAAACAAGAAGGGCGAAGTTCGTATTCTCCGTCTGACGGGACTTGTCTTCATAACTGTGACCGTTCACCGTTACGATTCCGTTTGTATTCTCCGTCACGACAGCTCCCCTCGGGTTCATGCAGAATGTCCTGACCCTGTCCTGGTATTTCTCCGTCTTATAGACAATCTTGCTTTCATAGAGCTCGTCGGTTATGTGATTGAACACAAGGGACGGCAGTTCCACCCTCACTCCTATATCGACACGGTTGGACCTCGTTTCGATTCCGAGTTCCCTCGAGACCTTCTCCATCCACTTGCTTCCGCTGCGGCCGACGCTTATTACAAGATGCCTTGCCTCGAAGTCGCCCCTGTCCGTATGAACGATATAGCCGTCAGATGTCTTTTCTATGCTTTCCGCCCTTGTATTGAAGTGGAAGTCAACCTTCTCTTTCAGGTCATTGAAGATATTCGTGAGAACCTCATAGTTTATGTCGGTACCGAGATGCCTTACCTGGGCATCCAGGAGATGCAGGCCGTTCTGCAGGCACTGTCTCTTGAATGCGGTGGATGCGGTGGTTGAATACAGCCGCGTTCTCGCTCCGCCGTAGCGGCAGTTTATCTGATCGACATACTGCATCAGGGAGAGCGCCTCGTCCTTTCCCACGTATTCATGGAGATTGCCGCCGAATTCGTTCGTTATGTTGTACTTGCCGTCACTGAACGCACCGGCACCGCCGAAACCGTTCATGATGGCGCATGTAGAGCAGTGTATGCA
>CAVBWE010000150.1:0-4863 GCA_963598715.1 Sphaerochaetaceae bacterium | reverse complement strand
AGCAGCTCCATCGTTATTATGAGAAGGCTCTCAAGTCTTCGATGATGACCGGTGACGCTCTTGTCATCTCTCTTGAGAGAAGACTCGATAACGTTGTATACAGAACGGGTTTCGCAAATTCGATCAGGCTTGCCCGTCAGCTTGTCAGCCACGGTCACATTCTCGTCAACGGAAAGAAGGTTGACATTCCTTCTTACCAGATTCAGGTCGGAGATGTTGTCTCTCTCAAGGAGAAATCGAGATCCAATGCCCAGTTCGAGGCATGCTTCAAGGGTGCAAGATCCTTCAAGCTTGACTATCTGACAGTCGATCAGGACAACTGGACAGGAACGCTCTCGAGACTTCCCGAAAGAAAGGAAATCCCGATCGAAGTCAATGACCAGCTTGTCGTAGAGTTCTACTCAAAGTAAGCCTAAGTCCGATAGATGAGTTTTTCCCGCCCGGCCACACTTTCGGGTGGAGAGGGAAGGAAAAGGCCACATTCCGTTTCAGCCCTCCTTCTTTCGCCTCTTCTGGCGGCTACCCTCAAAACAGAAGATGTGAAAAGCTTTCTGAAGTCCCCCTTCTTTCCGGGGGACTTTTCTTATCTCTATTTCCAGGTGACCGAGAACGAAAGCGGCTCGTTGAGGAGAAGAAATGATATGACGGGGAATGTGTAGACGACACTTTTTTCTCCGCTTCTGACTGCACCGGAAACTCCTGTTATCTTCCCGGGAACCGTTATCCTGATCGTGACGGAACTTTTTCTGAGTTCATCCGGACTTTCCTCCCCCAGAAGGAAGGAGATCATTTCCATGTATTCGTCCTCTGTCATTCCATTGGAATATTCGGGACCGTATACCTCGAAATTCCTGTCCGAGAGGAAGGGAATCACGCTCTTGAGTTCCGGATAGTTGCTGAGGGAGAGATTGAAGGAGATGGAGGAGGATGTGACGGAGAGAAGGGAGTTGCCTTTTCCTTCATTGAGATCCCTCATGAGCGATACAAGCGAGGAGTAGTCGAATGATATGACATACTTCTTTCCCTCCCCGTCCGAGACAATGCTGACGGAAGATGATGAGGGGGATCCGTTTACCCTGTCGGCAAAGGAAATCATTGCATCGTCCATTATCGTGAAGCCGTCTCCTGCCGTGAAGGAAGAGAAGTCTTCAAGTACCGAAAGAAAGAACGGGGAGACCGTGACCGTCGTTTTCGATTTTCCCGAATAGCCTGTCACGGCCGTCATATCCTGTGTGACCACACATGAGGAGAGAAGGCATGTCAGTGCGGCAAGCAGAAGCAAAACTCTTTTCATGTGATGATTCTAGTCTACACGGAACTGAAAGTGAAGCATCATTTTCGGTGGAGCATTCTGACATTTTTTTGAATTATGTGAGGTCATCTCTTTTCTTCCTGCCGTCTTTGTGCTATGTTCCCTTTCCGTCGGCAAAGGAGGAACATGCTGCTGAAGAACAGGATAACCGCCCTGGCTTTCTTTTTCTTTTTCTGTCTCTGCCCCCTCTTCTCAGGCTGGGACGGAGTATACAGATGGATTAATGACACCGGTAAATCCAACGGCGGAAAGGTCAGGGAACTGACAATGAAGGTTACGCTTTCCGATGAAGGCTGCCCATACAATATATATATGCTCTACGATGGCGGGGAATACAGGATCTTTCCTCTCGTCGGGCCGGATGAGGACGGTTTTTCAGCCTGGCATGACTATGACGAGGACTCGGCAGCAGGAGAAGCCTTCCGGGTCAACTCATACAGGATGAACAGGACTGTCTTCACCCCGGGAAAATGGAAAATGGGAGTTATTGACGTGAGGGATGACAGAGTGGAATCATCACTCATAACCACTGCTTTCGGCATGGAAATCACACTGGAAGCCGTCTATGCCTTTTCTCTTGACGAAGACGGCAACAAACAATTAACTTTCTCAATGGACGCTGACCGGGACATCGCGAGGCTCGGGTACTTCAGGAATGTCGCCAGGGGAAGCGGGGGTAAGTTTGTGCTTACCTGCATTGAATGACAGGAGGGGCCGTTTTGGTTGCAGACCCTAACAAGAAGACTCTTATCATAGTGGAGTCACCTACCAAGGCTAAGACTATAAGCAGATATCTGCCTTCAACGTGCCGCGTTATGGCATCGCTGGGACATATAGTGGACCTCAATCCGAGTCCTGATCCGAAAAAGGACGGTGTTTACGGCATTGACGTGGAGCATGGGTTCCGGCTTGACTATACCGTTGTCGAAGGCAAGGAAAAACTCATTTCCGAGATGAAGAGTGCACTTAAAGGCGTGGAGCAGCTCATTCTTGCAAGTGATGAGGACCGTGAGGGAGAGAGCATTGCATGGCATCTCTACAACACGCTTAAACCGAAGTGCCCGGTATACAGAATGGTCTTTCATGAAATCACGAAGAAGGCGATTACCTCAGCCTTCTCGTCCTGCAGGGATATCGACATGAATCTTGTCTATGCCCAGGAGGCACGGCGTGTCGTCGACCGTCTGCAGGGATACGGCATCTCGCCGATTCTTTCACGCAAGCTCGGCGGCAAGTACTCTGCAGGAAGAGTGCAGTCCCCGGCGCTGAAGCTCATCGTCGAGAAGGAGAACCAGAGAAGGCGCTTCAGTTACTCCGATTATGCATCTCTTTCCGCCGTTTCCGATACTTCTCCGGCGTTCACATCATCTCTTGTATCAATCGGCGGCAGGAGCGTGGCATCTGCAAGAAGCTTCAATGCCGATACGGGGGAAGTGAAGAAGGATGTAACTGTTCTTTCCCTTGCGGAGGCAGAAAGGATCAGGGATGAACTTGAAGGAAAGGAGGCCACGGTCACATCGGTTCAGATGACACAGAAGAGCGAGAGACCGAGCATGCCCTTCACGACATCGACACTGCAGCAGGATGCGACAAGAAAGCTCTCGAAGAGTGCCAAGGAAATCATGTCGATTGCCCAGAGGCTCTATGAAAACGGCTTCATTACCTACATGAGAACCGACAGCCCGACACTCAGCCAGGAATGTATCCATGCGGCAGCTTCATATATCAGGGAAAACTACGGGGAGCGTTATCTTGAGACAAGGCAGTACAAGGCAAAGAGCCTGGGTGCGCAGGAAGCTCATGAAGCAATCCGTCCTTCCGGGGACAGATTCCGTTCTCCCGCCGAGACAGGGCTTGCAGGAGACGAGCTGAAGCTCTATACCCTTATCTGGAAGAGAACTCTTGCGTCCCAGATGAAGAACAGCCTCAAGGCCGTCACTACGCTGAAAATGACGAGCGGGGATTACGGATTCTCCGCTTCCGGCTCGGTGATTCTGTTTGACGGCTTCAGGAAGGTATATATGGCTTCTTCCGAGAATCAGGACGAGAAGGAGGAGACGCTGCCGGAACTCAGGGAGGGAGATACGTTCACATTTTCTTCCCTTGAGGCAAAAAGTCATACCACCCAGCCTCCGGTACGCTACAGCGAAGCTTCCCTCGTGCAGAAGCTTGAAAGCGAGGAAATCGGACGCCCGAGTACGTATGCGACAATCATATCCACGCTCATTGACCGCGGCTATGTCGTGAGACAGCAGACTACGCTTGTTCCGACCTTTACGGGTTTCTTTGTAGAGGCTTTCCTGGAGAAGAGCTTTCCCGGATACATAGCCTATGACTTCACGAAGGATATGGAGGCCGGGCTTGACAGGATAGCAAGGGGCGAAGAGGAGAAGGAGGAGTATCTTTCCGACTTCTGGTTCGGTAAGGGGGAAGAGCATGGGACTAAGTGAAGATCTGAAAACTGTCGGAACCACCATATCTACAGGGGAAGCAAAGAGCCTCAGGCTTGAAGGACTGGCCAATGAATTCACCCATAACGGTGAAAAGGTGACCTATGAGATTAAAATAGGGAAGTTCGGGCCGTACATTCTGACTTCCCTCAAGGATGAGAACGGTAAGGATGTCATGCGTTCCATTCCTCCGACGCTCTTTCCCGGGACATTTACGGACAGGGATGCCGAGATGCTCGTTTTTCCCGAAGAGCAGGAGGGCGAGCTTCTCTATGGAAAGTACAGCCTGAAGAAGGGGCGTTACGGCGACTATTTCGAACGCATTGAGGACGGGTCGACAGCCACATGGCCGAAGAGTCTCAGAACTTCCGCGAAGAATGCACCGGAAGATTATATAGAACTTCTCTTCTCGCTTCCGAAAATACTCGGTAAGGATGAAAGGGGGAACGAAGCCGTTCTCAGGGTCGGACCTTACGGCTTCTATGTCCAGTATGACGGGAAGAACATCCGGGTCGCAAACCCGCTCACAGTCACATTTGAAGGGATTCTCTCGGAAGAAAGAAGTACGGATGTGACAGGAGAATGTGATGGCAGGAGCATATCGCTTCGCAGAGGACGCTACGGCCTCTATATAAAGTGGGGCGACGAGAACATAAAGCTGCCGAACGAAGAGAAAAGGAATCCTGAGGGACTCACGCTTGAAAGAATCATTGAAATTGCAAGGAAGAGCAGTGAAAAAGCCGGAGACAGCGTAAATGCCGAGAGAGAGTTCCGTGAAGTCGATTCCGTCATTCCCCGTCTTGTTTCCGGACGTTACGGCTACTACATAAAGTGGGGAAATGAAAATGTTGCCCTTCAGAAGGAAGAAAGGGAGCATACGGACAGCCTTACTGACGAAAGGGTGAGGGAAATCATCGAAGAGTACAAGGCAAAACCGAAAACCGCGAAGAAATCTCCAAGGCGGAGAAAATAACCGTCCCGATACTGCCGGATCCTGTTCCGGCATTCTTTGTATATATTCGTTCTTAAAGGGGAAAACAAGGAAATGGTCCCAGGCGGAATCGAACCGCCATCTAATCCTTAGGAGGGATTTGTTCTATC
>CAVBWE010000149.1:0-11979 GCA_963598715.1 Sphaerochaetaceae bacterium | reverse complement strand
GGATAGAGCATCAGTTTCCGGAACTGAGGGTCGGAGGTTCGAATCCTCTTTGCCCCGCTTGATAAACCAGAAATACGGGAAGGGAGACCTTCCCCTTTTTTTCACCCGATATTCAGTCCGGCTTCCGTACGGGAATGCCGTCAGACATCCCAGAGCCTGATTTTAAGGCCGTCCCCGTCACGGAAAGACCCGCATGCGATGAGAATCAAATCTACAAGCGGCCATATCCCGAGAGTCATCCACCCCAGGAATATCATGGCAATTCCCGAGCCGATACGGCCGGCATAGAAGCGGTGCACACCGAATAGTCCGAAGAAAAGGCAGAGAAGAAGTGCACAGAGCCTGCTTTTGGGACTCGGCGGCGAATCATAGCTGTATCCACCGGGGAAAAGCTGCCTGCACCCGCATTTCGGACATATTTCAGCATTGTCAAGAATCTGTGCTCCGCAATCCCTGCAGTATTTCATCCCTTATCCTCCCTTTATCCTGATCTGCCTCTGATTATAGGGTAAACCGGAACGCCTTCAAAGAAAAATCATCGCAGGCTTCTTTTCTCCCCTGCCGTTTCAGAGACTTTCCCTAAAAGCGGAACCGGGAGCATATAACCCCCGGCATTTTCATTCAGTCTTCGCCGCCGGCCCACCTTACAGCCCTGTCGAACCTGAGATCGCTGTCAGCAGAAAGTGCAATCGGCTCATCGGGAGAGATGCCGATGCCTTCATAGCTTGTGCCGTCATATGCCTTGTAGCGGTAGGACGTTGTCCTTATCTTCAGATTTCCGTTCTCATATTCTCCTGAGTGCTGGATGATCCTGCTCGTGAGAGCACATGTTCCGCCGAATGTCGCACTTCCGAATCTTCTGGAAGACGGCAGAAGCTTGCTTATTATCGTCGTAAGCTCGGAGCATGAAGCCGAGAAACCGTTCGTTATTACAGCAACCCTTCCGGCATAATCCTTTTTAAGATTATGGTTCCAGTTGTCCCCGAGAGTGTACTCGACCCATGGAGTATATTCATACCTTGAGTAGCCGTCCTTGGCATACGTGTATCCGACTGTCTTGCTGGATGCGAAGAAGGTACCTGCGAATTCCGTCATGAAGTCCGCATCCCCGCCTCCATTGCACCTGAGGTCCACGACAATGCCCTTGATTGTGACTTCCTTTCCGTTTTCGAGTGTTACATAGCCGTTATTGACTGCATTCCTGAAATATACGGCAAAGTGCCCCATTGCATTCAGGATCTTCTTGGCACTTTCATCATCGTCATCCATGATATGTGCCTTCGCTATCTTCTGAAGCCGGAAAGTCGAGTCTCCATAAGCCTTTTCCTCCTCGGAGAGATTATCGTAGTCGTAGAGATAGGTGAAACACTGCAGAGCCCCACTCGTCACGAATTTCGAGAAGTAGAGGTAAAGAACTCCGTTATCGGTCACGCCGTAGAACCACTTTGTATCCGCCAGTCCCGTCTTCGATGCAAGCGAATCAAAATAGAGCTCGCTTCTGTGCGAGAAGTCGGCGGCACCGCTTTCAAGGAATTTGAAGGAAGAAGATGAAGAGGGCGTGTGGAAAGCATCCCCGAGATCCGTTATTTCCGTGTAACCGCTGACGACCCTGGCCCATACTTCGTTCATCTCGTCATGGTTCTTCGGCGTTGCATAGCCCGGGCCGTTGTTCACCGAGTAGTATTTGTAGTCAGCCGCGGATTTTCCCGTCCTGATATCAGGAAGGTCCATGATATCATAGCCGGCGCTGCGCCATTTCTGCATGACTGAAGGTCTTGTGTCGAGCGTATAGCCATAGCCTGCTTCTATGATGAGCCTGTAATGATAGTCGCTGAGGGAGGACACTATCTCCTTGAAGTACCTGAATGCCTTGAAGGTGTCTTCCTCACTGTCGTATGAAAGACTCCTGAATTTCGGCATGTACTCACCGTATACATTGTCCCAGTCGACGGTTTCATATCTGAAATGGACATATTCCTCGTCCATGACGGTCCAGAACTCCCTGAAGATTGCCTCCCAGCTGTCGCCGTGAAGAAGCATCGGGTCCTCTATATCTGCAGTACAGGAAGCAAAGGCAAGAATTATTATGATAAGTAACAGAGGAAGAAACTTTTTCATCGTGAAAACCTCCATAAGACGGAGCAGCCGACACACAGAGAGGAATTATGGAGGGGATATCCGCCATTATCCTGAGCCCTGTTCATGTCCGTAAGATCCACATCATATTGACCGAAGAAGCGCAGACGGACCTTCTCGAGGTCGACGGCACATCCGAAAAGCGCAGCCAGTCCTGCTTCATATCTGTTCTTAAGCGAAAGATCCGTCTCACTGTCAACGTCCGTAATGGAGTTCATGCCCTTTACTGCGCCCTTCTCCTTTCCGTAAATCCAGTAGCC
The DNA here is from genome assembly GCA_963598715.1 of Sphaerochaetaceae bacterium. GTDB lineage: Bacteria > Spirochaetota > Spirochaetia > Sphaerochaetales > Sphaerochaetaceae > Ornithospirochaeta. The sequence continues at coordinate 9,583 of CAVBWE010000149.1, read as the reverse complement.
GCAGTAGCCGCCAAGGGATATGAAGAGAGAAAAGTATTCATCCGCACGGTAGCTGAAGGATGCCCGGAGCGGAAGAGTGAGGAAAGTATTGTATTTCATAAGGTCAATAACCCTCAGATCCCCGATGGACTTTTCAACGGAATAGTTTCTCCCGCAAAGCGAAATGCCGCTCTCAAAGCCGAGCCATGAATTGAGTTCATAGACAACGGGGATGGAAAGGCTGTAAGCCGAAGAACTCCCGTACTTGTAGTTCTTGTAGTTTTTTCCCGCGATGATTGAACCTGCTCCCACCCCTGATTCCAGACCGGCATAGACAGTGCCGGCCGGAAGAGGCAGAAGGATAAGGAGAATCACGGATAGCGTAAGAAGTCTTTTCTTCATTGCTGTTCCTCCGGGTAATGACCCTTACATCTTACCTATGACTTCAAGGGCTTTTTCAAACCTTGCGTCTTTGTTTGCGGTATCGGCAGCACATTCTTCGTCGGGTGTTATACCCTTCGTTTCATGGTTTACAAAGTTGCTGTCGACAGCCTGGAACGTTGTCGTGTAGACGAGCAGTCCCTTCTCACTGAACGGTCCGGAATGGAAGATTTTCCTGCTGACGAGGGCGCATGTTCCGCCGTATGTCGTTCCGCCTACGATTTTCGAATTCGGAAGAAGCTTCGCTATCATGCATGTTATTTCCGAACACGAGACACTGAAGCCGTTTGCAATCACGACAAACGGATGAGAGTAGCTGCTGCGGGCATTGGAATTCACATAGTTCGACTCAAGATAATATCCGGCCCACGGAGAATAGTTGTACCTTGCATATCCGTCCTTCGTTCTTGTGTATCCTATGAGCGTTCTCTCGGAGAAGAAGCTGCCCATGACACGGAAGAGGAAGTCTGCTGCACCGCCGCCATTGCTCCTGACATCCATGATGACACCCTTCACGAGGTTCTTGAGAATGGGCTCTTCAGATCCTGCAGGGGGCTCGAACATACATGAATCATATGCTCCGACCATCGTGAGGTTATACATGAGGTTGCATATCTCCCTGAGCTTTCTGATGTTGGTGGCCAGAACAGGCTTTCCCGATGCATCCACGATATCCCAGAGGGAATGATAGAGAAGCTGCATCTGGAATGAAAGCTTTTCTATTTCCTCCTTCGTGAGCTCTTCAAGAACAGGTTCGTATGCCAGGACAGTTGCTGACGGGAATGAGGAGAGGTAGAAATAGAAGTAGCCGCCCTTCGTAAGGCCGTAGCAGTATGAGAAGCCGTCAAGGGAAAGAGATGTCACGACCTCATTCCACACATTATAGGCATCCGTGCCTGCGGTGAGGGAAGGATCATCCGCATTGATGGTCGCTTCATAGAAACATCCGCTCTGGAAGGTATCGGCATTATCTGCTCCATGGAACTTTCCGTTTTCGCTGAGTTCCTCCACCTCAAACTGTCCTTCGATGTACTTTGCATATTCCTTGTATTTCAGGTAATCGGGATTGCTTTTGCCGATTCTTCCAGTCGTAAGCTCGGCGACAACGGGATTGTCCTTTCCAAGCTTGAGCGAGCACAGTGAGTAGGTGGGATTGTCAGGCGTGGAATCGGAGCGGAGCCAGTAAACGTCAGGATATTCGTTTATGTCCTTTCCGCTGTTCTTCTTGAACTTCTGGAGCACTGCAGGGGAAAACTGGAGCATGTTGCCTTTCTTATCGAATATGCGGAGTGCATAGTGATAGTCCTTGAGGTTCCATGCAATTTCCTTGAAGTATGTGAATGCCTTGACCGAATCGGCTTCATTGTCATAGTCAAGCTCTGCGAACTTCGGTGCATACTCGGCATAGACGCTGTCCCAGTCAAGTCCGTCCTCCTCGCTGAAGTGGACATATTCGAGGTTCATCACATCCCAGTACCGCTGGAAGGCATCGGACCAGGAGGAGACTGTTTCATCGGCAGGATCCTTTACGTCATTGGTACACGAGATGACGAGAAGAATAGCCAGTGTCATGAGAAGTGCTGATAATATTTTCTTCATTTGTTGAATCCCCATAAGAGACCTGTTGTCACGCTGAGCGTGGAGTTATGTACAGGATATGAGCCATACGTCTGAGCCTTGTTCATGTCGGTCAGCGTAACGGAATACTGTGCCCTGCAGAAGATATCGAAGACGCCGAGAGTGACTGCCGTTCCGAGAGAGAATTCAACTCCGGCTTCGAATCTGTTGTAAAGGGAGAGATCGAGGCTGTCGCGCACGGACTCCGTGTTCGTGAAGCCGTACACCGATCCGTTTCTCTCGTTCATGATCCACCATCCGGCAAATCCGCCGAGAGTGCCGAAAAGCGATATTCCGTGCTTACCCAGGTCAACTGATGCCCGGAAAGCAAGCGGAAGCTCTATGAAAAGGTTCCTGACGGTATAGCTGACCATTGAAATCGAACTGTTTGTCTTTGAGGAAGGATTCTTGTAATCGTAGGAGCGTGAATAGTCGTACTTCTTGCTGAGGACCCTCAGCCCTGTCTCAAGGCCCATTCCATCCTTGAATTCGACGATGACGGGAACGGATGCGGTCATGGAGCCTTTCCCGCCGTATCTGTAATCCTTGTAATCACTGCCGGCAATCACACTGTTGTAATCAAACCCGGCTTCGGCTCCCACATGGACGGCGGCAGCGCCCAGCGTAAGCGCCGTCAACACCATCAGGGCCATAAAAAAAGTCTTCTTCATCAGCCTTTATCCTCCTTGGGGGATATTGTTTATCCTGTTCCGGTACCTCTCCGGAGAAGAAAAGGTTACCGGAAACTTTATACTCTCATAACGCCTTCCCTATAGGAATGCGTGCCCGTTCAATGGGCTTTCACCCACTTTACGGCTTCATTGTACCTGCCGTCATAATCCTGTGTTTCTGCAGTAGCCGGAACGTCCGGAGTAACGCCCACACCTTCAAGGTATTCGTAGCTTCCGTTCCAGGTTAAAAGCTTCGTTTCATATGTTGTCGTATAGACGGAGAGGTTTCGCGACGTAAACGGACCCGAATGATATGTATTTCTGTCACACAGGCCGCAGGTCGCGCCATATGTCCCGGCGCCTATCACTGCACCGTTCGTCATCAGGTTCTGGACAATGACTGCAGACAGTTCGCTGCAGGAGGCCGAACTGCCGTTCACGATGATGGCAAAAGGCCTGGAATAGTCATTCTCCTCCTTATTTGAATACTCAAGCATCACAGGTGTCCACGGAGAATGATCGTAACGGGAATATCCGGTCTTGTATCTTGAAATTCCGACCTGCTTCCTTTCTCCCAGGAAACATCCGAAGATCTTCTCCATCACTCCCAGGTCCCCGCCGCCGTTGCTTCTTACGTCCATGATGACACCTTCTACATGGTAGGGAGTCTTCCCGCCTTCTGGAGTCCAGGTATTTTCCTCTCCTATCTGCCGGAGTGCGTCATAGAGTTCATATACTCCCTTCAGATACGGAATCCTGTCGGTGATGTCATAGGTCGATTTGTCCCAGATGAAGTCGTGAATTTTGTCCAGGTTATCTCCCTTTGTGGAGAATCTGAGTTGCTCTCTTTCCTTATCATCCAGCGTTTCCTTATACAGGAGAGGCTCATCGATTACGGTTGACGGGAACTCGGAGATATAGAAATAGAATATGCCGTCATTATCAATACCGAAGTAGTAATGGAATGAAGAGAGGCCGAGGGAAGCCACTGCAGCGTAGAATGCCGCATCAGAAACTGTCGTCCCTTCCGTTACGGCAGAGAAATCATATTCCCTTGAAGATTTCAGGTCCTTCCCGAACTTCTTGTATTTTACAAGCTCCCTGATTTCATTGGCGCCCGGTACATCACAGAGAATTCTGTCGTAGTACTCATCTTCGGTCTTTATGATGTTTCCGCCGTCCTTTTCACTGTTCTGGCTTCTTCTCACCGTGAGCCCCAGTTCCGGGTAATACCAGTCGATGTCGGGAAAGTTGTTTATCCTGTTATCCGGCTTCAATGCCCACTTCCTCTCGATTGCAGGAGTTATCTTGAGGGTGCTTCCGAATGCATCGGTCACAGAGAGCTTATAGTGCATGTCGTCAACCCTGAGCGCTATCTCCCTGAAGTATGAGAAGGCGGTCATCGAGTCGCCGGCATTCGAATAGTCGAGGGCACGAAAGAGCGGAAGGTATGTATCATACACATCATCCCAGTCAAGGTCCTGTTCCCTGTCAAAGTGGGCATACTCGGTATTCATGACGTTCCAGTACTGAAGGAATACCTTCTCCCAGGAATCATCGGGAGCCTCGATATCGTTCGTACACGAAACAAGGGCAAGGAGAATGACTGCAAGAAATATTGAAAGTGTCTTCTTCATCTGTTGATTCCCCACATTACGCCGCCGGTAAGGGAAAGCGTCGAGTTATGCACGGGATATGAGCCATGCTCCTGGGCTTTGTTCATATCGGTAAGAGAAAGGGCATAGCCGAGACTGACGTGCGCATCCACCTTCTTCGAGAACTGCCACTTCACTCCCACTGCCGCCTCGACTCCGGCATCAAACCTGTTAAAGTAGTCAAGATCCAGTTCGTCGCTGACTGCGTCCATCTGAGGCTCAAGATCCACATTGAGTCCGGCTCCCGCTCTCTTCGAGTCAATCCAGAATCCGGCAAAGCCGCCGAGGGTCCCATAGACGGACCAGCCGCTTTCTCCGAACGTGTACGTATAGCGCAGGGCAAGCGGGAAATCCAGGAACTGGTTATGGAACTCATAGTCAATCGTATCGAAGTAATAGGGCTCGGTACTGATGGCCGAAAGGGATTTGTTGACTGCCGAACGTCTGTAGCCGTATTCCCTTTCGATATAGACCACGCCGGTCTGAAGGCCGATGGATGGCGTGAACTCGATTACGACTGGAGCCCTGGCGGTAAGATTGAACTTACCTTCATATCTGTAGTCCCTGTATCCCTTTCCGGCAATTATCATGTTGTAGTTCGGCCCCATCTCACAGCCGACGGAAACTACTGCAGCGCCGAGGGAGTAAACCAGAAAAAGAATCAGAATCAGACTTGCGGTTTTCTTCATGCCAATAATATATTCTTTTTGTGTAATCTTATACACCTTGTCAGAATACCCTGCGTTGTTTTTTTCAGTCAATATTTTGAAAACCGGAGCTTTTTATCCTCTGCCCATCCGGTCCGGAGACGAAAGAGACTCATTTTTCCTCTCCGTGAAACATGATTTTTCCGAAAAGCAGGGGAAATCAGACTTTTCCCGTTCTTTTCTGCCTTCTCAGATCATCATCATAGTCACGAAGCATATCCTTCACGCTCCGGCTCAGCGGAAGAAGCGCAATTACATTGAAGACCGTCATGAGCGCAATTCCGAAATCTCCGAGGTCCCACACGAACGTATACTCCGCCAGTCCCCCCACAAAGAGCATCACAAGTGCCAGCACCTTGTAAAGCGTCTGGCTGAGCCAGTTCTCACCGAAGACATAGCTGACATTGGAGCGGGCATAGAAGAGGACGCCGATGAATGTGGAAAAGGAGAAGAGAAAGAGCGTCACGGCAATGAGAATGCTTCCGCTTTTACCCATATGATAGACCATTGCACTCTGAAGAAGGTCCATTCCCGCCTTTCCGTCCGTCACGGAGGACGGGGAAAGCAGCATGATGAAAGCCGTACATGAACAGATGACAATCGTGTCTATGAAGACTCCCAGCGCCTGCAGGAGGCCCGCATTGACAGGGTTCTTTACCGAAGCGGCTGCAGCTGCACACGGGGCACTGCCGGAGCCGGCTTCATTGCTGAAGAGGCCTCGCTTGACACCGTTCATGAGCACCGCTCCAAGTCCTCCCGCAACAGCGCTTCTCACGTTGAAGGCCTCGCGGAAAATTGAACTGATGACGGAAGGAAGCAGCGTTATGTTCCGTAATATGATGAATATCGTTACACAGAAATAGAGAACGGCCATCACGGGAACCACGACATCAACGGCCTTCACTGTCGTATTTCTCCTCAGGACGATGACTGCCGAAAGTGCAACCAGGACTATGGTCGAAACAAGGGGATCAATACCGAAGGCATTATCGAGGGCCGACGAGACACTGTTGCCGATAACCTGGCTTATACCGCACCAGCAGAGAAGCCCCGAGAGGGCAAAGAGCACGGCAATGACACTCTTTTTCTTCTTTCCCCTGAAGAGATGGTCAATATAGTAGGCAGGTCCTCCCTTGAAGCCGCCGTAGAGTCTGTCCTCAGTCTTGTACTTCTGTGCAAGCGTCCCCTCGACGAATGCCGTCGCCCCGCCCAGAAGTGCACTCAGCCACATCCAGAAGACGGCACCGGGCCCGCCTGCCGACACAGCCGCCACCACTCCCACGAGATTTCCCATGCCGACTCTCGTCGCTGTGGAGACAAGAAGCGCCTGAAAACCTGAAAGGGCACCCTCATGAGCACCTTTCTTTTCAAGTGTCAGTTTTATCATGAGGGGAAATTTCGTGAACTGAACGCCCCCGAGATATACGGTATAGAAGATTCCTAGGGGAATTAGAATCAGTACGAGTAGAGGAATGCCAAGCCTGGCACCTCCCGGAAGCGGAATGTAGAAAAGGGCACTCCAGAAGAGGTTGAAGAAAAAATAGAAGACTTTCACGCTGATAAACCTTTGCCATGACAGTCTACATCACTCTCCGCTTCAGGTGCCACATTTATTTCAGATAATTGCTTTCAGCCGTCTTCCTTTTCTGCAGTCCATCAATATTGTCCGCTTATGACCGGGACTTCCGGGAAAAGCCGGAACCGGCAGAGAAAGAGACACCGGAGAGAAATCTCTCCCGCATTCACATCCTTCCGTCTTTCCGGAGAGACGATCATAAATTACAGAAAGAAAACCGGAGAGCATAATTTTAAGAAGGCTGGCACATATCAAAAAGAAGCCTTTTCTGACATAATTACGCTGTCTATGAAAAAAAACGGATCATCACTGACTGCCCGCGGCGTCATCATCGGCGTTCTGGGCCTTATCTTCATCACCACATCAAGCATGTACGTCTCGCTCAAGGCAGGCGCCCTCCCCTGGCCGACAGTCTTTGTCACCGTCCTCTCCATGACAATACTGAAAAAGGCAAAGAATCCGACACTTGAGGAGATTAACTGCACGCACACCCTCATGAGTGCGGGAAGCATGGTAGCCGGAGGACTTGCATTTACCGTCCCGGGACTCTGGATACTTGACGCAGATAATGAAATTTCCCTGATATCCGTTATGACGGCATCAGTCACCGGAGCCTTGCTGGGAACACTCTTTACCTCCCTCTACCGCACTTCCCTTATTGAAGAGCAGAAGCTTCCATATCCGATCGGAGAAGCGTCCTACCGGACACTCATGACGGAAAAGGACGGGAAAAGCTCACCCTGGCTCTTTTCTTCACTCGGTCTTTCGGGAATATTTGCATTTATAAGGGACTATTTCGGAAAGATACCGTCTCTCATCACGGTCTTCGGAAAAACTGCTCTTTTCCCCGGACTCCAGATATATGTTTCTCCCATGGCACTTTCCATCGGGGCAATAATCGGCCCGCTTCTCGCCTCGTTCTGGGTCCTTGGAATGATCTGCGGCTACTTCATCATTACTCCCACAGGAATTGCGGCAGGGCTTTTCGGTTCAATGGAAGACGCCGACTCGTTCCGTTCTTCGCTGGGACTCGGAATCATGATAGGAACAGGCTTTGCAGTTGCACTCAAGGCCGTAACTGAAGCCTTCCGGAACAGAAAGGAAGGAAAAAAGGTCAAGGACAGGAAAAGGCTCATCATCACGCTCTCCGCATCTCTCCTCGCAGTCGTTCTGCTTTCCGCCTTCACAGAGCTGAGTATAATCGAGAGCATCCTGACTGTTCTCGGAGCAGCAGTCACGACATACCTCTCGAGCATGCTCACGGGCCAGACAGGAATAAACCCCATGGAAGTCTTCGCCATTCTTGTTCTTCTTGCAGTACATGCACTCTGCGGCACCGGAATTACCGCATCATTCACGCTTGCAGCAGCCGTTGCGGTTGCCTGCGGCCTCAGCGGAGACGTGATGAACGACTTCAAGTCAGGGTCCCTCATCGGAACAGAGCCCCGGGACCAGGTAAAGGCGGAGGCAATCGGGGGCATCATCGGCGCAGCAGTTGCAGCCCTTGTCCTCTTTCTCATGAAAAAAGTCTTTGTTTTCGGGTCACCGGACATGCCGGCTCCACAGGCCAGGGCCGTTGCAGCACTCTCCGGAGGACTGACGAATGCCCCGGCATTCTGGATCGGAGTTGCCGTCGGAGCCATTCTCTTCATCCTGCATCTCCCTTCCTCGGCGTTCGGACTCGGAATGTACCTCGGAACATATATCACCGTCACCGTGGGACTTGGCGCCCTGACAGCCTGGCTCATAAAGAAGTCAAAAGGAAAAAACAGGGAAAACGAAGTGAGCCTTGTCAGTGCAGGTCTTCTTGGAGGAGAAGGCTGTGCCGGAGTCATAATCGCTTTCATGACGCTGATCGGGGGATGAAGAAAAGAAAGGCTTACCACTAGAACAAAAAAAGAAAATGTTTCATTATACTTTCTGTTGATCTGAGGCAATAGCTCAGCTGGATAGAGCATCAGTTTGCGGAACTGAGGGTCGGAGGTTCGAATCCTCTTTGCCTCGTAGACAGGAGATATGATCCTGAAAAGGAAAAACGGGGAAGATTCGGGTCTTCCTCTTTTTTTTGCTGCCGGATGCCCTTATCGGGATACGTCCTTGTTTTCGTTACGGGGCCGTAACCTTCCCTGGAAACGGCCATCCCCCATGCTATGTACTTAATGAAGGCAGGGACTAGAAAGAGAAAAGGGAAAACAATATAATCGCAGTGTTGGAAAGATGGCCGAGCGGTCGAAGGCACTTGATTCGAAATCAAGCAAGGGGCAACTCTTCGGGGGTTCGAATCCCCCTCTTTCCGTCATGAACCTTCAGAATATTTCTTCTGGGGTTTTTTTGTTCATTTCTGTCTTTTCCGCTTGAAGACAACGTGAATTGTTCTTAAATTATCACCGTAAGAGGAAAAGGAGAACTTATGGTAATTAGGGAGTCCGCAGAGGATTATCTGGAAGCAATCCTGTTCATCACCAATGAAAAGGGCCATGCAAGGTCAGTTGATGTTGCACGTCACCTGGGGATAACGAAACCCAGCGTATCGGTTGCAATGAAGAACCTGAGGGCAGAGGGCTATATCGACATGGACAGTAACGGAGACCTGACACTCCTCGACTCTGGAAGGGCGATTGCCGAAAAAACGTATGAGCGCCATGTCACGATACGCGACCTTCTCATATCATTGGGAGTGGACCCGCTCACGGCGGCACAGGACGCATGCAGGATGGAGCATGCCATCAGTGACGAGTCATTTCTGGCAATCAAGAATCATGCAATCAGCCTGAAGAACGAAAAGTGATTATCTGGGCTATTTACACAAAGAAGTGTTTCATTTAAACTTTCTCTGTTCTGTTGGAAAGGTGTCCGAGTGGTCGAAGGTGCACGATTGGAAGTCGTGTATGGTCAAAAGCCATCGGGGGTTCGAATCCCCCCCTTTCCGATTTTTTT
>CAVBWE010000148.1:6002-7201 GCA_963598715.1 Sphaerochaetaceae bacterium | reverse complement strand
CGAGGCAAAGAGGATTCGAACCTCCGACCCTCAGTTCCGGAAACTGATGCTCTATCCACTGCGCTATTGCCCCGATTGACCCATAATAACACTTTTCCGCCTCATGGAAAAGTTACTGTCCGGTGTCTCTTTATTGCACAGTATCCACTGCGGAAACTGATTGCCGTCATCTGAAGGAGAGAATGGGATAATGAGACGCAGAAGTACCGGAAATAAAAGCCTGAGTACCGGGCCGTTCCGCTTTTGCAGCCGGAACCTGTATCAAGGAGGAGGCGGAAACGAGGAGCGCCTCTTCCTCCAGGGCCGGACTGCGATGGTCTCAATATTCGCCGCTTCCGCCTTCTTCAAGATATCTTGAGAGTTCATACGGACTGAAGATTCCCTTGTCCGTGACGATTCCCGTAATGTTTTCCGGCGGTGTCATGTCGAAGGCCGGGTAATAGCCCCTGACGCCGTCGATTGTCGTCCGGACTCCCATTGCCGAGAGCGATTCGGAGGGATCGCGCATCTCGATTGTCACCGAATCATGTGTCCTGTGCCCGATATCCGGATCACCGGAGACATAGACCGGGACATGGAAATATTTTGCACAGATTGCAATCTGACTTGTTCCGACCTTGTTGAAGACATAGCCGTCAAGTGTTATGGCATCAGCGGCGCATGTGAAGATGTCAACCTTCTCGTTCGCCATGACGAAGGCCGGCATGTTATCCGTGATGACGGTGGTGTCAAAGCCCATCTGGCAGCAAACCGTAGCCGTAAGGCGTGCTCCCTGGAAGTAGGGGCGTGTCTCGGGACAGAAGAGCCTGATATGGTTGTTTCTGTTTCTGCATTCCAGAAGCATCATGCCCACCGTAGTCTCTCCGAAGCACTGTGTCATTACCGTAGCGTTCTCAGGAAACCTGTCAACAAGATAGCGGGCTATCTGGCGGTTCTTGCTGTAGCGGAGGTTGTTCGCTTCAATTACGTGGTCCCTTATTGCATAGTCTACGCGTTTTCCCTCCTCCAGGGCCTTTTCTGCAGCGCTGAGGCAGCCGCGTGTTACCAGAAGCATCCTCTTCTGTGTCGTGGGACGGGCAGACGATATCTCTTCTGCGGCCCTTTCAAGATATTCAAGCTGTTCCTTTCCGCTTCTGTTCCTGCACTCCCATGCGGCAAGTGCCATTCCCATCGGGGCTGCCGTATAGGGACCTGCGGAC
>CAVBWE010000148.1:0-5992 GCA_963598715.1 Sphaerochaetaceae bacterium | reverse complement strand
AGGGCCATTCCCATTGGGGCAGCAGTGAAAGGGCCTGCGGACTGAGTGACCATGGCCCTTATGGCATTTCTGACCTCCATATGGTTCCTGCATGTGACGAACTCCGTCTTCTGCGGATAGACACGTCTGTCGAGAATCCTTACTTCTCCGTCTTCATACCATGCGATGTTCTCATAACGGAGCATGAATGCAAGTCCTTCATCCTGTCGTTCCATATATCAATAAATCTCCTTTATCCTCAGCAGACGATCACCGGTATTTTCTTCGCTTCGAATGCCTTTACCCATTCTCCGGGAGTTTCCCTGTCGGTGACGACTTCCTCAAATGACCCGATACCGCATATCCTGTTTCTTGTTGTATTGCCGAACTTCGTGTGGTCTGCAATCAGTATGCTTTTTTTCGAGGAGTCCATCATTGCCTTTCTTACGGCAGCCTCCTCCTCGCTGTCATCGGTCACACCGAAAACCGGGTCGATATACGTCGGGCTGATGAGGGCATAGTCTGCACAGTATCTCTCTGCCATGGAAAGCGTGAACTCTCCCGTCAGCGAGCCGTTTCTCTTTCTGAGCCTTCCTCCCAGGAGAATCACGTTCGCCTTTTCGTCGTCCGTGAAAAGCTGTGCTATCTGGATTGAGTTCGTGATGATGAGGGGTGTTATGTCGAGTTTCCTCAGAGCCCGTGCAACAAAGAGTACCGTCGTGCTGGAGTCCATCATGACCGTATCCTCTGCCGTGATGAATGATGCCACATAATCGGCAAATCTTGTCTTCTCCTCAGTCAGCAGTACCTTCCTCAGTTCCTGCGGGACCGAGCTGTCATCTCCTGCAACCCTGTATACCCCTCCGTGCACCTTCCGTATGGACGGATCGCTGTCAGAGATCTTCTGGAGGTCACGCCTGATTGTCTCTTCCGTGACACCGAACATTCGGCTGAGATCCTTTACGAGAACATAGCCGTTGTACGGGATTCTTTCTATGACTTCCTTCTGGCGTAAGAGTGACTTCATAAGGTCAATATAGTCCGGTAATTTGTGAAAAACAACAGAAAAATGTCCATAAACAACGGTTTTTGTTTTCAAAACCAAATTTATGACTCTGAATTGTGGTTTTGCCAAAAACTTATTATTGACGTACCTCCTTCTCCGTGCAGATAATCTTTAAAAGACGGAAGAATTCAGGACCCGTTGCGGCTCCCGGATTGACCGGAGGAGAAAATACAGATGAAGAAAGTATTGGTTTTGCTTCTTGCTCTGACGCTCGCTGCACTGTCTCTCTATGCAGGCGGAGCAGCCGAGAAGAGTTCTGCAGACGGTGCAAGGAAAGTCAGGGCAGCACTCATCACGAACCCAAAGGGAACAAGCCCCTATATCAATGCCGGTATTGCCGGTTTCGAGAGGGCATGTGCAAAGTGGGGTATCGACGGTACGGTTGTTGAATGCAAGGGTACTGCAGAATATGAGGAAAACGCGAGGGCAGCTGCAAATGAGGGCTATAACCTGATTCTCGGGGGCGGATGGGAGAGCGGCTCCATCCTCAGCGAACTTGCCGAGACATATGACGACATTTCATTCGGTATCATCGATACGCTTACGGATTCCGACAAGGTCAAGTGTATCCAGTATTTCGAAGGTGAAGGTGCATACCTCATAGGTGTCATTGCGGCTCTTGCAGTTGACGGAGACAGCCACAACTACGGATGTGTCAACATTTCTGAGGGCCCGGGCTCCTACAAGTGGAGATACGGCTATGCTCAGGGTGTCCTCTCGGTTGATCCCGAGGCTAAGTTCACATTCAACTATGTCTACGGATATTCTGAAGTCAACCTTGCCTATGAGATTGCCCTGCAGCAGTATGAACTCGGATGCAGGTTCATCAACGGCTGTGCAGCAGGCGGAGACGCAGGAGTATTTGCGGCAGCCAGGGAGAAGGGATTCTTCACTTCCGGTCAGGATGTAGATGAGACTTCATCCGACAATCCGTACATCATCACAAGCCAGCTCAAGGAGGCTGACGTCTCAATCGAGTATCTCGTTGACGAGTACATGAACGGAAAGTGGTCAAGCGAGAACGAGTACCTCGGAGTAGCTGAAGGCGCCATCGGTGCCGTATGGGCAACGAGGGATTCCGAGATTTCCACAAGAAATCCCAGGCTGACGGATGAAAAGATTGCGAAGGTGAAGAGTGTCGTTGAGGATCTCAGAAGCGGAAAAATCGATATGCGTAACCTTCCGGAGGAGAGCGAGGTCACTTTCCCCCTCATCGGACGCTGACAGTTTATTCGGATTCATGGCAGAAAAATCTGCCATGAATTCTCATGGTTACAGACAATGCTTATAAGAATGAAGAACATCACCAGGACTTTCGGGCCGCTGGTGGCCAATGACAAAGTCAATCTTACCCTCGAAAGGGGAGAAATCCTTGCTGTGGTAGGAGAGAACGGCGCCGGAAAAAGTACGCTCATGAAGATCCTCTACGGACTGCAGAAGGCTGACAGCGGTGAAATACTGATCAATGACACACCTGTCGTATTCAGTACTCCGCATGATGCGATTGCAAACGGAATAGGAATGGTCCAGCAGCACTTCATGCTGTTTCCGCCATGTACTGCAGCCGAAAACATTGTCTATGCCCATGAGAAGAGAAAGGGTATTTTCTTTGACAGAAGGAAAAGTGCAGAGGAAGTAGCGAAGATATGCAGAGAATACGGACTCTACGTTGACCCGTCGGTGCGCGTTGAGTCCTGTCCTGTCGGCATACAGCAGAGAATAGAGATACTCAAGGTTCTCTATCAGGGTGTCGACATAATCATATTCGATGAGCCCTCGGCCGTACTTACTCCCCAGGAGGTTGATGAGCTTCTTGAGACGATACGCAATCTCAAGAAAAGCGGGAAGAGCATCATCCTGATAACCCACAAGCTCAATGAGGTGATGGCCGTTGCCGACCGTGTCATGGTCATGCGGAGCGGCAGGGTCGTGGGAGAAAGGATGAAAAGGGATACATCGGTGGACGAACTGTCGCTGATGATGGTCGGACATAAGCTTCCCGAGTGCGTCATCTCTCCTCCTCATACAGGATCTTCTGCCCTGAAAGTCGAATCTCTTGTGCTTTCGGGAATCGGCGGAAAGAACATACTGGACGACCTGACGCTTCATGTGGACAGGGGCGAGATCGTGGGAATTGCGGGAGTCTCCGGAAACGGACAGAGTGAGCTTATACAGTGCATCACAGGCCTCAGGAAGTATGACGGAGGAAGTATAGGCATATGCGGCCGTGATATTTCCGGACTCTCCGTTGCAGAGATAAGGAAAAGCGGCTGTGCATGCATCCCGGAAGACCGCTATTACTGGGGCTCGGCGGGAGAAGCAACTCTTGAGGAGAATGCGGTGATGGCCCATCAGGACGACGAGGGACTGATGAAGGCAGGCTTTTTCAATTCGCGCTCCGTTACGGCTTTTTCCGAAAAACTGATGAAGCAGTTTGACGTGCGTCATACATCCGGGCGGCAGAACATGAAGGACCTGTCGGGAGGAAATGCACAGAAGCTGATTGTCGCAAGGGAGATGGCCCAGAACTCGGCATTCCTCATTGCTGCAGAGCCTACGCGCGGAATAGACATCGGAGCCATCAACTACATACACGGAAAGCTTGTCGAGAAAAGGGACAGGGGAGACGGCATTCTTCTCGTCTCCTCCGAGCTGAGCGAGATACTCGAACTCAGTGACAGGATCTATGTCATATATGAAGGACACATCGCAGGGGAATTTACACGGGAGAATGCCACCAGCGAGAAAATCGGCTTACTGATGATGGGAGGAAAAATCGATGAGTAAGAGCATTTCTGAAAAAAACAGGATAATGCAGTCCGTTTTCACTCCGGTGAGTGCAATCCTCTTCGGCCTTCTCGTCGGAGCGGTCATAATGCTCATGGCGGGAACAAATCCCGTTCACGCATATGCCGAGATGTTCGGCAAATCGTTCTTCAACGCCTATTACCTCGGTCAGACGATTGTCCGGAGTGCGCCCATCATGCTCTCCGGTATTGCCGCCGCCGTTGCATGGAGGGCTGGCTACATAAATCTCGGCATGCAGGGACAGATGTGTGTGGGAGGGCTCTGTGCGACCCTCGTTGCACTCTTCTTTCCCGTCAAGGCATGGTGGGTCACAATCCTCTGCTTTGCCGCAGGATGTGCTGCCGGAGCTGTATGGGCCCTGATTCCGACGTTCCTCTATGACAGGTTCAATGCATCGATTGTCATCACGACACTGATGATGAATTATGCAACGAACTTCCTTACCGACTATTTTGTTGCCTACCCGATAAAGGATACGGCAGGAGACGGGCTTGCGCTTCAGTCTCCGCAGATAGACCCTGCACTGCGGTTCTTCAGGTTTTCCAACCGCAATGCCATGAATGTCAGTGTCTTCCTGACGATTGCCGTAGTCATACTGATACACTTCTTTCTCCGGAAATCGCGCTTCGGCTACGAGTCGAAGATAACAGGGCTCAATCCGCACTTTGCACAGTACGGCGGAATAAACTCAAAAAGAATGCTCTACTCGACAATGGCGCTCTCCGGCATCATATGCGGCTTTGCAGCCTGCATCGAGATATTCGGGGCCCGCTACAGGTACATCAGTGCCATGTTCACGTCGACAAGCTACTCCTGGACAGGACTCATGGCAATGCTTATCGCCTCGTACAATCCCATCATGACGATGGTATACAGCATCTTCCTTTCAGGTCTCACGATAGGCGGCCAGGCGCTTCAGCGCTCGGTGGGACTGCCCATGCAGATATCTGACATAATACAGGCCGTGATTACGGTGTTCGTATCGGTGAAGGTCGTCATTGACTTCACATGGATGTTCCGCGACCGGGAGAAGAAGACAGAGAAGGGGGGAGAGGAAAGATGAACTGGATGTATATTGCAGCAGTAATCAATTCGGCATTCCGTTATGCTTCTCCTGTTCTCATAACTGCGCTCGGAAGCGTCATATGTTCCAAGTGCAATGTCTTCAACGTTGCCCTTGAGGGACAGATGCTTGTCTCGTCCTTCACGGCCATCGTCGTGAATTACTACACGAAGAACGTCTTTCTGAGCGTCCTGGGTGGAATAGCGGGAGGAATGCTTCTCTCCATTCTGGTGGCATTTCTGCAGATAACGCTTCAGGTCAGGGACATGGTCGTGGGTACGGCACTGAACATACTTGCCCAGAGCATAACGAGCTTCGGCATGCAGCTCATTTTCAACACCAGGGGCACAATACAGGGCTACGGCATGGTGGCGCTTCCCAGATTCAGCCTGAAATTCGGTAACATTGCGTTCCTCAACAGAATATTCGAGTCACTCAGCATATTCGATTTTCTCGGCTACATACTGGCCGTTCTCATATTTGTCTTCATCTACCATACGGTCAGGGGTTTCCATCTGACATCGGTCGGAATAAGTGCGGAGGCTGCAGAGAGCCTTGGAATCAAATCAAGAAGAATCCAGATCTATGCGATAATAGCTTCCGGAGTCCTCTGCGGGATTGCGGGGGTTGCACAGTGCATGGGCTCGATAACGGTCTTTGTCGAGAACATGACTGCGGGAAGAGGCTGGATAGCAACGGGAGCGGCATCGATGGCCCAGAATCACCCGCTTGTCGTAATGCTTACCTCCCTCTTCTTCGGCGCCACGATATCACTTTCAAAGACGCTGCAGTCGTACATCAACTCATATTTCACCGAGTCGTTCCCCTACCTGTGTACCGTTATTGCAATATCCGTTTACGGAGCGGTCAGGAATGTCAGGAAGAGGCGGAAAGCCAGGGCAGTTGCCGTGAAATGAAGGAAGGTCTGAGATGCAGAAATATGATGAAATAAGAGAAGAGATAGTCAGATACGCAAGAAAAATGTATGACGAACACCTTGTCTCTGCCACAAGCGGAAACATCAGTGTGAGGCTGCCCGACAGAAGGGATGCCTTTGCCATAACGCCGAGCTCTGA
>CAVBWE010000147.1:10350-16167 GCA_963598715.1 Sphaerochaetaceae bacterium | reverse complement strand
GGAGAAGCAGTATGCTGAAGGTCATGGAAATGTATCCTGCAGGATTGAGGATAAGACACTTATCCTCTCATATCCTGAAACGGACGAGAACGTTCTTGAAGAGCAGTGGAAGAATTTCAGGGATTTCCTGAATTCCTGCAATGAAGAAAAGCCCATCTCATCGTCCCGGGACACCGGAGATGAACTTGTGATATGCCGGGAAAGTGAAACGGTTATCGGAAAAGTCTCCTGCGAAATCTGCTCCGACAGGGCTGAAATCATCATGCCGGAGGGCCTGGGAAAGGACGAACTGGAGGCATTCACCGCCTACCTTTCATCTTCCTTCCCGTATCTGACGGAGCTCGGTTCCTTCTCCTGCGGCGACAATGAAATAGTCTTTACATATTCCGGCGGCTTCTCAAACAGGGATGCCTCGGAACTCTGGCAGGACTTCGTTTTTGTCCTGACCTCATATTTCTCGCCTTCACCGGCAGCTGAAGAGACAGCACGAAAGGAGACGGCATCCTCAACTGCAGACGGCAATGCTTCCTTTTCTGTGACAGGAGGCTCTCCGGTAACGGAAGGCGGAAAAAGGATCCGGCGCTTCAGCCTCTCTTTCCTTGCAGAAAACTCGTTCGATACAAGAGACATGTATGTATTCTCCGCCCTTCTTCGCCTGGACTGCAGAATCACTGAAAATTTCTCCCTCGGCCTTGCTTCGGGGTGGGATGCCAGCGGGTACATTCCCTTCCTCCTTTCTGCCCGCCTCGGCCTTTTCGGAGGTCCTCTGTATGCAGGAGCAATGGCAGGCGTGAACTTCCCCTCCCAGAAAGATGCGAACCGGCTTTTCTCCATATCCCTGGCCCTCGGTCTGGAACATGACATCAGTGATGTCCTGTCTGTCTTTGCTGAGGCGGCAGTCGGCTATATGCCGGATCCTGACCGCATGCGTGCGGGCATCACATTCGGCGGAAGATTCCGCTTCTGAAGTACAATGGAAGAGGCAGGACATGCGCCCTGCCTCACTCTCCGTCACCGGAACCTAAAGTCCCATCTTCGTCTTCATCTTCGACCAGCTGTCCTTGAGTGTGACTGTCCTGTTGAAGACCATTCTGCCGGGTCTGCTGTCTTTCGAGTCAACGCAGTAGTAACCGTTTCTTATGAACTGCAGGTAGTCTCCCACAGCTGCCTTTCCGGCTTCCTTTTCAATGTATGCCTTCTCTATCACGACAAGCGAATCGGGGTTGAGATCATCCAGATAGTTTCCGGTTGCCTCTCCCGGACATTCGCTCTTGAAGAGCTTGTCATACTGTCTCACCTCCGCCACGATGTTCTCGTCGGCACTTACCCAGTGGCTTGTTCCCTTGACTTTCCGCCCGTCAGGAGTTTCTCCGCCGCGGCTGAGCGGGTCGTAGGTGCAGTGTACTGCCGTTATCTTTCCGCTTTCGTCCTTGTCGGCGCTTACTGCCGTTACATAGTATGCACCCTTGAGCCTGACTTCGTTTCCGATATAGAGGCGGTGATAGCCCTTGACCGGATTCTCCATGAAGTCCTCGCGTTCGATATAGAGGGTACGGGTGAATGCCACGGAGTGTGTCCCGCTGTTTTCGTCCTCCGGGTTGTCAGTCATGTCGAAATACTCGGTTTTTCCCTCCGGGTAGTTGTCTATGATGAGTTTTACCGGATCAAGAACTGCCATGAGGCGCTTTGCCCTTCTGTTGAGATCTTCCCTGACGCAGAATTCCATGAGAGAGAAATCGACTGTTCCCTCAACCTTTGCTACTCCCACCCTCGATACAAAGTCCTTCATCGACTCGGGAGAGTATCCTCTTCTTCTGATGCCGCTGATGGTCGGCATTCTCGGATCATCCCAGCCCGAGACGAAGTTGTTGCTGACAAGGTAGAGCAGACGCCTCTTGCTCATGAGACAGTAGGTTATGTTGAGGCGTGCAAACTCGTACTGGTGAGGAGTGTGCTCTATGCCGTCAATCGAGGTTGCCCAGTCATATGCGGGGCGGTGATCCTCGAATTCAAGCGTACATATGGAATGGGTTATACCCTCGATGGCATCGCTTATGGGGTGGGTGAAGTCATACATGGGGTAGATGCACCATTTGCTGCCGGTTCTGGGATGCTCGGCATACTTGATCCTGTAAAGTGCGGGGTCCCTCATGTTGATGTTGGGGCTTGCCATGTCAATCTTTGCCCTGAGAGTGTAGCTTCCTTCCGGAAACTCTCCGTTCTTCATTCTCAGGAAGAGGTCCATGTTCTCCTCGACCGGACGGTCCCTGTCAGGGCTGTTGATTCCGGGTTCCGTGAGGCTCCCCCTGTATTTCTTCATCTCCTCCGGACTCAGTGAATCGACATATGCCTTTCCTTCCCTTATGAGGCGGAGTGCAATCTCATAAAGCCTGTCATAATAATCCGAAGCATAGAATTCATATTTTCCCCAGTCGAAGCCGAGCCACCGTATGTCGCTTTTGATGGAGTCGATGTACTCCATGTCCTCTTTTGCCGGGTTCGTGTCATCAAGACGCAGATGACAGCGTCCGCCGTATTTTTCTGCCAGGCCGAAATTGAGGCAGATGCTCTTGATGTGTCCGATATGCAGATAGCCGTTCGGTTCAGGAGGAAAGCGCGTAACAATCGTGTTGTCCGGAACACGTCCCTCCCGGAGGTCGTCCTCTATTATCTTCTCAATGAAGTTCAGAGGTTTTGCGGAAGGTGCTTCCTTCCCGATTTCATTATCCATAAATCACCACCTTCACTCCTTTCAAAGGGAGCTTGATTGTTTTTCAGAGTCTATCATGTTTGGAAAAACTCTACTAGACACCGTAAGAGAGAGAGAAGATTTCAGCTAGATTTATGGTATCGGATGAAGTTATACTCTTTTCTATGAGCAGCAGCATGAGAGAGGGGCGGCGGATCAGAAAGCTCTATCCGTTCGATGTTTTCATTCCATATGTGATGGTTGAGAGAAGTGACAGCCAGAATACTGTCAATGATTATTTCGACATAGCACCCACAGAGGCCTTCATAAGGGAGATGAGGAGTGCCGGACTTGACGGATTCGGTGTACTTCATGTCATTCTCGCCTCCTATGTGAGGATGGTGAGCCAGAGACCGCGTGTAAACAGGTTCATCCGCGGTCAGCATGTCTATGCCCGGAATGAGATAACGGTATCACTGGCAATACTTACGAAGATGAGCATTGACGGAAGGGAAACGACCGTCAAGATGCACTTCAAGCCCGATTATGACATCTATCAGGTTTACGATGAGGTGACACGGGTAATCGAGGAAGGAATGAAGGCGACGCTCACAGACCACTATGCAGGCGTTCTCACAAGGATTCCCGGACTCCTTCTCAAGGCAACGATGTGGCTGCTCAAGACCCTTGATTACTTCAATCTGCTTCTTCCGCGCATCAAGGAGGCTTCTCCCTTCCATTCCTCGATGTTCATAACGAACATGGCATCCCTGAACATACCGCCGATAAGGCATCATCTCTACAATTTCGGAAACTGTCCGCTCTTCATCGCATTCGGAGCCAAGAGGACGATGTATGACTTCACGGAGGATGGAGAGCCCATCAAGAAAAGGGTTGTGGATATCACTGTGAACATGGATGAGAGGGCAACCAACGGCTACTACTGGGCGTCGGCACTGAAGATGTTCAAGCACTACATGGCACATCCGGAGCTTCTCAAGGAGAAACCCCAGACGGTTGTTCAGGACAGCAGATAAGGTGTTTACCAGACGGAGAGGACTACCTCTCCCTCTCCCTCAACCCTGAAGCCGAAGGAAACGGAAGAAAGGAAGGCGGAGTTACGGAGTCTCATTATCTCTTCCTCCCTTTCCAGGAAGACCACCTCTTCTCCGTTCTTGATGACTGTAAGTTCCTCTATGGCCCGGCTGAGTGTGCTTCTTCCCTCAAGAGTGAAGAACGAGAAGGCCATGGTACTGCCGCTGATGACAAACGTGTCTGACGGGGTATGAAGAAAGACAAATGAGACTGATGCCGAAGAGGAGGAGAACGAGAGTGTGGCCTTTCCGCTTTCTCCGAGGATGAAGAAGACCTCTGTCTTTCCGCTGTTGCGGTATTTCACTGTATGGAGGAGCATTTCATCGAAGTGCCCGGGTTTCCTGAGCCATATGGCCTTATGCATGTTCATCGCCTCATTCTAGCTTCATAATTCTTCCTTGTCATTCATCTGATGCACCG
Source organism: Sphaerochaetaceae bacterium (assembly GCA_963598715.1). GTDB lineage: Bacteria > Spirochaetota > Spirochaetia > Sphaerochaetales > Sphaerochaetaceae > Ornithospirochaeta. The sequence goes on along the minus strand of CAVBWE010000147.1, from coordinate 11,963 downwards.
CTAGAATGAAGTCATGAAAGGTATAGTTGCGGATCTTCTTCTCGGTTTCTTCTCATCTGACAGGGATGGAGAGACGCTTTATGAAGCCTCTCCCTCCGGACTGGCATCCTCCCTGGGCGGTTTTTCATCCTCCTGGGCTATGATGACGAAGGTCGGCAATGACGGGGAAGGTGAGGCTCTGAGGTCGTACTTCAGCGAAAGAGGTGCAAATGTCAGGATTTTCTCAAGCACCGCTTATCCCACGGCACTCATGATAGAGGGTGAGGCCAGAGTGAGATATTCCGCCCTTGAGGACATCAGGGAGGACGAAGTCATCTCGTTCATCGATGCCTGGTCTCCGGATACGCTTCTCATAAGCGGAGTCCTTCTTTCATTCAGGCCTGTCTCCGACGCCATTGTCTCGGCTGTAAGGGCAAGGCGGTCCATAATCCGGACGATAATCGCCGATACTACGGAAAGCTCCTCAATTCTTCTTCTGGAGACTCTTCTTTCGTCCATTGAGGCTCTCCGGGACATTACCGGGGACATATATATTGTCGGGGAGGCGCTGAAAGTTGAAGGAGTCAGGAAGATGAGCGTACAGAAGAGGGACGAACTTCTTTCATCCTGCCCTGAAGAGGAAGGCCATGAAGCAGTCTCCGATATAGCTGTCCAGAGGCTCTGAGAGTGCCTCGTCCGAAAAGTAGTCCTCAAGAATGAAACCGCGCATCAGCGGACCGCGTATGATTTTCTCGAGTGTATGGGAGAATTCCAGGGTATCGCAGTTCCTGATTTTCCTTTCCACCTCCCTGCCGGAAAGCGATGTCACAGAGGAGAAGGGAAGTGTGTACTTCACTTTCAGCTTCTTTCCGATTTTGCGTTCATCAAAGAGATAGAGGACCGGATTGGCTATACCCGTCATGAATGTGCCTTCCTTCCTGAGAACCCTTCTTATCTCGTCATAGGCCCTGTCGAGATCCCCGACGAAATTGAGTGATACGGGATTGACTACCGCATCGAACGTGCCGTCGTCAAACGGCATGGAAAGGACAGAGCCTGTGATGCATTCTCCTTCAAGCCCGTAGAGCTCAAGAGCCTTCCTGTCCTTTTCCGTCTGTCCGGGCGATATGTCAAGGGAAGTGACACGGGCTCCAAAGGCTGCCAGGAGAGGTGTCTGCTGTCCGCCTCCGCCGCAGAGTACGAGGACTTTCTTCCCCCTGAGGGGGCTTACCCATGACTCCGGAACGGTGCGCTTTGTCGTTATCCGGAGTCCGGCTTTTCCGGACCGTGCTTTATCTATCTCCTCCCTTGAGACGGTTCTTGTCCACCAGTTTCCCTTTTTTCCCTCTTCATCCCATGCCCTGCTGTTTACTTCTTCGATTTCCATGGCGGTATTATAGCATGATAACAGGTGCCGGCCCTGCACTTTTCATGTCTTCTTGTTCACAAAACGGGGTCTCTTCATTATCCTTATGTCATGAAGCGTTTTTCATTTGCCGAGATTCTGACGCTCCTTCTTGTCGGAATATCGGGTGCGGCAATACTTACAGGGCTTTTCATCTGGACGAGATACCTCTCTCTTGAAAAGGAGGAAGAGGCTCTCAGAAAGGCAATGGAGAAGGTTGTTGCAGAGA
>CAVBWE010000147.1:0-10340 GCA_963598715.1 Sphaerochaetaceae bacterium | reverse complement strand
CCTGTCGACAGGGTTTACTACGGTAATGAACTGCTGCCACTCTATGACAGCGGCAAGGGAAGCTGGAATTATACCGCCGAGGAGGCGAGGCAGATCGCCGTATACCGTAAATGCAGTGAAAGCGTCGTCGAAATCAACAACTATTCATCCCTTTCCGATTCGGCACGCGGAAGCGGAGTCATACTTTCCTCTGACGGTTATATAGTGACGAACCGTCATGTCGTCGGAGCCGGTACTTCCTTCTCTGTCGTCTTCTCCGACAACACGAGCTGTGATGCCGTTGTGGTCGGCTCCGATGCCCTGACGGACATAGCCGTGCTGAAAGTCGAAAGGACGGGGCTGAAAAGCATGGAGTTCGGCTCGGGGGAAAACCTCACACAGGGGCAGATTGTCTATACAATCGGTCATCCGTACGGTTATTCGTGGTCATTCACGGACGGTATGGTGTCCGGACTCAACCGCATGGTCGGTACATCCTCTTCTTCGTCCGTCATCCCGAACATGATTCAGACCAACGCACTCGTCAACCCCGGAAACTCCGGCGGTCCCCTTCTGAACTCCTCAGGAGAGATGGTCGGCCTCATATCATCAATTTATTCCACGACAGGCAGCGCCGAGGGAATCTCCTTTGCCCTTCCCGTGGAGACGGTGCTGGATGTCTCATCCTCCATCATCGCCAACGGCAAGGTCACAAGAGGCTGGATGGACATACTCTCGGTTGAACTCAACGCCCAGATTGTCGCATATTCGAATCTTGCAGTTGACGAGGGAATCCTCGTGAGCCAGGTCGTTCCTCTCGGAAAGGCCGACAGGGGCGGGATAAGGGGAGGAAACGAGAAGGCCCAGTACGGTTCTTCCGTCATATATCTCGGGGGTGATGTCATTGTCAGGATGAATGATACTCCGATCCGCGGTTACAGTGACTATTTCGCGTTCCTCTTCAATACGAGGGCCGGAGACAGGGTTTCCGTCACGGTCATAAGGAACGGTCAGGAGAAGAGAATCGATAACATCGAACTGGTTGAACAGACGGAGGAGAATACCCGGTGGATACTGAGATAACCGTTCCAGATTACATAACGGGAGTCGAAAGACCCTTCCGTGTTCACTCTCCCTATTCTCCTGCAGGAGACCAGGCGGAAGCAGTCGAGAAACTCTACAGGGGCTACCTCGACGGCGACCATGCCCAGACACTCAAGGGAGTTACCGGTTCGGGAAAGACTTTCACGATGGCAAAGCTCATCGAGAAGATACAGAAGCCGACTCTCGTACTGAGCCACAACAAGACGCTCTCTGCACAGCTCTACAGGGAATTCAAGAACTTCTTTCCCGAGAATGCCGTGACATATTTTGTCTCGACATACGATTTCTATCAGCCGGAGGCATATGTTCCCGGGAAGGACCTCTACATAGAGAAGGAAGTCGATATAAATGATGAAATCGACCGCCTGAGGCTTCATGCCTCGTTTTCCCTCATGGAGAGGCGGGACGTGATCGTGGTTGCAACCGTATCGTGCATATACGGCCTGGGCAACCCCGTGTCACTTCGCGACATGCTCTATTCGTTCCGGGTCGGAGATGACTTTGACAGGAAGGTCGTTTTCGACCAGCTTCTGAGAATGCTCTACGAAAGGAACGATGACGTACTGGAGAGAGGCAGATTCCGTGCAAGGGGGGATGTAATCGAAATATATCCGGCATATCTTGAGACTGCGTTCCGCATTGTCCTTGACTGGGATACGGTTGCCTCGATCACCTGGTTCGATCCCGTAAGCGGAGAGAAAAGGGAAAGCGTTGATGCCGTGACACTGTATCCGGCAAAGCAGTTCGTCCTTCCCCAGAGTCAGATAGACAGGGCAATCAGGGAAATAGAGAAGGAGAAGGACGAAAGGTATGAGTATTTCGTCTCCAACGGAAAGTATGTGGAGGCCGAGAGGATAAAGAGCAGGGTCGAATATGACCTTGAGATGCTCCAGGAAATAGGCTACTGCTCCGGAATAGAGAACTATTCGAGGCCCCTTACCGGAAGGAAGGAGGGAGAGCGGCCTCCTGTCCTTCTTGATTATTTTCCGGACGACTTCGTGACATTCATTGATGAAAGCCATGTCACCCTTCCCCAGATCGGGGCGATGTACGAAGGTGACAGGTCACGCAAGATGAACCTCGTCGAATACGGCTTCCGTCTCCCGTCGGCTCTTGACAACAGGCCGATGAAATATGAGGAATTCGACAGCAAGGTGGGACAGAGGATATATGTCTCCGCAACTCCCGGGGAGCGCGAGAAAAGCGAATCGGTGCAGATAGTGGAACAGCTCATACGCCCCACCGGACTTCTTGATCCCGAGATTTCCGTCAGACCGACAGAGGGCCAGATGGAGGACCTCTATGGAGAAATCAGGAAGACCGTGGAGAGGGGAGAAAGGGTTCTCGTGACGACGCTGACGAAGAAAATGAGCGAGGACCTCTCGGATTATCTGAGTTCACTCGGCCTCAAGGTCCGCTACCTTCACAGCGAAGTCGACACGATGGAGCGTGTTGACATACTCAGGGACCTGAGAAAGGGACGCTACGACGTACTTGTCGGAATAAACCTTCTCAGGGAAGGACTTGACCTTCCGGAAGTTTCCCTTGTGGCAATCCTCGATGCGGACAAGATAGGGTTTCTGCGTTCAAGCACGTCCCTGATACAGACGATAGGCCGTGCTGCAAGAAACAGCAACGGACGCGTGATAATGTATGCCGACAGGCGTTCTGAAGCGATGGAGGAGGCAATAAGGGAGACCGAGCACCGCAGGAAAGTGCAGAGTGCATACAACAGGGAACACGGTATTACCCCGAAGACCATCAGAAAGGAAGTCGAGGACATACTCGAGCGCGAAATACGTGACAGCGAGGAAATTGCCTCGATGGATGCAAAGATACTTTCGTCTTCCTACAACCTTCTCCTGGAAAAGGACAGGAAGAAGTATCTGCATGACCTGGAAAAACAGATGAGGGAGTATGCATCGGCACTCGAGTTCGAGAAGGCAGCCGTCATAAGGGATGAAATACAGCGCATCAGGGAGAAACGCGACCTCATGGAAGGTAAGTGAAACGGCATGCATCAGCGCGCTTACGTGAAAAAGACCGCAGAACGCGGAGAAAGAGCCTTTCGGGCATGACGGAAAGATTCAGGCGAAGAAGATATTTCCGTTTATGCTTCCCCTGCTTCATGAAAAAGGCCCGGAGAATCTTTCCGGGCCGATCCCTTTATCTTCTTTAAGGCTTTCTCATACCTTGTCTATAAGCGTGAATGTGTTTCTTTCGAAGTTTATCAGGCCCTCTTCCCTCAGTTCCGACAGGACAACCGTCATTGCAGCCCTCTCCACTCCGAGGTAATCGGCAAGCTGCTGCCTGTTGTAGGGAATCGTGAATGTCCTTGTCTGGTTCTCATATGCACATGTGTTGAGATATGAGAGAATCTTGGCACGTGTTGAACGCTGCGTCGTGTGGGTTATCTTCTCGACAAGCTTCAGAACCTTCACATTGAGGATGTTTATGAAGTTGTTCGTAAGCAGCATGTGGTTATGAGTGCTCTCGGGATGGTCGGTTACGATTCTTGTGGAATCAAAAAGGAAATATACCGTAGGTTCCATTGCAATTACGGAAAGAGGCGTGTGAATCCTGAAGAGTGAAAAGGGCTCTGCAAAGGTATCTCCCGGAAGAGCGCTTCCGACAATGTTCCTGTGGCCCCACACATCTTCCTGGATAAGCATGCACTTTCCCCGGACGATAAGGCCGACATACTTGCCTTCCTCTCCGTTCTTCACGATGAATTCTTCCTTCCTTGCACTGAGGAGCTTTCCGTCGATGAGTGGAATGCACTCTTCGATTTCCTCGTCGCTCATGCCCTTGAAGAGGCTTACTTCCTTTAATAATGTAACATCCGGGTTCATCTCTGTTCTCCTTGATTTCTGTTGTAATTTCAACATTATTTGTAAGTTATTGCAATAGGTTTTTTACAAAAAAAGATGGAAAAATAACATTTTTTTAATTCAGGGGCCCCATTATGTTAAAAAGCGGCAGATTTTGTAAGAAGATTGTTAAGACCTTCAGAAGGGAATTTCCGCCTCCATACAGCCCCTCACTATAATGTCATCGCGCGCGTATGAAATAAAATCATACGGCAGCGTAAAGTGAGACATTACAGGGATTCTGCCTCTGAGTGAGAGCCGCAATGATCGCCCCGATGAATGTTAAGAATATTTTGCAAAAGGAGGGATTAACAGGCTGAATGTTTTATTTCTAACATACAAAACGGCCAAACCATGTTAAACAGATTCTAACTTTTGAAGTGAAGGCATTCAAAGGTTATATTATCATGTATAATTGACATTATAAGGGGAAAAGTAATGGCAAAAAAAATTGTTCTACTGTCGCTTTTAATCGCTGTTGTCTCGGTATCGCTCTTTGCATACCAGTTCTCGCCGCTCAACGTGACTTTCGCACCTTCCGGTTCCGGATCCGCAAAGGTCTATACGATTGTCAATGACTCCGATCAGCCGATTGCAATCGAAATCAGTGCCGTCAAGAGAAACACTGACATGGACGGCAACGAAAACAATGAGGATGCATCCGCATATTTCTCGATTCAGCCCAAGAAGGTCGTTGTCCGGGGCCAGTCAACACAGCTTGTGAGGGTGCAGTACCGCGGACCCAGGACTGTCACCGAGGAAATGCCCTTCAGAATCATTGCAGAGCAGATTTCCTACTCAAGCGGTGCATCAGCAGAGACTGAAGGACAGATGATCAGCTTCCTCTTCGTCTATTCGACATCCGCCTATGTTCAGCCGAGCAGGGTCGTCGAGAAGACCGAAACGAAGGCCTACATCAATGATGAGGGAAAGCTCGAGATAAGGATCGAGAACAAGGGAAGCGTACATCAGCTTCTCAATGACCTCAAGGTCACCCTCAGGAGCGGGAATACCTCCTACACTCTCACGGATGAGGAAATGGGTGCCATCAAGGGTGCAAACCTTCTTTGCGGCCGTACCCTCAGAATCGTCATGCCGGTTCCTGAAGTTATGAAGGGAAAGACTGATTTTAGCGCATCAATCGACTACGACTTCAAATATTCTGAATCCTGAGGAAGCTGAGAAAGCGCAGGAAAACCTATGAAGAAAAGACCGAGGGGAGTAATACTGCAGTTTCTCTCCGTCGCACTGGGGAGTGCACTTGTCTGTGTTCCCGTATCGCAGATTCTGTTCGGCGAGGGTATCCCGTCGACAGCGTTCGGCATCCTTCTTTCCTTCTACCTTATGGCAAGGGTCAATGCAACCCTTACCGAAGGTGACAGGAACGGAGGAAGGAATGTCTTTGCTGCGGTCTTCATAACTGTTCTTCTGATTTTCTCGCTTCTTATTCTTTACAATGCAGATAAAACCCCCTCTCAGGTAGAGGGAGCGGGTGAGCCGACAGAAAGTGACGTCATACATACCGCTGCACCGGAAACCGGAAAGCCTTCAGAGAGTCCGGAAGAGAAATCGGGTGCACCTGTGGAGATGAGCTCTCCCCTTGTTCCTTCTTCACATGAATCGTCTCTGTCGTCTCTCCCGCTCGGCGAGAAGGGCGGTGCGGAAACCTCTACCGCGGAAGAGAAGAGGAGTGTTCCGGATGCACCGGCATTCTCGTCCGGGCCGCAGGAAAGCATATCTCTGCCTTCCTCTCCGGTCATATCGGAGGAAAAGTGCACACTCGTACCGTCGTCACCCTCCCTCTTCTCTTCGACCTTCCTTGTTCCTGATGCTCCTTTAATGTCTTCCGGAACGCCGGAGAGGGGCCTTGTGCCGTCCTCTCCTGTATTTGAAGGCATTTCAGCAGCAGCCGTTCCCGGGCCTCCGGTGTTCGCATCACCGGAAAGCGTACCTGTTCCCGAGGTACCTGTTTTCTCTCCTGTCGTGCAGGCTCTTGAAGGAGAGGCGGCCGCGGCTGAGGAAGAAAGCGGGGACGATCCCTGGGCAGACTTCTTCTTCTCCGATGAGGAGATGGCTCTTGAGGACGGTATCTATTATTTCACGCTCTTCGTCAACGACAATGCCGAGGGAGAAGCTGAGGTGCTCATCGAGAACGGAGAAGTTTCAATCAGTGCCCTTGATCTCAGTGCATATATCTATCCGTTCCTTGAAGAGGAGAAAGCCGGAATGATATTCTCCTCGGCTGAAGATTATTATTCCGTTGATTACCTGGAGTCGATGGGAATCGAAGCATGGGCCGATACGGCATTCTTCGAGTATTACGTTACGGTCAGGTCGGCAGACATGCCCCTGACGAAAATCAGCGTGAGGGGAACGGGAACAAAGGTTGTGGTAAGACCCATCACCGGGGCCGTGACGGTGAACCCCGTTTCACGCTACCTCATTTCGTCATATTCCCTTCAGGCTTCAACAACCGGAAAGACCGGACGGAGTTTCATCGACAATTTCCGCTTCTCGATGACATCGAACAACTCCTTCAGAATCAGGAATCTCCGGGGCTCCTACAACTGGTCACTTTCGGGAAAGATCGGCGATATAGCATTCGGCTGGGGGAGCTACAGCTTCTACAGGGACTTCAGGGAGAAGTCGATAAGGGTGCGTTTCGGCAACGTCTCTCCCGATACCCTCTCTCCTTCCGGCACACCCATCGGAATCAGGTTCGACAAGTCAAGCCAGTACGGGGATTCGTCGGGAGTCACGGACGAGAAGAACCAGAAGATGCTTGTGCTTGACAGGGACAGTGAAGTCGTGGTGTACAACCAGGACAGGGAGGTCTTCAGACGCAAGCTTGCCGCAGGAAGATACCTCCTGCATGACTTTGTCCTCTATTCGGGAACGAACGACATACGTGTCGTGGTTTCGCCTCTTGACGGCAGTGCGTCATATGAGGAGACCTTCACGATAACCTATGCAACATCTCTTCTTGAGGTGGGTGAGCTCTACTATGGCGCGGCATATGCATTCTCCAGGAGCGTTGTAGATTCCTCTCTCGAACGGGAATCCGTACAGGTGGATCTGCCGTTCTTCAATTCCAGGAATCTGAGATATGACCTTTCTGACTTTGCTGTTTCCGGCTATGTCAATGCGGGCCTTTCGGATTCGCTTACCGGTGTTTTCCAGGCTGCAGTCAAGGGCCGGCAGAATGATTTCACATACCGCCTTCTTACCGAGCTTACCAACCTCAACAGGCTTGGCACGCTCAAGATGAACGGCTCCTTCAGTCATTCATCGGTATCTTCCCTGACGCTCCGCCTCAGTCAGGTATTCCTCCTCAGGGAAACTTCCTTTGTCAGGGGACTCTCGGCATCGGTAGGTTATTCGAAGGCGGACTTCGGCGTAAGCGGCAATGACATATTCACTCCGATGATATCGCTTTCGGGTTCCTACGGCATTGCGGGCTGGTCCCTCAGTGCTTCCTCAACTCTTCTTCCCTCGGATATCGCGAATATCTCGTGGGCTGTTGTGCCGTCCCTCACTTTCTCGCTGGGACCTGTCAATCTCTCATTCTCATCGACTCTCAGCGGAGTCGGCAAAGAGGTGCATGTCACATACTCGGGAAGACTGACGGCATCGTTCAGGATAAGGGGTATTTCCTCAACCGTCACGACAAACGGAAAGGATACTTCTCTTTCGTCATCGTACTCCGGAGACGGTTACGGAATATCCGGAAGGGTCAGGACGACGGAGATCCTCAAGCCGTCCTCATACAACTATTCGCTTGATTTCTCCTCTTCCTCTTCCCTCTTCTCGTACAGCGCCTCGGCATCTACTACCGGTACGTTCGAGAGCATAAATCTCGGTGCGGGAATGAGCTTCGCTTCCGTATTGAGTGAAGGCCTGATGTCCGTCTCTTCCACGATTCCCGAATCATTCATGATGATACGGCAGCGCGGAGCCCTTCGCGGCAATACGATAAGCGTCGCAACAAGCGGCTCATCGGCAAGCACCGTTCCGAAGGGATATCTCGGGGCTCCTCTTTTCAAGGGACTTTCCTCAAGCGGAGCTGCAAACCTCTCGATTTATTCCGAGAGCAGCACAGGCTTCTCCACTGCCCAGGTCTTTGACATCTTCATTCCCGATACGGAAAACAGGGGATACATAGTCACCATCGAGGGTGAGGAAAGCTACACCGTCAGCGGTACGGCAGAGGTCGGAGGAAAGAAGTGGATTAACGGCTCGTCCCCGCTGAGGGTGGTGGAGACGGATGAAACGGGCTTTGTCACGCTCCACGAGACGGACGAATACGTCTTCTCCGACAGAAACGGACTTTACATAATTTCCGACCTGAAGAAGGGAACATACGGTTTCGATGTGAATATCGACAACAGATGGTATCTCTTCGTCGTGTCGATAACAGATAAGAACAGTGCGGATCATATAACGATGTTGAAGGAAAAAGATAATACTACACTCAGGGCGCCTGAAATCTACTCGGGCGTAATTGAAACGACAGCAGACAGGGCAGTAAATTCAGATACTTTCTGGAATGAGCTCTACGGGGAGGCACTATGATGAAGAAAATTCTGGCCGTTCTCCTTTCACTTCTTGTAACGGTATCATTCGTGAATGCAGATTCCACGGGCGGGGACCATGCCGAACTGACGGTTCTTGCCTACAAGAAGGAAAAGACAACGGAGGGTGTATGGAACATGAAGATCATCGACGCCCTCACGGGAAAACTGAACAACATAGGCTCCGGTGACAGAATCCAGGTGGATGACTACGTGAGCAAGTATGTTGAGACTCCGAAGAAGAACTCAAGCGGTGAAATCGACCCTTCGAGGTATTCGAAGCTTGATCTCAGCCACAAGGCGATATTCTCGCTTCACATCAACGGAAATGTCTCCGGAACATTCAAGGCAGAAGTCACATTCGGTTCCTTTGCAAAAGACGGAGAAGCAACGAAGTACATAAAATGCTATTACTTCTACAATCAGCTCAATGCATTCTTCACTTCGACAGGAAAGGGAACGGGAAATGTGACGACCCAGACTGTCAAGGCGTCGTCCGGCACAACGACTGCAGTTACAGTTACCAATGCGGCCAGGAGCCTCGGTTTTACCGTCACGGCTTACGACTCTGCAAAGAGCAAGTCGTCCGGCAAGACGTATGAGCCGTACACGCTTGACGACTACTGGGAAACCGAAGTCATGTTTGCAATGATCATGGATGAGGAATCCTACGGGACCATCGACAACGGAGTCTACATGGCACCCATTACAGTCACCGTGACAGCTGAAAACTGAGGAGGAGAGGGATGAAGAGAATATTTACGGTACTGGTATTTTTCCTGGCGGCGGTTTCCCTGTTCTCCGCTTCGACATATACCGACAAGATGCAGAGGCATATAACGGTTCAGGGAGGATATGGAGCGGTGTGCGAAGTCAAGTTCGACCGCATCGCAACACAGTCGTCGTCATTCACCGTAGGTATGCCGTTTGATATCGAAGGCCGTCTCGTGCAGTACGAGAAGCTTTCGAAGGGGCGTGAGATATCGTACTGGTCGATACTCAAGAACTCACAGTTCAGTTTCACGATCAATGCGACAAAACTGACAAGCAAGGAAACCTATCAGGACACCGACGGAACGAAGAAGAAGGCTGAGCTTGACTACATAATGACATTCACCTATACATTCGGCTATACGCAGAACAGTCAGCAGGGAACGAAGGAGGGAACGTTCACGCTCAATACCGAAACCGGTGATTACACCTATAATGACCCTGATGGAATGACAGTGACGAAGAACATAAATAGCGACGACTATGCGGATACCCTTTATCATTTTGACATAGTCCCGTCCGGTGCTTCTTCGTCAGAGCTTATCGGAAGCGTCGACGGCTCCGTGTATTTCATGTTCACTGCCGCCTCGACGGACAGAATCAGCAATGCGGCATCGACTGTTCCTTCGGGTGACTACAGCGCAACCGTCACACTTCAGGTTCTTACAAAATAGTCGGGAGGGGCATATATGATGAAAAAATATCTTGGCATGATTGCTGTACTTTTACTCTCTTTCCTTCCGCTTTCCGCGACTGCCGGAATCGTCATAACGCCATATGATGCATTCTCCGGTGTTCCTGTCGGAACAAATGCCTACAAGGGAGGCGGACTGGGGACGACTGAATCGCCATATAAAGGCTGGATAAATACGGGTACCAAATACAATACAAACACATGGGAGGTGAAATCCGGCTATGAGAATTATTTCACCGACAAGGAGATGGTGGGTCTTGTAATGGTTCAGGATGATTCTTCCTACTTTTCCGGTTCTTCATTCGGTTCCATCACCATAACGATTTCAGCTCCGAACGGACTCTATATGAC
>CAVBWE010000146.1:0-18551 GCA_963598715.1 Sphaerochaetaceae bacterium | reverse complement strand
TATACATGGAACTTTATGAACGGTATGGATGCTGCAATTGCCCGCCTCAAGAGCGAAGGCTACAACGTTGAGCTTCTCGTGAAGAGAAACACGACAGAGTCTTCTCTGGCAAGGGATAACAATGACGAACTTGCGGCAAAGGGTTGTGAAATCATCTTCAACAACAGCTATGGCTTCGAACCCTTCATGCTTGAGTCCGCAAAGGAAAATCCGAACACAATCTTCGTCGGTATGACGAACTGCGGTTCCCAGACTGACAACAGAGACAATACATACAATGCATTTGCTGCAATCTATGAAGGAAGATACCTTGCAGGTATTGCTGCAGGAATGAAGCTCCAGCAGCTTATCGATGAAGGAAAGATTAAGCCTGAAGAAGCAGTCGTCGGTTATGTCGGTGCTTACTCATTTGCTGAAGTCATCTCCGGTATGTCCGGTTATTTCCTCGGTGTAAGAAGTGTCTGCCCGAGTGCAACCATGAAGGTCTACTTCGTAGGTACATGGGGAGATGCAACTCTTGAAGAAGCAGCTGCAAACGCTCTCATCGACAAGGGATGTATCATGATCAGCCAGCATTCCGATACGACAAGCCCGGCTCTCGCAGCTCAGAAGGCTAATGTCTATCACACAGGATACAACACTGACATGACAAAGGTTGCTCCGGATGCTTCTCTTCTTTCCTGCAGAATCGACTGGACGAGATACTTCTATACATTCATCAAGAACTACATTGACGGAGTCAAGAATCCTTCTGACTGGACAGGAACTGTTGCTGACGGTGATGTCGTCATTACTGAACTCAACGAGAAGATCGCAGCACCCGGAACCAGGGAAGCTCTTGAGAAGGCTGAAAAGGAATTTGCAGACGGTACTCTCAATGTATTCGATACATCGAAGTTCACGGTCAACGGCGGCAAGACCCTCACAAGTGCGTTTGCAGTTGATACAGACGGTGACTTCAATGCTGATACCCACGAAGCAGTATGGGACGGCGTCTTCCATGAATCCTATCCTGAATTCCAGTCTGCTCCGTATTTCACGGCAGTCATCGATGGAATCGAGTGGCTCAACGCAGCTTATTGATTTCATTAATCAGGAACTGAGCGGCGGATTTCCGCCGCTTTTCTGTTAACGGGTTTGAAAAGTTATGGTCCGGAAAAGATACAAGATTTACAGGTATGTGATTTTTCTCTTTATTGTGCTTTCCATCTCCCTTGCGGTGGTTTTCTCCGTTGTCCTCAATGGCGGGGAAAAAGCTCACTGCGGTGTGAACGTCGTTATTGATGACCGGACAGATGGAGATACGGCGGAAACGGAGACGGAAAGCTACCTCGTTTCATTCATCTCTCCGGAAGGAAATGAAGAGACGAAGCTGCTTTCATCGGACATGTCCTCTTTCTCACGTGAGCTCCCGAAGCCCGGGGAGTGGAGAATCATTGTTGAAGCGCTGAATTCTTCTTCGCTTGTAACGGGAAAGGGGGAAGAAAGAGTTGATGTATCCCCGTCTTCCTTCCCGGATGTGGAGATTTCTGTTGAAGAAGTCGAAAGCATGGGGGTCTTCAGCCTTTCTGTCACGGGAGGCGGCACGTACTTTCTCAGGGTTTTCGAGGAAGATGAGGATGAAGCTGTTCTGGAAGCCGAAATCCTTCACGGGAGTGCAGTTCTTGAACTCGAAGACGGTGCATACAGATACCTTCTGGAGTCTTCAACTTCGGCCACCGGTGAATGTTTTTCAATCTCTGACGGGGAAAAAGTCTCTGTTTCATACAGGGATGACGGCGGCAAACTTGTCCTGGAAGATGTCGTAAGGCCTCTTTTTAATGAAGAAATCTCTGTTTCGGGTTCCGTGATTCATCTTTCGGACACCATAACCGTCTCTCTCGAGAGAAAAGGAAACGGGGATGAAGAAGTAACGTGGTATCTTGACGGAGAAGAAAAAGCGAAAGGCGAAAAGGCCGAAATATCCGGTTTCGGGACTGCGGGAGTACATACTCTCCTTGCACTTCTCAGGGATGATGACGGCTGTATGTGGTCCGTTCGCAGGACAATAAATGTACACGAGGACGGTTACAGGGCAAAGGTCGGTTTTGTAGTAATAAACGATGAGGCGGATCAGGGCTATACGATGAATTTCCTTTCCTCGATGGAGAATGCCGTCAGTCTTCTTGAAAAGGACGGCTATGATGTTGATGTCACTGTGAAGAGACATGTAAGCGAGTCTGACGAAGCAAGGGATGCAAATGAGGAGCTCGCATCTCTGGGAAGCGAAATCATCTTCAACAACAGTTACGGCTTTGAACCCTATATGATTGAATGTGCCCGGAATTATCCTGAAACATCATTCGTATCGATTACGAACTCCCTTTCCCGGACTGACGGGCTTCCGAATACATATAATGCCTTTGCCTCAATTTATGAGGGAAGATATCTTGCAGGTATTGCTGCAGGAATGAAAATCAGGGAACTCATCGACAGAGGTCAGATAGAAAAGGACAGGGCCATAGTCGGATATGTCGGGACATATACCATTGCAGAAGTGATTTCCGGCATGACGGCTTACTATCTTGGAGTAAGAAGTGTCTGCCCGGAGGCAAGAATGCTTGTGTATTTCGTCGGAACCTGGGGTGACACTACTCTGGAGGAGGCGGCGACGGATGCCCTCATCGACCGTGGAGCCGTCATGATAAGTCAGCATTCCGATACGGTTTCGCCTGCCCTTGCAGCCCAGAAGAGAGGAGTCTATCATACGGGATACAATTCGGATATGACTTCCATTGCTCCGTTCTCGTCGATTATCTCCTGCAGGATTGACTGGACGAGGTACTTCTATACCTTCATAAAAAATCATATCGACGGTACCCCGAACCCCTCTGACTGGACCGGAACTTTCAGTGAAGGTGATGTTGTTCTTACAAGACTCAATACCGCCCTGGCTGCAGAAGGAACTGCCGGAGCACTGGAGAAGGCGGAGGCGGGGCTCCGAAGCGGCAGTCTTGAGGTATTCGACACATCACTTTTCACGATAAACGGAGAAAGGCTGAGCCATGCGTATGCCCTCGATACCGATTCGGATTATATTCCGGATTCCGGAGAAGCCGTGTGGAACGGGGTCTTTCATGAATCCCACAGCACTTTTCAGAGTTCTCCGTACTTCAGGAGCATAGTCGATGGTATTACGTGGCTTAACGGCATGGAGTCTCTCTGAGAACTGTCCTTCTTCATAATTTGTAAATCCTGTGAAGGAAAAAGAGAGAATCGTTGTCTTTCTCCTTTTTCTGTTGCCTGGCAACAGGAAGATGCTTAAATTGAATCGTGTGAGGTGAAAAATGAATAGAAAACTTCTGAAAATCTGTTCTCTTGTATTTGCTTGTCTGAGCTTTGTCTCTCTTCTGACTCTTCTCTTTTTCTCCGTTTCCCTTCCATATACTGAAACATACCGGATGTATGGAAGAATCTATACCGAGCGCTACAGCGGCTATTTCGATACAACATATCTGTCATCGATGATCATTCTTTTCTCAGGAACCTTCTGGGGCCTTGTCATATTCTTCGCACTTCCGGAACGGGAGAGGAAAAAGGTGGCGGAAGAGGATAAGAGCGGGGAAACAGCCTCGTCTGCTTCTTCCGGAAAGGACGAAGCGTGATTGAATGACCCGGCCTTGTTCCGGGTCACTTTGTGCTCTGTCCGCCTTCCTTCTCCGTTTTTCTGAGTCTTCTGAACTTTCCCAGCGATACATCATCAAGGCAGTAGTATTTGCCGTTTATTGCAGCAGTCTCCTTCAGAAGTGTGTCCCTTTTCTTCCTTATTTCATCAAGAGGAAGGGAATCGAAATCGACAAGAAGTGATTCCAGGGCCTTTTCGACAAGCCAGAGCTCATTTGCAGCATTGCAGTGTCCGCTTTTGTCTTCATCATCACGGAAGTTCGAGGTATAGAGGTTGAGTGAAAGGGAAGACAGCGTTACGAAGGATGTGATGATGTTGATGTGGTAGTTGCCGTGAAAGAAGAATGATATTATTCCCACCGATGAGACTGCAGTGAGGGTTATGTCGAGAAGTTTCAGTGTCCTGAGTTTTTTCTTCAGTCTTCCGTAAACGGCCCAGTGCGCCCTGCGTGCCGATTTTATATCGCCGAGAAGATTCTCTATCTGTTTCCTTGTATTTTCCCTGTCTTCCATTCATCTGTCCTGTCTTATGACTCTGAGGGCAAAGCCCTTGAGGTACCGGCTCTCCGGAAATGAAATCCTTACGGGATGGTCAGATCCTGCACTGAGTGTTTCAAGTACCTGTATCTCACAACCTGCATCTGCTGCCGCCCAGCTGAGGACAAGAAGGAAATTCTCCATTGTCATTGCGCCGGAGCAGGAGAACGTGAAGATGATGCCCTCATTCTTTATTTTCATCATTGCTACCCTGTTAAGGTCCTTGTAGGCTTTCATTGCGTTTTCAAGCCTGCTCTTTGTCTGTGCAAGCTTCGGCGGATCAAGAATGATTACATCATATCTGTCGTCTTCTACTGTCCTGATGTAGTCGAAGCAGTCTGCATTGACGGTTTCGACCCTGCTTCTGGAAGAAGGCGGGAGAACGCCTTTGTTTTCGTTGAGGTGTATCTGATATAGAAGGTGCCTCAGTGCACTCTCCGAACTGTCGACAGATACGACGGAAAGGGCCCCGGAACGGAGGGCATGGAGCGTGAATGCTCCGGTGTATGAACAGACATCAAGAACATTCTTGCCTGCCGTGTATCTTTCGAGGATGTTACGGTTGTTGCGCTGGTCGCAGTAGAATCCTGATTTCTGTCCGCGTCCCCGTGCTATTTCATACCATATGCCGCTTTCCATGAAGAGAGTGTTTTCCTTATCTGTTTCGCTTTCCTTCACTTCCTTTGCGCCTCTGTAGTAGCGTGTGTTCTCGCTTATACCCTCGCTTGAAGCATAATAGGCATCTGCCGTTACCTGGATAAGTGACGGATGCAATATCTCTTCCAGTGTTCTTACGATGACGGGAAGGAAAAAAAGCGAAAAACGGGATGAGAGGATGAGTCTTATCTCGCGTGCGTAACAGTCTGCCGCAAGGCCCGGTATGAAGTCGGCTTCTCCGTGAATGAGACGGAAGCAGTTCGTATCTTCCAGGCTGAAGAAAGCCTTTCTTCTCCGTATCGCCGCCTTGACGAGATTCTCCACAAACTCTTCATCCACCGTTTCATCTTCATCCCATGAAAGCAGGTGAAGGACTATGTGCGACTTTTCATCGTACCATCCTTTCGCAATGAATGAGCCTTTACAAGTGTAAACTTCAGCCCATCCGGCTTCACTGAAAGCCGGTGTTACGCTTTCGATTGCTCCCGTGAACACCCACGGGTGGTGCTTTTCAAGCTGCTTTTCCCTGTTTTCCCTGATTCTTATTCTGTACATGTCCTTTCTTCCGCATCTAGATATTCAGCATATGTAAGATTATACTTTTCCCCGTGAAAAAGAAACTTGTTGTCTTTGATCTCGACGGTACTCTTCTGGATACTCTTGAAGATATAAGACGTGCAGTCAACTATGCACTTTCGGCATACGATATTCCTCTTATAGAACGTGAAGAGACGCGCCGCTTTGTCGGACACGGGCTTCGCAATGCTCTTCTCTCGGCCGTTGAGAGAAGCGGAGAAAGAATTGAAGAGAGCGATTTTTCGCTGATGTACGAGCTGATGATTTCATCATACAGGAAACATCCTTGTGACAGCACAAGGCCTTATGCCGGCATTCCGGAACTTCTGAAAATGCTTGAAGATAACTCTGTCCTGATTGCTGTGGCGTCGAACAAGAATGAGGAGATAGCAGAAAGCATAATACGTTCCTCTCTTCCTGACATTTCATTTGCATTCATAATCGGGCAGAAGAATTCCTCTCCGCTGAAACCGGATCCTGAAGCGGTTCTTGCCGAAACCGGAAAAAGAAATATCACACCTGAGGAAATCGTGTTTGTCGGAGACAGCGAAGTCGATTATGACACGGCAAATAACATGGGATGCATGAGCTGTATTGTCTCTTACGGTTTCAGAAGCCGTGAACAGCTGGAGGCTAGGGGAATAGAAAATGTCATTTCATCTGTCGTGGAACTCGAAAGGAAGCTGAAGGAAATCTGCCTCTGAGGGATAGACTGCATTCCGAAGCTTTCCTCCGGCAGAATATTCCTTCACATGACTGAGTGTCCTCTCCGGAATCCCGCTTCCGGTTTTCATTTTCAACTTACGGCAGTACAGATATTCAATCCGGTTCAATGCCAACAAGAATGGAGCTGATTCCATACTTCCTGAGCTTGTCCTTGACTTTTTCCGTTATTTCTCTGTCTGAGAATCAGGAGAGAAGCTGAGCGCATCCCGTCTCTTCAGAGGAGAAAATGGAATATCTGATTGTACTTCTTTTTTTCTATCTTCAGTGTTTCATGCCGTATGTTTTTTCCTTCCGGGCAGTGTTTCTCCTTTTCTCTCTTGTTCTCCTCCTTTTCTTCCGTCACAGGGAGAAGACTGCTCTTCATGTTCTTTTTCTTGTGCTTCTGTTTTCGCTTTTCAGCAGGGCCGGGAATTTGTCCGATATGTATATCCCTATAGATACGAAGGAAATAAGCGGGTTATACGGGACTGTAGTCACAGAGCCGGTAAGGAAAAAAAACCGTTATACGGGATATTCTGTTGCGCTTTGCTGTGTAAGGAATGAAAGAGGTGACTACTTCTCTTCTTCAGGAAAGGTATATGTTGTCGGGCCGGACAATGCCGCTACACGCGGCGATGAGGTTTTTGTCGAGGGGAGAATGGAAGAAAACTTTTTCCTTTCAGGCGGCGGTACGGTCATATCGTCTTCCGTTTCCGGAAAGCTGAGGCGGAAGGTAAACGCCCTTTTTATTTCAGGGCTTCCTGAAGGAGAGACCGGAAATATCATATCGCTTCTGCTTTCCGGGACTACGCTTGACGGAAGTGACGCGCTCCAGCAAAAGGTAAGGAATCTGGGGTTGAGCCATCTCATATCGCTGTCGGGAATGCATCTGGCTTTTCTTACGGCAATCATCATGCCCTTTCTTTCAGTTTTTCTTTCCCGAAGAAATGCCCGGAAGGCAAGATTTGTCATTCTCGCACTCTTCGTATACCTTGCGGGGATGAGGCCGTCTCTTGTGAGATCGTTTCTCTTTGCAGTTCTCATTCCTTTCTTCGGTATGGAAGCATCATTCGTTTTTTCTCTTGTCTTTCTCTCTCTTTTCTTTCCCTATTATACCGGTGAGCTCTCGACAGTGCTCAGCTTTACGTCCCTCAGCGGTGTCCTTCTGCTCTCCTCTCTTTCCCTTCCGTTCAGTGAGAAAGGCTCTCCTTTGCTTTCTTCAATCATTACGGGTATTGCCGCTACGGCTGCAAGCGCCCCAGTTGTCTATTCTTTCTTCGGTTCCTGGCAGCCTTACGCCTTCCTTTTCTCGATAATAGGAACTCCGCTGGTCACAATTATATTCTATCTTTCAATTCTCCATTTTATCATTCCGGAATCGGATGCAATCATTGAGTTTTTTCTGGAATGCCTTGATAAAGCTTCTCTCCTTTCTTCTTTTTTGCCTCTTTGCATGTCCTTCGGCCCTTATTACCCGATTCTTGCTCTTTTCCTTCTTGTCATCGCAGCCGGCACTGTAAGGCGTACCCGTCTTTGAGAACTTTCTCTATTTTCCTTTTTCGTATATTCTCATTTACATGTGGAATCTGAATTACGACAGCTGTTCTGAAATTGCAGATGTGCTGAAGGAGAACGGGCTTGCCATGACGAAAAAGTTCGGACAGAATTTTCTCGTCGACCGCAATATGAGGGAAAGGCTTATTGCCCTGATGGAACTTGAGGCGGGAATGAGGGTCTGGGAAATCGGACCGGGGCTGGGGGCACTCAGTCACACCGTTCTTGAAAGAGGGGCTTTTCTTACGGCATTCGAGATTGACAGAGGCTTTCAGAAGGTGCTTTCCGGGAAGGCTTTTCCCGATGAGGAAAACTTTTCCCTGGTGGAAGGGGACGCACTCAAAACCCTCTTCAAGAAGAAGCTCCTGCCTCTTCCGGAGAGGATTATCGGGAATCTTCCCTATAATGTCGGATCCGTGATGATAGCAAAGCTCATAGAAGAGAGCTACATCGTGGACAGGATGGTCTTCACACTGCAGAGGGAAGTCGTTGAAAGAATGGTGGGGAAAGCCGGCGGCGAAAGCTATTCATCATTTTCTGTCCTCACGCAGATTGATTATGAGAACAGGAATGCACTCCGGATTCCGAGAAGCTGTTTCTGGCCGCAGCCGAACGTTGACAGTGCCGTTGTGGTGATGAAGCGCCGGAGCCGCTCTCTTGTGGATGAGGAACTGCGTCCTGAATTCCTGACCCTCCTGAGAGCCGTTTTCCTGCAGAGACGCAAGACGATACGGAATAATCTTCTTTCATCTCTCTACGGCAACAGCGGGCGCGAATACGTTGAAGCAATCATTCATGCTGCCGGCCTCACGGGAAGCGAAAGGGCGGAGAGCCTCGAAATAGACAAGCTTATAAGGCTCGCTGAAGCGGCAAAAGAACAGCAGTCTGAGTAATTGTTTTCGTTTTAATGAATTGAACATATTATGAAAAAACGCCGGTGTTTTCACTCCGGCGCCTTTTTCAGGGTATACGTTTTATCTGACGATTGAGCCCATCTGACCCTTTGCACATGCTGCGGCATTCGATTCGTCCGTGTCGATATGCATTGCCAGGCGGAATGAATCGGAGACGCGGATAACCGTATCGCCAAAGACTGTCTTCCTGCCGTTGCCGTTCTCGATGAGAACCGAGACGATGTCTCCGTTCTTGACGCCGAAAGCTGCGGCATCGGAGCTCTGCATATGGATGTGTCTCTTTGCGACGATGACTCCTTCCTCGAGTTCAACTGAGCCGGCAGGGCCGACAAGAGTGCATTTCCCCGATCCCTTGATGTCGCCGCTTTCCCTGATGGGGGCATCGATACCGATGGAGCGAGCATCCGTTGCGCTGAGTTCAACCTGATTTGCCTTCCTGCAGGGGCCGAGTACCGAAACGTTTGCAAGTTCCTTCTTTGGACCTATAACAGTAACCTTCTCATTCGAAGCAAACTGTCCGGGCTGGCTGAGCTCCTTCTTTACAGTCAGCTGATATCCTTTCCCGAAAAGAACTTCGAGAGTTTCCTGAGTCACATGGACATGTCTGGCACTTGTTTCAACCATGAATTCATTAGCCATTCTGTTAATTTCCTCCAGTGGAATTTTCCTTGAATTATTATCTTACAAAAATGCGGGTACTTCAACAGTTCATGAAGACAATTGAGGTACTTGTTGACAGGAAGGCAAACAGTTATCTTATCTACATGAAAATCGGCGTTTATGGACTTGGGCGCTTCGGCTCCTTCTGGGCGGAAGAGCTCGCTAAGACTGACAATATCGTTACGGCATTCTCGCGTTCTCCGCATTCTTTTCCCCCGAATGTGAGAAAAGGAAGTGAGGATGAGGTTCTTTCATCGGATGTCCTCTTCTTCTGTGTCACGATATCACGCTTTGAAGAGGTGCTTGAAAAAGTGAAGGGAAGGATCGGGAAGAACACTGTTGTGTGCGACACCTGCTCGGTCAAGACGATTCCCGCAAAGTGGATGGAGGAACATCTTGAAGAAAAAGTATTCTTCATTCCGACACACCCCATGTTCGGTCCCGATTCGGGAAAGGGCGGCTTGAAGGGACTTCCTGTCGTGATGTGCCCGCCCTCATCTCCGGATGCGCGTTATGAAACAGTCAGGAAGCTTTTCCTCTCGATGCAGCTTTCCGTCATCGAGATGACAGCGGAGGAGCATGACAGGGAGGCTGCATTCTCACAGGGTGTAACGCATTTTATCGGGCGCATTCTTTCCCGCATGAATCTTCAGCCGTCGGCAATATCGACAAAGGGATACAAGGCACTTCTGGAGATAGTTCAGCAGACATGCAATGACCCCATGTCACTCTTCTGTGACCTTCAGCTCTATAATCCGTATACGAAGGATATGAGGCATTCCCTGCGAATGGCAATCGAGGAGGTCGGGTACATGCTGGAGAAGGGGGAAGTGAAATGAATGCCTACATATATACCCTCGGCTGCCGTCTCAACCAGTGCGAGAGTGAAGCCGTAGCCGAGAGCCTGTGTAAGGCTGGCTGGAATGTCCTCGATAAAAGTAAGGACGCCGGACTAATTATAGTAAATACATGTGCAGTAACAAGTAAGGCAGAACAGAAGGCGCGCCGTATGATTCGGCTTTTCTCCCAGGAGGCCGAGTGCGTCATCGTTACGGGATGTTACAGTGGTCAGAATGAAGGAGAAATTCTGAGCCTCGGGGACAACATAGTGGTCTTCACCCTGGAAAATAAGCCGTCATTACTTACTCTTGCGGAGTATCTTTCGTCTCCGTCTCCGCTTTCCCTTTATGAAAGGGTAAGGAACTATACCGTAAGGAATACCGATGCATTTCTCTATAAGGCATCATCCTTTACCTATCATTGCCGGGCCTACATAAAGGTTCAGGACGGATGTGACAATTGCTGCGGCTACTGCAAGACGACCGTGGTACGCGGCCCTTCGAGATTCCTTGATGCTGATGAAGTTGTCAGGAGGGTAAGGGAAATAGAAAAGCAGGGGCTGCATGAAGTGATGCTCACAGGCGTGAACCTCACGAACTACGACCATAACGGAAAGGGGCTGGGAGGACTCATGAAGAAGCTGCTTTCAGAATGCGGAAGCGGCATCAGATTCCGCCTCAGCTCCATGGAGCCTGACGGTGTCGACGACTTTCTCCTCGAGCAGATAGCCGACAGCCGTGTCTTCCCGCACTTCCATATCCCGATTCAGACAGCATCTCCCAGGGTCCTTGAAACGGTAGGCCGGAAATATTCCATAAGCCACGTCGAATACATAATAAGGACGCTCAGAAAAATCAAGGATGATCCGTTCATTGCCTGTGATGTCATAGCAGGGCTTCCGGGGGAGACTGAAGAGGATGCGGAAATGACCTGCCGTTTTCTTGAGGACAACGATTTTGCCTCAATGCATGTCTTTCCCTATTCTCCCCGCGAAGGAACTCCCCTCTATAAATCCCGGCTCTTTGTCGAGGAGAGGATAAGGGATGAAAGGGCAAGGAGACTGAGGGAGCTTTCAGCGCGTCACGAACGCCGGTATACCGAAAGGCAGATGGGAAAGAAGTGCGAGATAATCGCGGAGAAAAACGGCACCGGAACGACAGGCAACTATCTCAAGGCACAGATAGTCAGTCTCTCCGGGAGGAAAATCGGGGAGGGCTCGCTTTCTTCCGGAATTGTCACTTCCGTCTTTCCGCTTACTGTTTCCGTTGACTGACCCTGTTCACGCTTCCGGAAGATATGACTCTTGAACAGGCGGGAATGTTCTCCTTGATCCATGTATTCGAGCCTATGGTCGAGTCATGTTCGACGTTTATGTTTCCCAGTATCGTGGCATTGGCATAGATCGTGACCCTGTCTCCTATTGTGGGGTGACGCTTTTCGTTCCTCAGCAGAACTCCGCAGGCATCCTTGGGAAACGAGAGTGCACCCAGTGTTACTCCCTGATAGATTTTTACGTGGCTTCCTATTACCGTGGTCTCGCCTATGACAACACCGGTTCCGTGGTCTATGAAGAAGTAATCGCCGATTTCAGCTCCGGGATGTATGTCTATGCCGGTATCACTATGGACGAGTTCGTTGAGCATCCTGGGAATCAGAGGAAGTCCTTTTCTGAAGAGAAAGTGTCCGATACGGTGTATCTCTATGGCCTTGAAGCCCGGATATGTCAGGATTATCTCCCTCACGCTTTTTGCTGCAGGGTCGCCGTTGAAGCCCGCTTCCCCGTCGGTCTTGAGAGTCTCCCTTATATGCGGAAGCTCTGAAAGGAGGCAGGATGTGACATCTTCGGCATTCCTTTCAGCTTCCTCCTGCGGAAATGACGTTCTGTACGCCAGTACGGCTTCGGAGAAAAGCAGATCTGCAGCCTTTTCCATATGCCGTGTCACGACTGTCTGGAGCATGCCCCTGCTTGTGATTTCCTCATAGTCGGGAAAGAGGAGTATCCTGAACTCCTCCATCATCTCCCGTATTTTCTCGCGGTTGGGAAGCTGAACGCTTGTTATCCGGCACTTTTCGTCTCTTACGCGCGAGAATGACGAGACGTATGGCATTATGAATGGAGCCGAGTCAAATTTCATTGCCCGAGTATAACGCAAAGGAATAATGTGTGAAAGCCTCAGCCTTCATTTCTTCGCGTGTGGAGGCTTCTCAGTTTCGCTTCTGTTTTTCCGATCCACGGGTAGATGTATTTTGCCGCTGCCGCCGCAGCAATCATCTTTATGACATCTCCCGGAATGAACGGAAGAAGACCTCTTTCAATTGTTTCCTTCCATGAGATATCGAGATTGATCTGGAACCAGGGCAGCCCCGTGATGTCGATGCAGAGTTCCATCACCAGGACCACGAAAAGATTGTAGAAAAAGGAATCACGCTTTTTCCCGGCCAGCGACGAACCTGCTATAACCGCAATGATGAAACCGAAGATGAAGCCTCCGGATGGCGATACAAGTGCCTCGATTCCGCCTCCCAGGGTGAAGACGGGAAGCCCGATTATGCCAGCGGCCATATAAATCAGAATCGCCGAGAGGGCATGCGCATGCGGAAGAAGAAGGCCTGTGAGAAATACAAAGAAGGTCTGCAGGGTCATCGGCATCAGACTGAACGGAACCGGAAAACTGATGAGAGAACCCAGAATAATCAATGCAGAAAAGACAATGGACAGAACCAGCACGCCTTCCGATTCTCCGGTGATATTCTGATGGTGTCAACATCTTTCGGATTTCTAACAATCCTCTGCCCCTGACTCCTTTTCCCTCTCCCTGAGTTTTTCCTCCAGCTTCATTATTTCCCCCTTCAGAAGAAGTGCCGAGGATGATGCAGCCAGGATCTTGACTGCATCCCCGATGATGAAAGGTCCCAGTCCCACAGCAAGGACTTTTGTCCAGGAAACCGGAGAGAGTGAGATTTTCAGCCATGGCAGCCCGAAGAGATATATGATGACTTCCATCACAAGGCATACAAGAAGATTGCCGAAAAAGGATTTATTCTTTCTTCCCGAGAGAAACGCCCCGGTAAATGCTGCGGCCGCAAAGCCGAATATGAAGCCTCCAGTGGGAGAAAGAAGCGCTCCTATTCCTCCGCCGGAGGTGAAGACGGGAAGTCCTATCAGACCGAGTGCCATGAAAAGAAGAACACTCGAGAGGGCGCGGGACGGGGGAAGAAGAAGTCCTGCCAGGAAGACAAAGAGAGTCTGAAGCGTCATGGGCACCGGAAACATTGGAATCTTTATGAATGTCCCGGCAGCTATGAGAGCGGAAAAGAGTGCAGTCAGTATAGTCATGAGGCGAGGGTAAACGGCATGCAAAATATTGTCAACCGATTTACCAAGTATGGTTTACAAACTATCATTGTACTATGGGTACGAAGGAAAGGATTCTCGCCATGCTGGGGGAAAAAGCCACTCAATACGTAAGCGGAAGTGCAATGAGCCGAAGCCTTCACGTGTCGCGCATGGCCGTCAGCAAGGCAGTTCAGTCATTGAGAATGAGCGGCTATGCGATAGAGAGCCGGAGGCATTACGGCTACAGGATGGAGAAGGATATGGATATATTGAATAAGGAAACACTGGAGAATGCTTTCAGGGACAGCGGCATTTCCGTTTATTATCTTGATACAACCGCATCCACCAACAGGGATGCGAAGATTATAGCCTCGGAAGGTGCAGCACTCCCGTATGTCGTGACTGCTTCCTCCCAGACAGGAGGACGCGGAAGACTCGGACGGACTTTCGAATCGCCGGAAGGAGGAGTCTACTTCTCGCTGGTTCTCGACGGCAGTGCCATTTCTTCTCCGTCTCTTGTCACAATCGCAGCGGCGGAGGCAGTGAGTGAGGTGATGGAAAACCTCACCGGAATAGGGACGTCAATCAAATGGGTCAACGATATCTTCATTCATGGGAAGAAGGCTGTCGGAATACTTACGGAAGGCATCATCAACATGGAGGAAGGAAAACTTGAAAAGGTTGTGATAGGATGCGGCATCAATCTCAGGACACGTCCCTTTTCCCTCCCTGACAGCCTGAGGCAGACAGCGACGTCGTTCTATCCGGACGGAAACGGAAAGGTAAGCAGGGCGACCGTGATAGCCGAATGTTCGAAGAGGATACAGTCCATCCAGAAGGAGGATTTTCTTCCGGCCTACAGAAAAAGATGCTTCGTCATCGGTGAGAACATCTTCGTCGTCAAGGGCGGGGAAAAGTATCCGGCCATGGCATACGGAATCGATGATGAGGGACATCTTCTTGTCAGGTACCCCGACGGAAGGAGCGAAAGCCTTTCCAGCGGCGAAATAAGCATCCGGCTTTCCTGAGGGGCTTCACTCTCTGCGGATGAAATGATTAGAATTGAAGGACCCGAGGTGAATAATGCTGAGAAAACTGAAAGCAGAGTGGAAGAAAAGGATAGAGGATGAACTGAAGGAATATCTCGGGACGGATGAGATACCGTCCCTTACAATGGGAGTTCCGCCCAGAAAGGAGATGGGAGACCTGGCATTCCCGATGTTCCCGTATTCAAAAACTGCACATAAATCTCCTGTCCAGATAGCCTCTGACATTGCAGGGAGAATATCAGCCTCCAGCCATCCGGACGGGAGGATGATTCTGCAGGGCGGCTATCTGAATGTTGCCCTGGACATGGCGTCCCTTTCAGAAATGATTGTCACTGCCGTCAGAAAGGAAGGCGATGCATACGGATCCGGCGACACTCTCAAGGGCCGGAAGATGATGATAGAATTCTCCTGTCCCAATACCAACAAGCCTCTCCATCTCGGTCATATGAGAAACGACTCCCTCGGAATGAGCGTTGCCATGCTCCTTTCCTCCCAGGGCGCAGAGGTAAAGAAGGTGAACCTCATCAACAACCGCGGTGTACACATATGCAAGAGCATGCTTGCCTATAAGATGTTCGGCAACGGTGAGACACCTGAATCGACGGGCGAGAAGGGAGACCATTTCGTCGGCCGCTACTATGTGAAGTTTGCCGCATGGGAGAAGGAAGTTCAGCAGGCCCTTGAAAAGGATCCGTCGCTTTCATCCTCTCCTCATTTCATCAATCCTTCCGAAGAAGCGCAGAAGATGCTGAAGAAATGGGAGGACGGAGATGAGGAAGTGAGAAAGCTCTGGGCTACCATGAACGGGTGGACGCTCCGCGGCCTTGAGGAGAGCTACTCCAGGATGGGAATCTCTTTCGACAGATACTACTACGAATCCGAAACATACAGATACGGCAAGGATGAAGTGCTCAAGGGTGTAGAGAAAGGTGTCTTCACCAGGGAGGAGGACGGCTCTGTGCAGGTAGACCTTGCTCCGATAGGACTTGACAGGAAGGTTCTTCTCAGAAAGGACGGTACAACGCTCTACATGACACAGGACATCGGTACTGCAATACGGCGTCACGATGACTGGCCGTTCGATTCGCTGACCTATGTCGTCGCATCGGAACAGAAGTATCATTTCACGGTACTCTTCTACTGTCTCAGGCTTCTGGGCTACACCTGGGCTGATGAACTTCACCATCTTTCCTACGGCATGGTGAACCTTCCCGACGGGAAGATGAAGAGCAGGGAGGGTACGGTAGTCGACGCCGATGACCTTCTTTCGACACTGACGGAACTTGCAAGAGAGGAGATCAGGGTCAAGGAAAGGGAGGACAAGGTGGATGATGCTGATGAGACTGCACATAAAATCGCCCTCGGAGCACTCAACTACTATCTTCTCCAGGTTTCTCCTACAAAGGATATGACATTCAATCCCAGGGAATCGATTTCCTTCAACGGAAACACCGGACCGTATCTGCAGTATACGGGTGCAAGACTGTCGTCAATCATCAGAAAGTATGAGGAGACGGGAAGCAGTGTCGTGTTCGACGGTTCCCTTCTCTCTCTCGCCGATGAGGAGACTCTTCTCATGATGGCAGCATCATACCCGGAGTATGTCGAACGTGCCGCAGCTGCATCCGATCCGTCCGTCATCTGCTCCTTCCTCTATGAAATGGCCAAGACGTTCAGCCATTATTATCATGACAACAGGATTCTAAATGCGGAAAGCGATGCCCTCATAAAGGCACGTGTCACGCTCTGCGAGACGGTCCTTCAGACGATGAAGAACGGTTTTGCCCTGGTAGGCGTGCCGTTTCTCGAATCGATGTAAATGAAGGGACAGTCTTCCGTGGACGGAAAAAGGGTAAGGGAGGGAGAAAAAAGCTCCCTCCTTGTTCTGTTTATTCTTCTCTGTGCATTCTCGATGCGCTCTCCCATGGGATGCGTGGGGCCGCTGATGGATGAGATTATGAAGGATCTCGGCCTCAGTGGAAAAGAAGGGGGAATGCTGACGACGCTTCCCCTCCTTCTATTTGCCCTCGGCGCAGTCTCATACCCGTTTATTAACGCAAGAGCCGGAGTGAAGGGAACATTCCTTCTTTCCTTTCTGTCTGTCTTTGCAGGTATTGTTGTCAGATCCTCAGGAAGAAAGCTCCTTCTTTTTCTCGGTACTGCATTCATAGGAACAGGGACAGGAATCCTTAATGTAGCCGTTCCGGCATTTTTCAAGGAATGTCATGCAGAGGAAAGCGGAAAACTCAGCGGGGTCTACTCGTCATCACTGACTTTCTCCTCTGCATCAACTGCATTCTTCATTGAAGGCCTTGCACTCTTTCTCGGGAGCTGGAGGCGGGCATTTCTGTCTGTCGCTCTCTTTCCCCTCATGGCGTTTCTCATTTCCTTTACTGTCGTCGGCGGGAGGAAAAAAACGGAGAAGGGGGGAGGCGGAAGAACAGCCTGGAGCCGGAGGAATATCTTTGCCGCCGTCTATATGGGAATCCAGTCACTTGTCTTCTATGTTGTACTGACGTGGTATCCTACCATGATTACGTCTGCAGGAAGGCTGAAAGGAGGCTGCGGCTATCTCATCTCCGTCATGCAGCTTGCATCCTTTTTTCCCGCATTTATTGTTCCCGTAATCACGAAAAGGGACAATATATCGAGAATTGCCTTCCTCATGCCGCTTATTTTCATCCCGGGCTTTATCATGGCATTCTTCTCGCACGGCACTTTTCTTCTCATAACCGGAACCGTAATCTTCGGCATTTCACTCGGGGCTACATTCAGTATGGGGATATCATTATGTACCGTCCTCGGGAAAGACAGTGCAGATACCGCTTCCATGATGAGCTTCGGTCAGAGTCTGGGCTATATTCTTGCCTCTTTCGGACCGGCATTCTTCGGTTTTCTCTATGATGTCAGCGGGAAGTGGACCCTCTCCGCCATCCTTCTTGTTCTTCTTGCTCCGGTGATGAGCCTCTCTTCCCTTCTTATCCCGTCTTCCACGGAGGAAGAACGCGGAAAATGAAGGTCAGCATGACTCCCGGCTTTTCTGAGGAGCTTTCATGACCGGGCAAGCAGATACCGGGAAAACCGTGTTTTCAATGCCCTCTCTGTCTGATGACTATCTGTTATGGCAGATACCGCAAAGAGATTTTTACAAATCTTTAATAAACAGAAGGGAATTTGAGAAAGCATAGGGGAAGATACAGCCTCCGGACGGGATAAGTGTGAATAAAACCGGAGTTTTCATGCCCGATTGTTAAGAAAATCTAACAGAATTATTAAAAAATACTTAATAATGTTTTAAATCAAACAGAAATGTCGTTGGAATTCCAATATAGTAACAGCGTAAAACAAAGAAAACGGTAAACGTAAAAAAGAAGGAAATAAAAAATGAAAAAGTCAATCGTCTTAATCGCACTCATTCTCATCGCAGTAACAGGTATCTTTGCTTCGGCATATGAGACTCTTCCGGAAGATAAGACAACGGATGTCACGCTTACGCTTTCCCAGGAGCCGAGCTATGTGATGGCAATCACGAAGAAGGCAAACAAGGCAACAGAAGATTCGACAGCTCTTACAAAGGAAGATTCGATTGCCCTCGACTATGCCAAGGACGAGACACTCAAGATCAGCTATACGACAGCAGATACATACTTCGTATCATACCGCTTCTTCGAATCTGAAAAGGTGGCACTCAAGATGGCTCTCAGCGGCGACATGACACTCGGCGGCAAGGCAACAACCGACTCCAGCGAGAAGATTCCCTATCAGGTTACGATCTCCAAGAACGGCGATGTCACACCCGATACGACATCAATCAAGTCCGATGATACTGCAGCACACACAATCGAGACAGTTGATGCGGCAGATGTGAAGGGCAAGGTCGACTGGAACAACTTCGAATTCAACATCGTGGCATTCGATGAGAACTCTGACACGGTCAAGGACAAGAAGATCGGATCATACAAGGCAACAATCACACTCAGCGTAGTAGCAAACAGCTGATGAAGGCGACAAGTACATAATATTCCCTGAGAGCGTCTGAGCGGGCGCTCTCTCTTTTTT
>CAVBWE010000145.1:0-2204 GCA_963598715.1 Sphaerochaetaceae bacterium | reverse complement strand
CTCCCCTGCATAGAGCCTTACACCCAGGGTGAACATGAAGATATTGTATACGAAGTTATAGACAACGGCATAAATGACACCTTCAGAGCCGAAGAGAACCTCACTGAGAGGGTAGCCTATGAAACTCGTATTGGCGAATACGGCAGAATTGACCGATATGGCGCGTTCTCCTCTCTCTGCGGCTTTTTTCCGGAAGAGAAGCAGGGAAACGAGAAAGGCAAGAATATAATAAAGCGAGATTATGACAAAGGAAAAGGCGGCATTATTCACCATCTGCGGAGAGCACTCTCCGAATCCGGAGGAAATGATTGAACATGGAAGAATGACAGAAAGCAGTACATTGCTGAGTTCGCCGACAGTCTTTCCGCTCACAAGATTTCCTCTCCTCATGAGATAGCCTGCAGCTATGAGAATGAACATCTCCATCAATGACTCAACAAGAACTTTCATGAAACGGAATTCTACATGAGAGCAAAAGCCGTTTCAACATCTGAAGGAAGCCGGGGCGGAGATTGAAAGGCAGATTCATAATCCGTAAAATCAGTGAATATGCAGATTTCAACAAGATTCACACTGGCTGTACACATTCTCTGCGCAATCAGCACGTTCGGAAAAACGACAAAGGTAACCAGTGAGTTTCTCGCATCCAGCACGAACGTAAATCCCGTCATCGTCAGGAAGATTCTCGGAAGCCTGAAAAAGGCGGGCATCGTTGATATCAGGAGAGGAAGCGGAGGAGCCGAAATCATAAGACCTCTGGATTCCGTCACGTTTCTCGACATCTACAGGGCAGTTGACTGCGTCGAAGACGGCCTTCTCTTCCATTTTCATGAGAACCCCAACCCGCTCTGCCCGGTCGGACGCAATATCCACAGCGTCCTGGACGGCAGGCTGGACGAAATCACAAAGGCCCTGGAGAAGAAAATGGAGTCCATCACCCTCGAAGCCGTCATCTCAGAGCTCGATTCCATTTGCGATAAATAAAAGAATACCTCAGCTGTAACGCTTGACATTACAACAACAATATGCACAATACTCGTTGTAACCATAATCATTACATCGGTTGAACCGATAAAGGAGCATCGAATGAAGAACTGGGCAAAAACATCTACCGGGAAGGAAGCAAGATATGAGCTTCATGACACACTTTCACTGACCGGGGCAGAGATCAGCATCAACAGTCTTCCGGCAGGAAGCGGGGTGCCTTTCGTACACAGCCACAGGGAAAATGAAGAAATCTACGGCATCCTTGAGGGAAAGGGAACGGCCAGAATAGACGGAGAAACCGTTTCACTGGAAAAGGGAGACTGGCTGAGAATCAGTCCTGAGGCCAGAAGACAGTTCTCGGCATCTGACTCTTCCCCGCTGTGCTTTGTGTGCATACAGGTCAGGAAGGGATCCCTCGGCGCATACACCGCATCTGACGCGATAGTGGAATAAATCAGATTCGGTCAGCCCCTGTCTTCGGGCGGTAACGGACGGAAACCGTTTTCCGTCCGCTTTTTATTTTCCGGAAAGGAGGCGGAAACAGAAGGACAGCAGGCTCTGCCCAGGTCCCCCATTCATACGGAAAAAATACATGTCACGGGGATTATTCCGTTGAGTTATCACGGATTATGAGGGATAATACCTTTCCGGAGGGAAACACATCATGGACAGCAGCGTAAGGGTTCTTCTTGTAAAGGAAAGCGTCTTTGCCGACAATGAAAAGGCGGCGGCAGGGCTCAGGGAAGAACTCAGAAGCAAAGGCATATTCCTCATGAATCTCATGTCATCTCCGGGAAGCGGAAAGACAACGCTTCTGGAGGGGATAATCAGAAGGCTCAGGGATGAATACTCCATCGGAATCATGGAGGCCGACATAGACAGCGACGTCGACGCCATAAGGATGCAGAAGCTCGGCGTCAGGGCGGTACAGCTCCACACCGGAGGAATGTGTCATCTCGATTCGGCAATGACAAGGCAGGGACTCGAGGCTCTCGGAACGGACGGACTGGACTTCATAGCACTTGAGAATGTGGGCAACCTCATATGCCCCGCCGAGTTCGACACGGGGGCGGTAAGGAACGTGATGATACTCTCCGTTCCGGAGGGTGACGACAAGCCGCTCAAGTATCCCCTCATGTTCAGTACGGTCGACTGCGTGATAATAAACAAGACGGATACCGCAGCATTCTTCGATTTCGATATCGAAAGATGCAGAC
>CAVBWE010000144.1:0-4243 GCA_963598715.1 Sphaerochaetaceae bacterium | reverse complement strand
TGTCTGTTCTCCCTGTCGAAGCGGATGAATCTCCTGACAAATTCGGTTTCGTCAAGAGAACATTTTTCTGCAAGAAATGAAAGGGAAGTCTTCTTCAGTGCTGCTTTTGCTGCGGTCTCGGTGTCAGTGAGCACCTCTTCAGGAGACGCATCCTTTATGAGAATGCCGTCTGAAAAGACAAGGGAGCGGGTGCAGTATTCCAGCATCAGGTGCATGTCATGGGTAATCATTATCACGGTTATGCCGGCGGATGCGAGATTCTTCAGGAATTCCATTATCGCGGTATAGTGTCTGAAGTCCTGTCCTGCAGTCGGTTCGTCAAGTATGATTATCTGCGGCTCCAGTGCAAGGACGGAGGCTGTTGTCAGTCTCTTCTTCTGGCCGTACGAGAGGGCGCTCACCGGCCATGAACGGTATTCGAAAAGACCGCATACCGAGAGTGCCTGCTCTCCCTTTCTTACGGCTTCGTCATCAGGCAGTCCTCTCATTTTCAGGCCGAGCGTAACCTCCTCCATTACAGTCGCACACGTAATCATCTGGTTCGGATTCTGCATGACGTAACCCGCTTTCTCCGCCCTTTGTCTGATTGACAGGGACGAAATGTCGCTTCCGTTGATTCTGATCGTGCCCCTGTCTTCCTTCTCAAAGCCGCATATCAGCTTGATCAGCGTTGATTTTCCCGCACCGTTTTTTCCGACGATGCTGACCATTTCCCCCTTCCTTATCGAGAACGATACATCCTTCAGCACATCCGGCCTCTCCGGATATGAAAACGAGAGGTTCTCCACGCTGAGTACCGTTTCACCTTCGCTTTTTCTGCTTTTTTCCCCGACGAGATGAAACCATGCGCGGATTTTTTCCGTGTCGGAACGGCTCAGGCGGAGCGTTGAGGTTCTTCCCGGCTTCATATCTTCGGTGACGGGGACACCTGCGTATCTGAGTGCGCTGATGTAGAGGGGCTCCCTTATCCCGGTCTCTTCCAGGATGCGGGACGAAAGAAGACTGTCCGGAGCAGTCCGGGAAATTATTCTGCCGTCATTCATGACAATCACCCTGTCCACGCCTCCGGAGAGTACATCCTCGATTCTGTGTTCTATTATGATGACTGTGGATGATGTTGATTTCTGGAGGGTATCTATGAGCCCGATTATCCTCTCTCCGCTTTCGGGATCAAGGTTCGCCAGGGGTTCGTCAAAAAGATATATGCTGACATTGTCAACAAGGATTCCTGCAAGTGATACCCTCTGTTTCTGACCTCCGCTGAGAGAGTCGGGTGCATGACCGAGAAAGGCCTCCATCCCGACCTTTTCTGCTGCCGAGAGTACCCTCTCCTTCATCCTCAGGCTCTCCACTGCGTCATTTTCGAGTGCAAATGCTATGTCGTCCCCGACGGTAAGCCCCACAAACTGGCCGTCCGAGTCCTGAAGGACGGTACCTGTAAGCTTCGAGAGGGAGAATATGTCCCATTCCTCCCGGCTTTTTCCTCCTATCATGAGCGTTCCCGTGATATCACCGGGGTAGTATGAAGGAACAAGGCCGTT
Source organism: Sphaerochaetaceae bacterium (assembly GCA_963598715.1). GTDB lineage: Bacteria > Spirochaetota > Spirochaetia > Sphaerochaetales > Sphaerochaetaceae > Ornithospirochaeta. The sequence goes on along the minus strand of CAVBWE010000144.1, from coordinate 2,702 downwards.
GAGGGTTGCGCCAAGGGTTGACTTTCCGCACCCGGATGGCCCGCAGATGAGGATTTTCTCACCCTTCATCACTGTGAGGTTTATTGACTTCAGCGTGTTTTCGGCCTGGGCTCTGTATCTGAACGAGAAGTCCTTGAAAACGATTACCGGTTCCGGCACTCCATCCTTCCTTTGGCTTGTCCCTCTAACCGTCTTTCCTGAGGCTTCCCGCCTTCGGTTTCGTCCTGTTGTATGCAGCGCAGAGAAGGGTCCCGACAACAGCCGTCGTGATGATGTTCGCGATTCCTCCGAATGCCCCCTGGACGAAAACTTTGTTTCCGGGTTCTTTGAAGAAGGCAATGTCAAGAAGCGGCGCTATGATTTCCCATGCAACGATATGAGATATTATCTGGGAGACGTTGAACGTGACGGCATCTGCCTTCGAGAAGCGGCTTTCAATGTCGATTCTCATCGTCATGAGTCCCATCATGAGGCCGCATACGGCTGAAGCGATGACCCAGCTCCACCAGATTCCGCTTCCATACGAGAGGTCGATGAGCGTATGGCCTATGAATGCTATGAGCATCCCTGCAGCCGGCCCGAAGAGTACGGCCATGAATGCCAGGAGACCGTACTGTATGGATATGTAGGTGTTCGGAACGGGAGTCGGAATTGCTGCAAATCTTCCCAGTACAAAGAAGAGTGCTCCCCCGATACCTGTGGCGACTACTGTTGTTACGGGTGATTTTCTTTTCATGTTTCTTTCCTTATATTGAGGCTATGTTCCTCACGCCATCGTGTCAATCGAGGGGCATGACCTCAGCCCGGGAAACGGGCAAAAAAAAAGAACCCTGAAGGTTCCGGTTTCCTTTCCCCGTGGTTATGGGAATAGGACAAGCCGCCTGTCGGATTCGAACCAACGACCCCGAGATTACAAATCACGTGCTCTGGCCAGCTGAGCTAAGGCGGCATGTGTTTCAAACACGAGTGAAACTATAATTCAAGAGAGGTTACAAAATCAAGTAGTCTCGGAGAAAAAATCTCAAAAGTGAGAAATCGGACGAAAAAACTCAAAAGTCTCAGGAATACGGATGACAAAAAAGAGGAATATGTGTTAAAACCTATTCCTGTCAGGTCAGGATTTGACAAAGAATGATGCAATTTGTATATTATGGCTTGGTAGCTTGAATAAATTGTCGGAGGAATATAGATATGCCAGGTAACGTATCAAAGAACGCTCATCGTGAAGGTGCTAAGGCTCTTATCAGCAAGTGGGGCGGTGTCATCAAGATGAAGAGTGTCTTCGAGAACGGAAAGCTTCGCCATGTTGCTTACTGCGAGAAGACGGGCAACACTGCACGCAAGCCGAAGGATTTGATGTAATTCCTTCCTGAGCGCAGACTGACGGTTCCTGACGGGCCGTCTTTTTTTTGTCGCCGGACTGTCATGAACAATTGTAGATTTTTGTTGCACGAGGGGGGCTTCAGATGGATAATTCTTACTTGGAATTCAACCTTCATGGAGGAAAATATGAAGAAGATTTTGGTAATCGCACTGGTTTTCTGCCTCTCGATCACATCTGTCCTTGCACAGGGTGCGGCGGAAACTGCAAAGAAAACTGAAAATGCCGATCCGCTTGTAGCTGCAGCTCAGGCTGAAGGCGAACTCGTTGTCTACGGCTCATGCGAAGAGGAATATCTTGCAGCAGCATGCAGAAAGTTCGAGGAACTCTACGGAATCAAGGTCACATTCCAGAGACTTTCCACCGGCGAAGTCCAGGCTAAGATCGAGGAAGAGAAGGGCAATCCTTCCGCTGACGTTTTCTTCGGCGGCACGACAGACCCGTACAACATGCTTGCAAGTGAAGGCCTTCTCGAGTCTTATGATGCAAAGAACGCTGCTCATATCACAAAGAGCGTCTACAAGGACAAGAACAACTGCTGGTTCGGTATCTACACAGGTATTCTCGGCTTCATGTACAACATCGACGAACTCAAGAGACTCGGTCTTGAGCCCCCGAAGGATTTTGCCGACCTCACAAAGGATGAGTACAAGGGCCTTATCTGGCTGAGCAACTACAACACAGCCGGAACAGCAAAGCTCTTCCTCAATACGGTCATCCAGAAGTACGGACATGACGAGGCAATGAAGTACCTTGTTGCACTCGACAAGAACATCGAAGTCTACACAAAGAGCGGCTCAGGTCCGTCCAAGAACGTCGGAACAGGCGAGTGTGTCATCGGTATCGGATTCCTGCATGACGGCATCACACAGATTGTTGACAACGGATATGCAAACATCGGTCTCATCGTCCCGTCAAGCGGAACGACATTCGAAGTCGGTGCTACTGCAATCTTCAAGGGTGCAAAGCACATGAACGCTGCAAAGCTCTGGATCGAGTATGCACTCTCTCCGGACTGCGTCAACCAGGCTAAGGACTACGGTTCATATCAGTTCCTCGTCCTTGACAATGCAGAACAGCCCGAAATTGCGTATGAGTTCGGTCTTGATCCGTCCAACGTCATCGACTATAACTTCGATGATGCTACGGCAAACACAAAGCAGTATGTCGCAGACGTAATGGAAGCTCTGACAAAGAGCGGCGCTGCAACAGGCGACACAACAAGATTCCAGGTCAAGTAATCACCTTTACCTGATGATTAAACCAAGAGGGATGACGGCATTCCGCCATCCCTCTGTCTTTAAGGAGGAAAGAATATGGC
>CAVBWE010000143.1:0-29267 GCA_963598715.1 Sphaerochaetaceae bacterium | reverse complement strand
CCCTTTTTCAATATCGATTGAAACATCCTTGAGCGCACAGGAAGAACACCGGGGATATGAAAATGAAATGTTTCTCATCTCGATGACACTCACGCTTTCTGCCTTCTTTCAGTTCCGTCCTGATTATATATGCCGTAAAATGAAGTATCTAGTCATGTTCTTCAATAATTGCGTTATGACAAAACACACCTGACCGCCGGAAAGGAAAAAGGAAGGAGCCTCTGAAACGCCAAAGAACCGGCTGACAGCAGGAAAACGAAAAGACGCCCATGCATTTCGTTGTCTTCTCCTCGAAAAGCGGTCTTTTTCACTCTTTTACACTCTTTCCCCGGTCCTCTGCATGAAAACTAACAAAGCAGTGTCTGCTGTTACAAACAATTAACAAACATTTACAAAACCGCGTGTTGTAAATACAACGGTACCGGGTTATAACATAATCGTTGTAAAAACAACAAAGAGAAAGAGGTAAAGAAATGAAAAAATTCATCGCATCAAGAGTTGTCATGGCAGTATCGGCATCGGCTACATATGCCCTGCTTGTTCTTGTTCTGGTAAAGTATCTTCCTTCTCTTTTATGACACAGGATTTCTCAGCATCAGTTCCAGGCTGAAGAGCATGAAACGAGTGCTGTATGTAATCTTTATATCCCTCAATCTTTTTTTGGCTTTCCGGTTCACCGGAAGCCTCTTTTTTTACACCGTTTCCAGTCTCTGAAGAACCACAGAGGAAAGGCTGCCTGTAAAAAGGCCGGAAATGCTTCCTGCAAGAATTAGAAACGGAAGATACCACAGGAGAACAGAAGAGCCCAGCATCAGCATTGCACAGAGAAGCTGCGACACATTATGTACAATTGCACCTGTCATGCTCACTGCAATGACACCCGCCTTCATTTTTTTCGCCACGGCCATAAAGACAAGGCTCATTACAGCTCCTGCAAGGGAATATGAAAGAGTTAGGATATTCGAGAACATCATTGATGATATCAATACCCGGATAACGGTTATGAAGAAGGCATCGGAAAGTCCCAGCGTATAGAGGGCAAAGAGCACGGCAGTATTCGCCAGGCCGAGCTTCACTCCGGGAACGGGAATGAAGGACGGCAGGAGAGTCTCGAAATATGAAAGAAGAAGCGAGAGCGCCACCAGAAGGCCCCGCCTCGTTATTCTCCGTGTTTCCATTCAGATCACCACATCAATATCCTCTGCCTCTCCGGCGACCTCAACCACGATTCTGTTCGGAAGGCATGTTATTGCTTCGCCGCTTCTCTCTATCCACCCCTGTCTCATGCATATCCTGTCCGGGCAGTCCGCATCCTTCATCCTCACTCTTCCGTCTTTTATCTCGATTGTATTGCTTCCGCCTCCGAGAACATGTTCTCCGTCTTCCGTAATGAGGTATTCCTCTGTCACCTTTCCCCTTTCACTCACCCTCACGCACTCTCCCTTTTCTCCACGCCTGAAAAAAAGGAGGAAAAAGAGGGATGAAAGAAGAAAAGCACAGAAAATGCAAAACAGAATTCTTCGCACGGTCAGAACGCGTATACCGCAAGACTTATTATCGCAAGGGAGACAAGCATTATCGGGTAGCCCTTGAAATGAGGGGCCACATACTCGTCCTTCACCCTTTCATTGACCGATTCAAGGGCAACCGAGACTATGAGGAAGCCCAGCGACACTCCTATGGCCGCAAAAACCGTCTGTATGAATGTAAACTCCGTCCTCTGGAAAAGAAGTGCCGAGCCGAGAAGGCCGCTTGAAAGTGCGGTGCTGTATATGTCCTGTCTGTCGCGGGGAAAGATCAGGCTGACGATGTTTACCGAAGCCAGTATGAATATTTCATAGACCAAAACCCTCAGATAGTCGGCTTTTCCCCTGATGAGAAGCAGCTCTACCGGCCATACAAGGAATATGGCCACTATGAAAACCAGACAGAGATACATCGTAAACCTGATGTTTCTTCTCATGGGACGCCCGCTGTTATGTATCAGGGCGTCGGTGTTGAAGTAGTAGACAAGCGTGAAATTGGAAGAAAGCGCACAGGTAAGAATCAGAAAAAACAGGGACCTGATATTCATGCTATGTCCTCCTCTGATATTAATCTGTCCGCAAGGGCAAGCATGACCCCGTAAATGAAGAATCCTCCGAACGGACGCATGAAGAGACTTATCTTATAGGGCTGAAACGCTTTGATTGCAAAGCCGCAGAACGATCCTGCTCCAAGAAGTTCCCTGAAGACGGCCCCGATTTCAATGGCACACTCATAAAATCCTGCGTGGTTCACGGCATTGCGCACTGCAATACGATACGGTAGCTCATCCTCAGTGAAGAGAAACAGCGCAACAACACTGATTCCCGTCAGTGCAAAATAGATTTCGTTACCGGTTATCAGGGACGGGATGAACGCGGAAAAGAGCATCATGAAGAGTGAGACAACCGTCACGTTGACAATGAGGGCAAGCGTCACCCTCACTTCCCTTGAAACCAGTTTCGTCAGTGGAACGGCAATGGCTGTCGTAAGAAAGAATACGACAAATGTATAGAACGCCAGGCCTGAAGCATTGCCGGTGCGTGTAAGTGCTAGTGCGGGCACCACCCCGTACGCAAGAAGCGTCATCAGCCTTTCCTTCTTCATTTCGTACCTCCGTTCGTTTCTCCGTCATGAAGGAGACCTGAGGATTCGAGACAGGAAAGTGCATCATGATACGCTTCTTCATAGAGCGGACTCTCGTCCAGAAAGACCTTCCGGTGGACCTTTTCCCCGACAAGCCACCTTCCCCTGTCATAATCCTCCACGCTCATTCCCGAGAGATCTCCGTTTTTCAGAATTCCGATCGTAACGAGATATTCGTTTCCCGTAATGGCTGAACCCAGTGAACATCTCACGACATATCCGCGGCCGCTCCGGGCACGGTATACCTCACGGACACTGAGCGAAGCATTTCCGGTTTCAATCCTTTCAAATTCCGTTTCCCCCTCCATCACGGACGAAAGAATCCCGATTCCGCCTTCGTCTTTTCTTTCCTTTACAGCCGGTCCCGTAATGAGATTGAAAAGGAAAAGCACTGCGAGAGAGCATAAAACCGTCAGCAGGAGAACAAGCTGGTCCTTCTTAGTTTCCACTTTTTTTCCCTCCTCCGAAAACAGTATCTGCAATCCTTTCGATCACCGGAGAGAAGATGTTTGCAATAAGAACAGCAAAGTATTCTCCCTCAAGGGGAGCTCCATAACGCCTGATCACAAATGAAAGTATTCCTGCACAAACCGAGAAAAGAGCACGGCCCGGGATGCTCTGGGGGCCCGTCACATAATCGCCCGCGAGAAAGACTGCGGCAAAGACGATTCCTCCGGAAAGTATTTCATGAAGCGCAGCGACGGCACTTCCGGAGGCAATGAAACTCAGAAGAAACACAGGAGAGATGAAGAGAAGAGGCATGTACCATCTGATGACACGCCTGAGTGCAAGATAGAGCCAGGCTGCAAGAATGGCAGCCACGCACATTCCTTCTCTGCCGCCCAGCCCGATAAACATATTCCAGAGGGAAACCGTTTCCGTTTCCGCGACATCAGAGGAAAGCAGCGTCGCTACGCTCTCAGGCGAGGAGAAGGCCTCGATGATGAAAAGATGGGCGGTATTTGCAGGGTTTGCGAAGTTTCTGCCGTATCCCCCGAAAAGTCCCTTCACGACAACGGAGGCGATGACAGAGCCGACAAAGCCTTCATAAAGACGCACGGAAGGATTGAGGGAAAGGGCAAGAACAAGCCCCGTCACGACAGCCGTCAGATCCGAAACCGTATTCTCTTTCCTTATGATCCGGTTGAAGACGGTTTCCGAGAGAAGAGAGGAGACTATGCACACAAGAACAAGCAGGAGCACCTTCATTCCGGATATCAGTACAGAAGCCGCAAGAAGAGGAAGGAGCGATACTATGACATCAGCCATCGTCCTTCTCGTCATCTTCACGTTCAGGATGTCGCTTACGTACGCATTTCCCATGTTTTCATCCTCCAATGCTGATTATCATGTCTTCCAGGGCATCAGTATACTCCACTTTCCCGTCAGGGAAAACCCAGAGTACAAGCATACCGTACTTTTCAGCCATCTGCCTTCCCCTTTCATAGGGCAGGCAGAAAAGTGCCGTCGAGAATGCATCGGCAAGGGCAGAGTCCTCGGTCACTACGGTAACCGAAACGAAATAACGCGGAGGAAGGAGTGTTTCGGGATCGATTATGTGCGAATACCTCACACCCTCATACTCAAAGTAGCGCTCATAGCTTCCGCTCGTGACACAGCTTGTATCCCTGAGGGAAAGAACGGCAATGAAGCCGTCCCCGTCAAAGGGATTCCTGATTCCGGTTCTCCATCCCGTACCGTCTCCCTTCTCTCCTATGATTCTCACATTACCCCCGAGAGAAATCACATACCCCCCGGCGCCCCTCCTTTTCAGAACCTCTGCAGCCTTTTCTGCAGCATATCCCTTCCCTATCGAGCCCGCATCTATGGAGGCTTTGTCACTCAGGAGCTTCACTGTCCTTTTTTCCCTGTTGATTTCAAGATACCGGAAACCGGAGTACGCAGAAGCCTCTTCAAGAGCCTCCTGCTGCGGCAGGAAATGCTCACTGGAATATCGCGCATCGTGCCACAGCGAAAGAACGGGGCCCAGTGTTATGTCTGTCCTGCCGTCCGTCATCGTGAAGATCTCTTCTGCATAGAGGAGAAAATCAATAAGGGCATCATCAACCGTAACCTCCGTCCCGGGACTGGAATTGACGGTAAAAAGATTGTTCATTCCCTCATAAGCGTTATAGATATCGAGAAGACGGTGATACTTCAGAAGTTCTTCGTAGGCTGCAGCGGCGTTTTCCCGGAATTCGCTTTCGCTTTCATCTGCGTATGAAGAGATATACGAAACAGTATCGAAGAGATCAAAGTATGTGCGGCTTCTGCGTTCTCCCGGCGTCTTTCTTTCCGTCCGCGGGAAAAAAACAGCAGCAAGAACAGCTGCCGCCGTCAAAACCATGAGGAAAGCCGGAACAGTTTTCTTCTCACTCATTTTCGTCTCCCCGCACAGAATGCTTTCCCCGGGAGGCGTGATTTTCCCGGGAGGCATCCATGCCCTTCTTCATCCCGCCCTCCTCTTTTTCTTGCGCCATGCAGAATAAGATGATAGAATCACCTCCGTTAAACGGAACCCTTCCTTACGGCTCTGCCGGGGAAGGACCTTTTTTTCGTCACCCCGCCACTTGAGAAAGAGTCCTCTCTGTGCTAATGTTTCACCGATGAACAGGATAAGCGTACATTTTTCACGTATTTTTTCATAGATTCACGATACCGGTATGTTACCGGTATTTTTTTTGCATTGGAGGAGAAAAAGATGAACAGATTCTCAGGACGGTCGCTGTGCGTAATCGATGACTTCTCAAGGGAGGAAAGGCTCTACCTCTTCTCTCTCGTGAAGAAACTCAAGGATGCCGTAAAAAGCGGTGACACGGCTACGGTGGACAGCTACCGCATCAACGACCCCGACTACGGCATTTACGAAGTCTTTCTTGAAGACAGTACGAGGACAAAGGAAAGCTTCCGCAACGCAATAGAATTCCACCACGCGAAGTCCACCGTAATGAGCACGGAAAGCTCCTCATTCAACAAGGGAGAAAGCTATGCCGATACTTTCAATACCCTCTGCGGCTACAACAACCGCATATTCATAATACGGAGCAGGATCGAGGGTGTATGTGCGTATCTCAAGGAGGAGTGCGGGGAATTTGCACAAAGAAACGAACTGGGATACAAGCCCGTCTTCATCAATGCGGGAGACGGAAAACACGAACATCCGACACAGGAACTTCTTGACGAATACACGTTCCTCGAAGACAACGACTGGGATACGGAGAACCTGCATATAGCACTGGTAGGCGATCTCTATCACGGACGCACGGTCCACAGCAAGGCAGACGGCCTCAAGCTGTGGAAGAATGTCAGCGTCGACCTTATCGCCCCGCAGGAGCTCGCAATGCCTTCCTCCTATGTCACGAAAATGACAGACAACGGCTTTACCGTCCGCTCCTTCTCATCGATAGAGGAATATCTGAAGGCTGACAACATAGCACAGAAATGGTACTTCACGCGCCCTCAGCTTGAAAGAATGGGAGAAAAGATACTCATGAAGCAGGATGAACTGAGATCTGCAATAACATTCCGCGAAGAATTCATCCCGCTTCTGAAGGAAGGAACCAAATTCTATCATCCGCTTCCGCGTCACAAGGAGCATCCGACCATTCCCACATTCCTCGACAAGACCCCGCTCAACGGATGGGAGAGGCAGTCAATCAACGGAATGTACACCCGTATAGTGCTTCTTGCACTTCTTTCGGGAAAACTCGGGGATGAGTATGAAGAGACGAAACCGGAAGAAAAGGAGGACGGATACGTCTGGATAAGGGAGGTCGAACCCTCAAATACAAAGCAAAGGACAGTCAGCGAGGGAGTCAACCCGATCAGGGACGGAATAGTAATCGACCATATTCTCTCCGGAGAAAAGCCTGAGGAGATACGGCAGCACATGATTCTCATCAGACGCGTAATGAACCTTGACGGCCTCAAGGGAGGAGAATGGGTCAGCCAGGGCGCTTCGGGGGCATTCAAGGGAATTATCTTCCGCCCGGGCTACTTCAGGCTCGACCACAAGGATATCAAGAGACTTGCAGCCGTTGCCCCGGGATGCACGCTCAACATAATCGAGAACGGCATGGTCAAAAAGAAGATCAGAACGGAAATGCCGCCGAGAATCTACAACTTCAGGGACCTCATGTGCACCAACGAGGCATGCATCTCCAATGACAGCCAGTCGGAGAACGTCGGGGCCATGTTCTACAAGACGACGGACGGAAGGTACAGCTGTGCATACTGCGGCAGAGCCCACAGCTTCAAGGAAATATTCAGACACTGAAGGAGGAAGAAAAAATGGAAATGACATCATACAGTGAAAGGATCGCAAATGCAGCACTCGACATGGGAGCAGTAAGACTCAGTCCGAAAGCTCCGTTCTGCTGGGCAAGCGGCTATTACATGCCCATATATAATGACAACAGGACACTTCTTGCTTCCCCTGACGCAAGAAGAATGATTGCCTCCGCATTCGAGGAGATTCTCTCATCCGAAGGACTGGATCCCGACGGAATAAGCGGAACGAGCACGGCAGGAATTCCTCATGCGACAACTCTTGCAGACAGACTCGGCAAGCCCCTTACGTATGTCAGGTCATCCGGAAAGGACCACGGCCTGAAAAACAGGATTGAGGGACTCGGGAGAAGGAAGAGCTTTGATGGGGAGAAAATCGTGCTCATCGAGGACCTCATCAGCACCGGAGGATCATCCATTGCAGCCGTGAACGCCCTGAGGGAGGCCGGAGCATCAGTTTCCTGCTGCCTGGCAATCTTCACATACGGTTTTCCTGAGAGTGCCTCCGCATTCCGTCTTCTTACGCCGGAGTGTGAGATTAAGACCATTCTCGACTACAGCTATGTCATATCGGTTGCACTTGAAAGAGGTTACATAAACAGCGACGAGAAGGATGTTCTTCTCGAGTGGTCGTCTTCCCCCTTCACCTGGGGAGAAAAACACGGATGGAAAAGAGAGGAGAAACAATAATGGGATACTGCGAACTTCTTCTTGAAACGGCACGAAAAGCCGGCAACTGTGCATGCATGGGAATTGACCCGTCCTTTCCGGCTCTCCCGGAAGGCATGACGGTATCTGATTACTACATATCGCTTTTCGAGGAAATGGACAGGAGAAACCTCAAAGTTGCGGCATTCAAGCCGAACATCGGTTATTTCCAGCGCCTCGACAGGCCTCTTGAGGGGACATATGACGGCTCGGGGGCACTCGGCAGGATAATAAGGAACCTTCCCCGGCATTCGGTAATGATACTCGATTCAAAGCGCGGAGACATTGCTTCGAGCTCGCTCAATTACGCCTGTGAGGCCTATGAATGCTGGAATGCCGACGCGGTCACCGTATCTCCATACATGGGACACGATTCCGTCAGTCCCTTCGTCACATGCTATCCCGATAAGGGAATCTATGTTCTCTGCCGCACGAGCAATCCCGGCGGGAAGGACCTCCAGAACAGGATTATGGATAACGGGAAGCCTCTGTACATGACGGTTGCCGAAACGATAGAGAAGTGGAACCGGGAATATCCGGGGACCCTCGGAGCCGTGGTGGGAGCAACAAACATGAAGGAATTCAGTGAAATCTCGGAATTTCTTCAGGGAAAATCCGTTCCCCTTCTCATTCCGGGAGTGGGAAGTCAGGGAGGAAGCGCAGAGGAAGTGATGAAGGCAATGAAGGAAAGCGGCTACATGAGGGAACTCTCCAGGATCAACTCCTCATCCGCCCTCACTCATCCCTGGGCAAAGAAGAAGGAAGCAGCTCCACGGAACTGGAAGGAAGTATGCATCTCAGCAATAGAGAAGTTCATCGGGGAGTGTTCGCTTTGAGAAGAAAATTTCCGTTTTCACACACTGAAGGAAAAACATATCTTTCCACGGTCAGCGGGGTGGCGACAACAAAGGAATCCCTCATAAGGCTCTTCGACAGGGAGATGCCTGTCGACATCATCACCACAAAATCCTTTCAGGTCAAGCCGAACAGCGGAAACAGGGAGCCCGTCATATGCGAAGATGAACTGGGAACATGGGGTAACAGCGTAGGACTGAGAAATCCGGGAATGGAGGAAGCGCTTTGCCAGATAATCCGTCTGAGGAAGGAAGGCCTCTCGAAATGGCTCAACGTCTCGCTCTCGGCAGACAATCCCGAGGATTTCATAACGCTTGTCCGGGCTTTCGCTCCTTATGCGGACTCCGTTGAGCTCAACTTTTCGTGCCCGCATGCAAAAAAAGGCTTTGGAGCCTCAATCGGAAGCGACGTACTTATTGCATCGGAATACACCAGACGAATCAATGAGGAAACACAGGAAAGAAACTGTCTGCTCTTCATAAAGCTTACTCCGAATGTACCCGACATAGCAGAAACAGCAGAAGCCGTAGTAAAGGCCGGAGCCGACGGAATAGTTGCAGTCAACACGCTGGGGCCTGTCGACCACAGGGAGAAGAACACCGGAAGGAACATACTCAACAACGCTCTCGGAGGAAAGGGAGGAAGAAGCGGAGACGCAATCTTTCCGACAGCACTTGATGCCGTAAGGAAAATCAGGAAGGTCCTTCCCGATATTCCGCTCATAGCCATGGGCGGCGTCAGCGACGGGGAAAGGGCAGCGCTGCTGATAAAAGCAGGAGCGGATGCAGTCGGAATCGGAAGTGCCCTCGGCAGGGTAAACCAGAAGATGTGGAAGGAATACCTTTCAAGAATCAGGAGAGAAAGCGACATAATCCTTTCCGGCGGAACGGCTGAAACAGCATCACGCACGCTTCTGAGAGGGGAAAAGGCGATGGAGTACACTCCCCATACGGTACTCGACATCACAATGCACTCCGGCGACACGATGATCCTTACGCTCAGCGGGAAGGTTGACAACTTCAAGGCCGGAGAATTTGTCTTTCTCTGGCTTCCTGATGCGGGAGAAAAACCTTTCTCGCTTGCCCTCACGGTTCCCCTGACATTCATCATAAAGAAACGCGGGATATTCACACAGGCACTTTTCGATACTCTCAGGAAAGGTGACACCGTCTACATAAGGGGACCTTACGGAGGAGAAGTCGAAATACCGGAGGCGAAAAAAGCCCTGATTATTCTCGGAGGCACGGGAGAAGCTGTTGCCGCACCGCTTTCATCAGCCCTCAGGGAAAAGGGAATACAGATGAGCTTCCTTGTCGGAACGAGCGTTGACGGAAACCGGGGGATACTCGGGGAAACACTTTCAGAAAGGGGCAGATACGTCTGCGTCAGCGACAGCGGGAAACCGGGAAGGGTTCTTGACTCACTGCCCGGCGAAATCGAACGTCTTGAAAGGGACACGGAAGTCTGTGACATCGTATTCTATCTCGTCGGCCCCACCATCTTCATGAAGAATGCATCGGAGATCCTCAAGAAGAACGGGATATCCGGAAAGAGGATTTTCCTGAGCATGGAAAAGAACACCATGTGCGGTGTGGGACTCTGCGGAGAATGTGCATGCGGCTCAAGGCTCTCCTGTCAGTGGGGAACGTTCTTCACGCTCGACTATCTGGAAAGGGAGAATGCATTGTGACAGACCCGCATGTACACCTGAGGGATTTCAACCAGAAGGAAAAGGAAACCATACTCCACGGTCTCAGGACAGCCTACAGCTGCGGCTTCAACATTCTCCTCGACATGCCGAATACGGATCCGAGCATCACGAGCCGCACTTCTCTTCTGAAAAGGCTCGAAAAGGCAGAAGAAGACGTCAGGACAGTCAAGGCCGAGACACACTGCAGTGACATATACTACTCGGTCTATCTGGGGCTTACGGAAGATGAGGAGGAAGTAAGGGAGATGACTGAGCTCTACAGGGAGTTCTTTCCTTCGGTATGCGGCCTCAAGCTCTTTGCCTCCCAGTCCACAGGAAACATGGGGATAGTGAACCGGTCCAGCCAGGAGAGAATATACTCCCTTCTTGCATCTTTCGGCTATGACGGTGTCCTTGCCGTACATGCTGAAAAGGAAAGCCTCTTCAGAAAATATGAAACGATGCATTCGAAAACACGTCCTGCGGAGTCTGAAATATACAGTGTATCGGATCAGATAGAGAGTGCAGTCAAGGCCGGATTCAGGGGAAAACTCCACATTGCACACATTTCCACAAAGGGAGCCCTTAATCTTGTAAGGGAGGCAAGAAAGGACGGAGAAATACACATTTCATGCGGAGCTACCCCGCACCACTCTCTGCTCACGGTAAGAAACGAGGGGATCTTCACGAAGATGAATCCTCCGCTGAGGGAAAAAAGCGACCGCGACAGCATTATCGAAGGCCTTTTCGACGGCACTGTCGACTGGGCGGAGAGTGACCATGCACCTCATACTCTCAGCGACAAGATGAAGGGTGCCAGCGGCATTCCCGGATTCGAGGGAATGCTGAGGCTGATTTCATTCCTGAGGAAAGAAGGCATGAAGGAAGAAAGACTGAACGGCCTCTTTTCGGAGAATGCCATCTCTGTCTTTGCCCTTCCCTTCAGGGGGATGGGAGTTCCTTCCGTCATTACAGACGAAATGATAGAAAAAGCAGGAAGGGAATATCCCTTTTCGGCATGGACCGGAGTAACTGAGGGCCGCTGACAAAGCGTGAATGCACACTGCAGAGAGGAAGATATGCTCTGGTGAAGTAATCCCCTGCATCAGGAAAAACGGCTTGGCAAAGGAAGACTCCATGGCCGCTTTTTACTGAATCTTTTTTCCTCTTCCTCTCCGGGTCTTTTTCTGCTGACGGCACCAGATGTACATCACAAGGCGTTTCGGAAGGAATTTCACGAGCCTGACCTGCATTCTTACCGGAAAACCGAGAATCGAGACGGACTTTCCCTTTGAAAGGTCCTTCAAAGCCTTATCGACGACATCCCTGCTTTCATAGAACCTGTCATAGTAGACTATTGTCGTGTTGTCCCTCACCGCCCTGTCGAAGAAGGATGTCCTTACCCACCCCGGGCATACGCACATGACGCGTATTCCCCTTTCTTCAAGTTCAACACCGAGTGAAAGCGAGAAGCTGAGCACGAAAGCCTTCGTTGCTGCATAGACTGCCATATAGGGAACCGGCTGATGTGAGGAATTCGACCCCAGGTTGATTATGAAGGAACCCCTTTTCATGAACGGCAGTACTGCTCCCGTCAGAGATACCAGTGCCCTGTCATTGAGGTCGACCATTTCTGCCATCTCTTTTCCGGAACTTTCCCCGAAGGACCGGAAGACACCGTAGCCGGAAGCATTGACAAGTGCGCCCACTTCGGCATTCCTCCTTTTCAGCAGTTCTTCGATTTCATCAACCGATGTGCCCTGAGAGAGATCAAGGCTGAGCGGCACAACCCTTGTCCGGCATTCCCCTGTCAGCTGCTCAAGCCTGTCGCGTCTTCTTGCAACCGCCCATATCTCATCAAAATCATAGTCTCTGTCAAGCGCAAGAAGGAAATCCCGTCCCATTCCGGAAGACGCCCCCGTGACAAGTGCAATTCTCATTCTTTCTTCTCCTATTCGTAGTCGGACTGTCCTATGAACTCCCTGAGAATCGAATACGAAGGAACCGAAACCGAAGATACCGGATACACATTCTCAAGGAAGGCAAGAAGCCTTCTGGAGAGGGTGTAGGCTTCACCGGCACTTCTCCTGACAGATCTCAGAAGCGGCTGTGCAAACGGCACGAGCACCCCGATTTCATAATCCAGTGCACTGTTGAACATGATATCGGCATTGTTCTGATTCGGAAATATATGACGCTTCTCTCCCCTTGTTACACTCGGCCATATGGAAAGAGTGCGTTCTGCATCCATTCCCCTCGACCTGTAGTCTCTGACAAGCCTTCTCAGAAGCCTGTTGTCTGAAGTAGACACACGATTGGCATCATCAAGGTTGAGCTGCGTCAGTGCGGAGATGTAAACCTTGTAGACAAAACGGCTGTCAATCGGCTTTGTAAGCCTTTCATTGAGGGCATGAATACCCTCGACAACGATTACGGTACCGCCGGTCATCGTTACCGGAGCAGAGGAGAATGAAGTTGTGTGAGTGCAGAAATCATACGACGGCAGAGAGACACTCCTTCCTTCCAGAAGATCTGCCATGTTGCTTTCGAAAAGGCTTATGTTAAGGGCTTCCAGTGCCTCGAGGTCCGCCTTTCCGTTTTCATCCTTCGGTGCCATGGACGGCGGATTGTAATAGTCATCAAGGCTCAGCTTGAAGGGGCTGTAGCCGAGAAGCATAAGCTCCTCGCAGAGTCTCTTTGCAAACGTGGTCTTGCCTGATGACGACGGCCCCGCAACGAACACTATTCTTGCGCCCTTTTCACTTATCCTGTCTGCAATGAAGGCAATCTTTCTTCTCTGAAGATCCTCGCTCAGCCTTATATACCGGTTCATTCCACCTGATATATTGAGTCTGTTGAGCTGCCCCACACTTCTGACTCCCAGGACCTTGCCCCATTCCCTGTATTCCTCGAATACGCTGAAAAGAAGGGGATTGTCCCTCATGGGAGCAATTTCGTTTATCGATGTTGATACGGGATACCTCAGAAGCAGTCCCCTTGAACCGTAGAGTCTCAATTCAAAGAGGGATAGAATGCCGGTTGACGGCACAAGAGGCTCATAGGAAAGCTGTGCATATCCCTCGAGGCGGTAGATCCTGCACTCACTGTCGTTTTCAGACTCCAGAAGCATTACCGTGTCGTCACGGCCGAGATTGGAAAAGAGTGTAACGGCATCCTCCCCGCTCAGGGATGAATACTCTATCGGGGCATCCTTTCCGACAAGCCTCCGCATCTCCGCTTCCAGCTTATCCCTGTCATCCGGAGTGATGGCTTCGTCATCTTCATAGGTGAAGTAGTAGCCGTCACCGAGGGAGTGTCCGATAACGAGGTTGCGGGACGGAAAAAGAAGACGGGAGGCACAATAGAGCAGAAAACATATCGAATGGCGGTAAATCCTCCGCCCGAGAGGGTCGAAAAGCCGGATGGGCTCTATGGAGGAAGAGGATGTGAGACGTCTCATCAGAGACGATGCCTCTCCGTTCACAACAGCTCCGACAAGAGGGTTTGAAGAGTACTCCTGTCTTTCCTCTCCTCCTGCCTCCAATTCGGACAGAACGTCCAGAACCCTTGAAAAGACCTCTGCTTCCCTGCGTTTTTCGCCGTATTTCACTTCTATTCTGTTCATATGAACAATTATCGTATCATCGGGCCGCTTTGCAAGAGAATTTCCGTGGCATGAAAAGGGTGCAGCCCGAGGCAGTGTCAATTATCCTTGCCTTATCTCCAGCCGGTATGGTCCTTCTTCCACTCTCCGACAAGTCTGTCGGCATCATGGACGAGGTCCATCATCTCCCTTTCCGAATATACCGTAGCCCCGCTGGCCCTTGCATGTCCGCCCCCATGATAGCGTGAGGCAAGTTCATTCACGGTCATGAACCTTGATCTCAGCCTTACCCTCACGGTTCCGTCTCCGTTGTCTATGAACGCAATGTAGCATATGCATCCTTCGACACTGTTCATGAAGTTTATCGACTCGCTTGCGTCTTCACGTGACAGATTCCATTCCTTCTGGAAAGCGGAATCGACATGGACCCACAACAGTCCGTTCTTTGTCATCTTTATACGGGAAAAGAGAGCTTCCCTGTAACGGTAGAATGAGAAAGGCCTCAGGTCGAGCATTGACTGCAGCTTCTCCACATCAATACCCCTGTCAAGCATGAGTGAGGCCATCCTGAGAGTCTCTCCGCTTGTCGAGGAGAAGGAGAACCTCCCGGAATCCGTGACCATGCCGGTGTACAGGGCCTCGGCAGCGCGTCTGTCAAGCACAAGTTCATCCCTGAATGTATTCCAGAAGTCTGCAATCATCTCGCACACGGACGACCTGTAGTCCTCTATCCACTCGATTGCATTCCATTCTTCATCCTTTATGTGGTGGTCTATCCTGATTATTTCACGTCCCTTCAGAAGGGAGCGGTAACTCAGCCGGGCGAGAGTTGCCGTATCACATATGATTACAAGGGAGTTCTGTATGACGACCTCATCAACTTCTCCGTCATCCGGTCCGAGGAACGAAAGGTAGGAGGAAGAATCCGAAGAGGAAACAAGGACCCTCTTTGACGGAAACGAAAGGCTGAGAATGCGGGCCAGTCCCATTGCTGAGCCTATTGCATCTCCGTCCGGTCTTATATGGCGCCCGATTACAATCGAATCATATTCCCTGATTTTTTCGAGTATGGTTCTCTTTATTTCATAATTCATGTCTTTTATCCCGGAAAAAGCGTACTACCTCCTGAGCGCGCTGTCCATCATCCGGACGGAAGAATCTCAATGAGGAGATCGGTGAAATCCGAATGCATGAATATTCTTCCGTCACTGTCGTTTCGTATCAGGTTGTCAAGGCTCTGCCAGTCAATGCGGAAAGGCATGCGTCCCTTTTTGTATCTCCGTCTCCATACCCTTTGAGACGACAGGAGGGAAAGATAGTCCCTTGCCGCAAGAGGCGCAACGTCATGGAAAACCGACCTCGCCGCATCACTCCACCTGAGTGCCGTTCTCCGAGGCAGATGAAGAATCAGAAAGTCCTCGAAGTTCATGTACGAGAAGCGGAAAAAAGGCAGTCCGTCCTTTTCCCTGTTTCTGTAGCCGTCCCTCTCCTTCTCTTCGCGTATGTATATGTCCCTGTCGACGAGAATCTCGATGCGTGCCTTTCTTCCCGTCCGCTTCAATGCGTTGTATGTACGCCGTATCTCCCTGTACTGACCGTTCACGGCCTTGACGGGATTCAGGACCCAGTCTATCTCCTCCTCGCGGAAAAAGCGGTTGAGCGAATTGATGTATGCAATCTCGCTCTGTCCTTCACAAATGACCGTAATCGTCTTCTTTATCTTCATTGCATCATATGTACGGAAACGGAATTCCGGAGAAGGACCCTTCAAGATACCTGCGCCTGAGGGACCTTGAGCCCGTCACGCCCTTGTCACAAAGACGCTCTATCACACTTCCCATTCTCTGAGTCTTCTCGAATATGGCTATCTCATCAGGCCGTATGTATGGAGCATCGAGGATATCGGTATTGTGCATGCTGGCAATCAGCTGTGCACCCTTTTCATTATATTCCTTCGAGATAAAGAGATATACAAGAACACGCAGAACAACCGAATGCAGGGAGACATCCATTTCGTCGATAATGAGGACGGAGCCGGAAGAGAGTGCGGCAAAAATCATCGAGACCAGGGCAAAAAGCCTTCTTGTTCCTTCAGATTCCTCTTCAAGGGTGAACCATACATTCTTCCTTCTGCTGTCCGTATGTTCGGTAAGCCAGCCGTCGTCCTCCCTTATGTCATCTATCGAAAGGTCCAGCTTGCGGAAGAACTCGCTCACTTCCTCAAGGCACTCCTTTCTTTTCAGTCCGCTGAGAGAGCAGTACTTCCCGAATGACTCAAGGGGGGAATATCTGAAGGGTGAAAAGAAGATAAGCTTATTGCGGATGAATGATGCAGCTTTCTGCACTTCATTATCCGTGCTCTCCGGAGAGAGAAGCGCATGCTTCACCGAAACTGTCTTTTCCCCCTCAGGGACGCTGAGGATGCCTTTCGTCCTTGTAAAGACAGGTTTTCCTTCACATGTAAGGGCCTCGTATGTAATCTCGCCCTTTCTGTAACTTATGGAATATATGTACTCCTTCGAGGAGATGACTGCCGTAATGGAGAAAAAAGTTTCTCCCGGGTCCTCCGTCAGTCTGTTCGGCGTATAAGGCACGGCATCCGCTCCGTCATCGAGGAGACAGCAGAGTGTCCTGAGGGCACTTATTATCGTGCTCTTACCCGAGGAGTTCGCTCCATAGATGACAAGAAGGGGAACAACCCTCCTCCCTCCGTCCTCGAGAAATGAAAGGGTGTCCCTTTCACCATGGTTTCCCGGAGCCCGTTTACTGCCGTAGGAAAGTGACAGTGTCGTGTCTATAATGCTCTTGTAATTCCTGACCGTGATACTTTCAAGCATGTCTTACCCCTTTTCAGGATAGCACGGCCCGTTTCCGCTGTGGTGAAAAACTATCTTATTTTTCTTGTTCTCAGTGCTTTCGGGAAAACGCGTGAAAAAAGAATGAAGGCAAAAGTGATGGCAAGAAAATCGGCGACAGGTTCTGCACAGAAGACCGCCGTTGACTTATCGGAGGAAAAAATGACAGGCATGATGTAAATCAGCGGGATAAGAAGAACTATCTTGCGCGTCAGGGCAATGATGACGGAAGAAAGCGCGGAACCTATCGAGACAAGAGTCATCTGACACGATATCAGAACTCCCATGAGACAGAGCATCATGGAATATATCCTGAGCATTCCGGATGAGTATGAGATGAGTGCGGAATCCGAAGAGAAAAGGGAAGAAAAGAGAGAAGGAAAAAGCATGACAAGAAGCCATACCGTGAAGGAATAGACAGAACATACACTGATGAGAACCCTGAAGCATTTCCTGACCCTCTCCGTATTTCCGTTTCCATAATTGTATGAAATCAGAGGCTGGCTTCCCTGTGCTATTCCCTGAAGGGGCAGGAGCGCCATCTGCATTACGGAGGAGCATATCGTCATCGCACCCACAGCAAGATCCGATCCGTATTTCAGAAGGGACGAATTGAAGCATATGGAAATCAGGCTTTCCGTGCTCTGCATTACAAAAGATGCGGCTCCCAGCGAGAATGAGGGGAGAAGGAGGGACATGGACGGCCGCAGGTTGCATTTCCTGAGCTTAAGTGACGTTTTCCGTCCCGTGAGAAACATGACGCAGAGAAACGCCGAAACAGCCTGACTTATGACTGTTGCAATTGCAGCGCCGCGTATTCCGAGGGAAAGGACAAATATGAAAAGCGGATCGAGTACAATATTCAGAAAAGCTCCCGTCATGACGACAATCATGCTCACATCTGTCTTCCCCTGAGCCGTTATGAAAGCATTCATTCCGAGCGTCAGCTCTACAAACACGGTGCCGAGCGCATAGATTCTCATATAGGAAAGGGCGTAGCCTATCGTATTTGAACTTGCTCCGAACGAGAGAAGAAGCGGACGTGCAAAGAGGAGGATAAGAAGAGTAAGGACGAGGGAAATGCACAGCTGAAGGCTGAAGCTTGCCCCCATGAGTCTTTCACTCTTCTCCTTCTCACCGTTTCCCATGAAGATCGAAGCGCGTGAAGCCGAGCCGGAGGCGACAAACGACGAGAATGCTGAGATGAACATTATAAGGGGAAGACAGACTCCGACCCCGGTAAGGGCAAGGCTGCCGTTTTCCGTGTGTCCTATGTATATTCTGTCCACGACATTGTAGAGCATATTTATCACACCTGCTGCTACAGTCGGAAGCGAAAGCGAGAAAAGCGTCCTTCCTACAGGCGCCGAAGCCAGTTTCTTTTCGTCCATGTCCGGTTCTCCACTGCGGAAAAAAATAAGGAAAAAGGCCTGAGAAGTCAAACCCCCTCAGTCCCTTCCATGATATTGCGCATATTCCATGTCATCCGGAAAGGGTGAACAGACTCCTCTGACGGCATTTTTCGGCATCCTGAACTTTTCGCCTTCCCGTCAGATCATGCGGCCTGTTCCTAAATAGCCGTTACGAAGAACTTCATCATTTCTTTCCCATGCTCTGAAGAAGATGTATGAGCTCCATATCCCTGTCAGTCAGCTTGAGGTTGGACGACACCTTCCCTTTTCCCTCTCCCTTATCAACTGAAACTGCTATGACATCCCCGCTTTCGATCGGGTGATTGCATATGTATGTCAGAAACTGTGTGAACTTCGGATGCTCGGACGCAAATTCGCCGTAGGCCTTCTGTATCTTCAACATATCCAGTGGATTCATATGTACCGCCTTGAACTGAATGAAGGGAAAGCCTGAGCCTTCCCTTCAGTAATATAACACGGTTTGCCTTTATTTGATATTGTTTCCCGTAAGTTCCTGACGGAACGATGTTGCACTTTCGTCATTCTTGCCGGGCTTGTAGAGCATCGGCACAGCGGCATAGAGTGCTGCACAAACCACGAGGTCATGCTTCCAGGTAATCTCGTTCGGAGCATGCGCCTGACTCTCTGCACCGGGTCCGAATCCGACGCACGGGATTCCGTATCTTCCCTGAATCGATACGCCATTGGTACTGAATGTCCATTTGTCACAGAGCGGACGGCCTTCCCTTGTTGCCCTGGCCTTGTCATCTGCCCATATCCTGTTATCGCCCCAGAGAGCCTTGTGAGCCTCGACGAGAGCCTTGACATGAGGAGCTGTCTCCTTGTTGATCCAGGTCGGGAAGAAGCATTCCGTTTCATACACATGTCCTGTCCATGCCGGTCTGTCATACATGTACATGCTGACCTTGACATCCTTTGCATACTTTTTGCATGCCGGAAGATCCTCGATTTCCTTGAGACATGACTTGTATGTCTCGCCTGCAGTCATTCTTCTGTCAATCGAAATCGAGCAGCTGTCAGCTACAGCACAGCGTGAAGGGGAAGTATAGAAGATCTGGCTTGTCGTACATGTACCGCGTCCGAGGAAGCGTGCATCTTCGTAATGCTCGGGATTCCACTTAGGATCGAGCATCTTCTCAAGCCCTGCGATGTTCGGGTCGTCCTTCCTGTTCTCGTTGAGATCTCTGACGTTGAGGATGACTTCAGCCATCTTATGGATGGCATTGTCGCCTCTTTCGGGAGCTGAACCGTGGCACGAGATACCTCTCATGTCGACTCTGATCTCCATTCTGCCTCTGTGACCGCGGTAGATTCCGCCGTCGGTAGGTTCTGTAGAAATGACAAAGGCAATCTTCTTTGCAGCATCCTCGGGTCCGTTGAAGTATTCGTTCACGATGCTCTGCCAGCACATGCCGTCGCAGTCCTCTTCCTGTACCGATCCCACAACCATGATCCTGTAGCCTTCAGGAATGAGACCGAGGTCCTTCATGATCTTCGTGCCGTATGTTGCAGATGCCATTCCGCCTTCCTGGTCCGAGCCGCCGCGTCCGTAAATCTGGGTCTCGTTCTCCCAGCCCTTGTAGGGATCATCGGTCCAGTTCTTGATATTTCCGATACCTACCGTGTCGATATGGCTGTCGATTGCGATGATCTTGTCGCCATTTCCCATCCAGCCGATGACATTACCCAGCTTGTCGATTTCAACCTTATCGTAGCCGAGCTTTTCCATCTCTTCCTTGATGCGGTATACAACACCCTTCTCTTCCGAGCTCTCAGAGGGAATTGCGATCATATCTCTGAGGAACTTTGTCATTGCCGGGCCGTAGCTTTCAGCAGCCTTCTTGATTGCAGCGTAATCCATAAAGGAACCTCCGTTATTTTTTCCGTTCATAAAGACCTTTGGCCTTACTTGACTGTAATCTTAATAGGGAAAAATCCCTTTGTAAACAAAATTGTTGCATTCTGTTGCATAATCCATCGGCTTTGGCAGAGCAGAAAGGCCGTATCCTGAAATATTGCCGTTTCTTCAGACGAAAAAAATGAACTCCCCCCGAAGGAGAAGTTCATGATACGGGAAGCATAGCCCCGCTGCCAGTCAGTAGAAAGCTCTTATCGGACGGACTGCGAATTCATACTCACGGTATCCGTTTTCCGGGTTCGGATCATCTTCTGAAAAGTAATAGGCCAGTTCGTGACCGTCTTCGCTGCTTGTCCAGTAGCATCCCCTGCCGAGACCGCAGAGATCCTTATGCTCATAGAGTTTTGTAAACTCCTCAAAGCTTGGCAGGAACCAGTCATCATAGGTAACTGCAGTCTCACTGTTCGTGTATTTGAAGTCATAACATACCCTTGCGGCATATTCCTTCCTTTCATTTCCCTCGAGTGTGCTGTAGGTTACATTATCGTTGACGGCATTGACGATGGAAGATGTATTCTTTCTTCCTTCCCCGAGATTTATTCCGGTTCCGACCTCTCTCGCTTCCCCTCCGTCAGGCCTGTAGTAACCGAAAGCATAGTCGCCGAGGTCTGACGGTGCTGCCTCAAGATAGCGCCAGTAACGGGAAACCCTGTTACCGAATTCATCAAAGTATTCATAGGTCTTTGTCTCTCCCGCGTCATAGAAGACTATGCCGCCTGCCGGACCTTTTTCTCCGACAGCATAGGTCTTCCTGTCCGCGAAGGACGGACTCTGTGCTTCGCCATTCCTGTTATCTTCATTACCGTTTACCTTTATATCAGCGGAGCATGAAACGAATAACGAAACAACTGTAAGTACTGCAAATAAAACTGTCGTTAACTTCTTCATGATATTTATCTCCCTTTCATCTTCAAGATGCGGGAATACTATGACAAATGAGAAAAAATGTCAATGTATGAATACTTTTTTATCTATATTTTTTTAACCATTACTCTTTCATCCCTTCTTTCCGTCCCTCCGTTCTTATTTCAGAAGAGCAGGCAGGGTACGGGAGAATGGGAATATGAAAAGCTGAGGACACAGCGACTTCATAACGCTTCGCTTTCTGTCCGCACAAGAAGAAGCCTTCCCTTTTCAACACGGACGAAAGCCTCGGAAGATGTGACCTCATTGCTTATTCCATACTGCTCCTGAGGCACTATGACGGCATTTTCGAGATTGTATTCTGCTCCCCTTATATATACGCCTTCGGCCTTTCCGAAGAGCGCAAGAAGCGAGAAATAAATGCAGCCGGCAGAGACTTTCGTCCATTCTCCTCCCACAACCGAAAGCTCGGTGTTTCCGTCGGAAATGAGGGCGGAACAACCGCGGGAGTACAGATAGTCCAGAAGATAAACGTTTGCAAGGGAGTGGTCGATTCTTCCCCCGAAAGCTCCGACTATGAGATAGTTTCTGTAGCCTCTGCGTAAGGCTTCCTTTATCCCGATGAGTGCATCCGTATCATCCTTCTCCGGAGGAAAGACAATGCTCTCGACACCTGAGGGAGGCGGAAAGGAATCGAAATCCCCGACTGCAAGCGAAGCCTTTACGGAAAGACGGTCAAGGTGCCTCAATCCCCGGTCGCAGAAGACAAAACAGTCATCGTCTCTGAAAAGGCTTTTCACCTTCCCGTAGTCGCCTATTTCCCCACCAAGTACCAGAACACAGCGTCTTTCCATTAAGTCATGAATCCTTATTAATCAGATAAAACCTTACCGTACGGCATATTACTCGACAGTCACGCTTTTTGCGAGATTTCTGGGCTTATCACAGTCGAGTCCCTTCTGCACACTTATATAATAGGAGAGCAGCTGCAGCGGAATTATTGCAAGTGATGCCTGGAAAAAATCAATTGTCCCCGGAACATATACGGTAAAGTCGGCATTTTCCTCAATCTGGTAGTTTCCTCTTGTCGTAACCGCCATGAGGCATGCGCCCCTTGTCTTTGCTTCCACCATGTTCGACATGGTCTTTTCATAGAGCCCCGGCTGGGTAAGGAGGCCGACAACAAGAGTCCCGTCCTCTATGAGGGATATCGCTCCATGCTTGAGCTCTCCCGAAGGATATGCCTCGCTGTGGATGTATGACACTTCCTTCAGCTTCAGGCTTCCCTCCTCACTTACCGCCCAGTCTATTCCGCGTCCTATGAAGAAGACATCCTTCCTGTTGACACATTTGGATGCAAACCACTGTATCTTCTCCTTTTCCCGGAGAATTTCCTCCATCTTTCCCGGAAGAAGGGACAGGGCATCCGTGTATTCCCCTGCGCTTTCAATCGTCTTTCTCAGAGAGGCCAGCTTGACTGCAAGCAGATAAATGACGCCGAGCTGTGTCGCATATGCCTTGGTCGTCGCAACGGCAATCTCGGGTCCTGCTACGGTATATATCACCCTGTCGGCTTCCCTTGAAATCGTGGAGCCGATCACATTGACCACAGCAAGTGTCCTCAAGCCCGTTTCCTTTGCCTTTCTCAGTGCTGCCAGCGTGTCTGCAGTCTCCCCGGACTGACTTATGACAATTACAAGTTCATTCTCATCCAGGACGGCACTGCGGTATCTGAATTCACTTGCCATCTCGACAGTAGTGCGGATCCGGCTCAGGCCCTCGAATACATACTCTCCGACGAGGCCCACATGATAGGATGAACCGCACCCGATGATTCTCAGCGACGAAACACCGGAGAGAAATGCGTCATCTATTGAGCATGACGAGAAATCCACTGCGCCGTCCCTGATATATGAAGAAAGGGTTTCTCCGAGAGCGTGGGGTTCCTCATGTATCTCCTTGATCATGAAATGTTCAAAGCCGCCCTTCTGCGCCTGCTCCTCGGACCATGTGATTCTCACCTTTTCCTTTTCGACGGTATCGCCGTTGAGGTTGAAGAACGTCACCTTCCCCTTTTCAAGACGTGCCATCTCCAGCGAATCAAGATAATACACATCACGCGTGTACTTTATGATTGCAGGAACATCGGAAGCAAGGAAAGTCTCGTCATCTCCTGTTCCTATCACAAGAGGGCTGTCCTTTCTTGCGGCATAGATTTCTCCCGGATATTCCCTGAACATTACCGCAAGGGCATAGCTTCCCCGTACACGGACCATAGCCCTGGCAAGTGCATCCACAGGTCCGATGCCATATTTCTTGTAATAGTAATCGACGAGCTTCGTTACGACTTCCGTATCCGTATCCGAATAAAAGGAGTATCCCCTGGAAAGAAGCTTCTCCTTGAGTTCGCGGTAGTTTTCGATTATGCCGTTGTGAACTGCCACGACGTTCATGTCACTGGAAAAATGGGGATGTGCATTCGTCTCGTTCGGCTCGCCGTGGGTTGCCCACCTCGTATGACCGATTCCGCACTCTCCGGAAAGCGTACGTCCCCCGTCAGTCTTGTCGTAAAGCTCCTTGAGTCTTCCCTTGGCCTTGACGACGTTTACCTTTCCGTTTCCGTCAAGAACGGCAAGTCCCGCAGAATCATAGCCGCGGTATTCGAGCTTCTCAAGCGCATCAAGAAGAATCGGTGAAGCCTCACGCCTTCCTGTAAAGCCTACTATTCCACACATGGGCACCCCCTGGATTTCATAAATGATAAACTTTAAAAAAGGAAGCCTCAACATATTAGATGAAGAAAAGGAGACTCAATATTTCATTGATAATATATATTCCGAAACCGGAACTTTAAATATGCCGGAAATATTCAAAATGAGGTTGCAGCGTCCCATGACTGAAGATCTGCCTTTTTCCGTCAGCTGTCTTCGTCCTTCCACATCGGGCGGTGCTTTCCCTGAGTTTTCTTCCGTGACGCCTTCTCAAGAAGCATCTCCGCGTCCTCACGGCCGAGGGACGACGACCATATGCGGTACCGTTTTTCAGGTATCCCTCCTTCACGTCCCCTGTTCTTTTCCCTGAGATCCTCTTCACCGTTGGCCATAATCACATTATAGGGCAAGGATTCAGACTGCAGAATACCCGGCTGAAGTTTTTCTGTGCCGAATGCACTTCTTCCCTGTTTGCTCTTATCGGTAAACAGCGATGACAGCCGCACTCCTTATTTGTCCGTCATTCTTTGAAGAGTTTCTCCTTCAGGAGGCCGAAGAGATAAGAGCGCCACATCCTTGTGAAGGATGCAGGATTGAACGATTCAGGGTCAGAGGACAGGATCATGCATTTTACGCCGTTGTCATAGAGACGGTAACCCGTATCTACAATACCGTTTTTCCTGTAGAACTCCACGCGGGAAAGCCGCTGGGGAAGATTAGGAGCACCCTTTTCAGGAGCTTCAACATCCAGATTAAGGTTCAGTGACTTCTGTTTTGCCTTAACTGCATTCAGGATCTTCGAGCCGTAACCGTGACCGCGTTTTCCGGGAGATACTGCAAGATAGAAGAGGGAAAGATTGTCCTCATATTCAACGATATAGGCAGTTCCGACAAACTCTCCGTCATCCCGGAACGAAAGAAAGGAAGTCCCCTTTCTCAGGGAAAAGAGCATCAGCTGCAGGAACGGGACGCGTTCGTTTTGAGGAAATGAAGAATCAAGGAGTTCCCTGACTCTTTTGTAATCGGGGTTATGACGGTTTACCTTATGTTCAGTCAGCATTTCTTCCTCACCTGCTTCCTCTAAAAGTTCTCCCGGATTCCTGAAGGAGGCAATCTTCGGGGGAACCACAGTATATTACCGGAAAGACGAAAGCGGAACTTTTACCTTTCCGTTTTTTTCCTGACGAGTTCCAGAATCAGAACAAGCATTGCGCCTGCAACCGCACCGGGCCAGCAGAATGACGAAAGCGAAAGAGGCGGAAGCGGCGGAGACAGGCTTGCCGGCCCCATGAAGATGGCATAAAGGGAGCCTGTCATCATTCCGATAACCGCATAGAGCGTCTCGGAGCGGAATTTATCGAGCGCATTCTTTATCAGTTTTACGATGCTCACAGCACCGAAGGCTATTCCGGAGACAAAGAAAATGAGAAGCGGCACACATTGAAAATCGAATGAAAGGACACTTCTGACGGCATTCATGACAGGCATGTATGCACCGAAGACCAGGAGCAGCGTTGAGCCCGAGATGCCCGGAAGAAACATTGCCGATATCGCAATCATGCCGATGAAAAAGAGACGGACAGCCAGGAACGGCGAAAAAGACGAAAGATCCATCGCTTGAGATGCCGTACGTCCGTTGAGATATGATACTACAGTGACGAGGAGAAGCCCCGCGATGAATGAAACGATTCCTCCGGGAATATGGCGCGAGAATGCTTTCCTTTCGTCATGGACCACAAGGGGAACCGATGCGGCAATGAAACCTGTAAATACGGACGAGACTATGTAGATATGCCTTTCAAAGAGAGAAGTAAGGATGACGACGGCAAGCATCATGCCGAGAGCCCAGCCCGCTCCAAGACGAAGAAGATATACAGCGCCTTTCCTTTTCTCTTCTCTTTTTCCATACACAAGAGAGTGAATAGAACCTATGAAGTCATCATAGAATCCCATTATGAAGGCAACGGTACCCCCGCTTACGCCGGGAACACTGTCAGCAAGGGCCATGAAAAATCCGTTTATCATATCTCTAAGCATTTTCCGTTCCTCTGAAACATGCAGAATATAGCAGGAAGAGCAGCAAAAACAAAGAGAAGGGAAAAAGAAACGGCATAGTCTCCTCTCCCAGAGTCTCTCCATACCCGGGCCTCATCCCTTCACGTTTTTCTCCACGACTTTCAATATCACGATTTTTCCGTGTTCTCCAGAGCCCCGACCTGGAAATATGAATTCTTCTCATGCCCCTTGCCGTGTTTTCCTTACTGCACGCTCCTGCATGAGAGTCATAATGACAAGGAAGAAGGCAAGATAACAGGGAAAGACTGCAGTCGTTGTCCTTTCCGCAATAATACCGAAGAGCGGAGGGAGAAGGCATGTTCCGGCATATGCAAAAGCCATCTCGACTCCGATTACGGACTGCGAAAACCGTCTGGGGAAGCGGATCGGAGTTGAATGAATTACGGCGGGGTAAACGGGAGCACAGCCGAGCCCGGTAAGAACAAGGGCAGGAACGCAGAACTGAGACGGAAGCGGAAGAAGGAGCAACACCACTCCCGAAAGAAGCAGCCCTTCACCGATTCTCACCATGGCTGTATCGTCCTTCTTCATCGTGAGAAAACCGCCGAAAATCCGGCCGACGGTTATTCCGATGAAAAACAGGGAAGACAGGGCAGACGAAGTGCTGCTGGCAAAGCCGCGGGAGAGGTGAAGATAGCTTGTCGCCCAGAGTCCCGTTGTCTGCTCAAGGGCAGAATAACAGAGAAACGAGACAAGAGTCTCCTTCACTCCGGGTAATCTGAGTACGCCCGGAAGAGAGACTTCCTCCTCCTTTACTCCACTTCCGTCCTTTCCGCTCTCCCTCTTCCAGAGCGGAAGAGAAAGAAGGAGAACGGCACTGAGGGAAAACTGTATGACAGATATGATGAAGTAACCGCTGCTCCACAGACCTCCGGAAGAAAGTACCGAGCCCATTATCACAGGCCCCGCAGAAGCGCCGAGCCCCCACATTGAATGAAGCCATGACATATGGCAGCTTCCATAGTGGACAGCCACATAGTTGTTGAGGGCGGCATCGACACATCCGGCTCCAAGTCCATACGGAACTGCAAAGAGAGCGAGCGTGACGAAAGATGTGCTTCTTGAAAATCCGAAGAGTGCAACAGCTGTCGTCAGAACGCTCAGTGCCGTGACCTTTCCCGTCCCAAGACAGCGTGTCAGACGATCCGAGAGGAGGCTTGAAACAATGGTACCGCAGGCAATTATGAATGAAATGATGCCGGCATAGGACACAGGAACAGACATCTGGGGATATATGTGAGGCCAGGCCGCACCAAGGAGGGAATCGGGAAGTCCCAGGGAAATGAACGAAAGATAAATTACAGCAAGAAGCAGGTGTACCATGAATTCCTCCACTGTCAGAATGGTAACATGAAAAGTCCTATGGCAGGAGCCCCGCCTTTCAGCCTTTTTTTCCGAAAGGAGCACTCCTTTCTTTCTTTTCTCCCCTTCCTGAGATAAGTGCAGATCCCAGTATGAGAATGCATCCGGCTAAGCATGACAAAGTCATTCTCTCCTTGAGAAAGAGAGCAGAGAAGACAAGAGCCGAAAGAGGATCTATATAGCTGAGGATGGCAACAGACTGTGCAGGAATGTTCTTCATCGACCCGAAATACATGCTGTATGCAAAACCCGTATGGAATATTCCGACAAGAAGTACAAGAACGAGAGTCTCTGCGTCAGGGCGGAGTGCGGAGGGATTTACGGTTGCAAGGACATAAGGCAGAACCGTGACGGAAGCAGCAAAGAGCTGCACCATTGTTCTCACATAGTCATCCTTTACCTCAATCTTCTTATTGAGGATCACAACGGCTGCGTAGAGGGCAGCGGCAGCAAGACCGAAGAGAATTCCCCGCTCATCGCCTGCCACGGATGCCTCACTTCCTCTTCCCGATATCAGGTACATGCCGATGACGGCGGTGACGGCGGAAAGGACTCCGGGAAAAGTAAGTCTTTCGCCGAGAAAAAAGGGAGAAAGGAGAATCACCATCGTCGGCTGCATGTAGTAGCACATGGTTGCAACTGAAACGGAGGTGAAACGGTAGCTTTCGAACAGGAATATCCAGTTAAAGCCGATGAGAGCACCCGTAAGGACAAGAAGAACAATGCTTTTCCTCGTCATGTTCTCCTTTTTTCTTCCTGTAATCCTTATGAAAAGGAAAAGATAGAGGGCACCGAGAATTCCCCTGAAGAAAGCCAGGAGTGCAGACGGAAGAGGGATAAGGCGGCGTATTATTCCGATTGTTCCGAATATGAGCATCGAGAAGACAAAGCGGACGACAGAACTGTTCATGGCTCAATTGTTATGACTCTGCACTTTTTTTTCAATATGCAATAAAAAGCCGGCTGCCCCCTGACATATGTTTTCCTTATTGTTTATTCTGAAACAATGGAAAAAGCAAAACTCATAGCACAGTGTGCCGAAAAGATGACGGCATTCCTCGGCGGCAGCCGGAGGGACATCAACCATTTTCTGAAGGTCTGGTCGTACACGAGGGCAATAGCCATGGCAGAAGGAGTCGACAGCCACACCCTCTTCATTCTTGAAATCACGGCAATCGTACATGACATCTCATGCAAAAGCCTCAGGGAGCGCTTCGGTTTTTCAGACGGAAAGAAGCAGGAAGAGGAAAGTCCGGAACTTCTCGAAGCATTCTTCTCCTCCCTCGATATCGATGAGAGGGACAGGAAGAGAATCATTTTCCTCGTCAGTCATCACCACACCTCTGAAGGCGTTGATGCACCCGACTGGCAGATTCTTCTTGAAGCGGACTATCTTGTAAATGCCGGCGAACACAATGACACAAGACAATCCATACTCTCGGCTGAAAAAAACCTCTTCAGGACAGAAACCGGAATACGTCTTCTCAGAAATGTCTACTCCCTGTCTGAATGCTGATGACCTACTGTCTCTCGGCAGTCACCCTGCACGGAAATCCGGTAAGCCCCTCATAATTCATGGGATAGGTGTTGACGGTGAGTTTCCCGCTGCACCGGCTGACATCTCCCAGTCCCGTAAGGTTTTCTATGACAAAGATGCCGCTTTGTGCAAGACGGAGGTCTGCCTTGTCGTGCTCACTGCCCCTGCGTATTCCTGCGGCATCAATTCCGATAAGTGCCGCCTTTCTTTCGGCAATGGCATCAATGAGCGGATACGAAAGCTGGGGGTGGTCACGGAAATACGAAGCACTGCCATACCCCGTTTCCTCCACGAAGCCGGTATAAAAAAGTACGGCAGTATTCTCACGTAGAAGAGAAACATCGACATCGGAAAGAAGGATATCGCGAGCGCGTATTGCACTGACATCGAATATGACACCGTCCAGTCTCATATAGGAAAGAGGGAAAGCCATACCCACATCGTCATAGTGCGTTCCGAGGTGTCCTGTTGCATACATCTCCTGATTGGAAAGAGCCTCCCTGATCATCTGTGTTGTAATCCTGATTGAAATATCAAAAAGAGCCGGCATAGCGGTATTCCTCCTTTCCCCCGGGAGGTCAGACAAAACACATGGCCCGGAAGAAAAATACATCACTGATGTTAGCATTATCCCCATCTGCTGTTAACTGCATGCATACCATTTTCTTCACGAAAGCGCATTCATCCTGCCTTGATC